>CASEWU010000220.1 GCA_949291725.1 uncultured Bacillota bacterium
GCCAAAGTCTGCAAAGATTCTACCCGCACCTTCTTAAGACCCTCGGTGAAAATGCCCTCCCCTTAGCCAAAGCTGCCTTTGATATTCGCTTTGATACCCTGCATTAATTCGACGTATTTTCAAATACCTCCCAAAATTGTGAAAATTTACCATATATATGTGATAATTTTCAGAAATATTAAAATTTTTTTCAAAACACTCTTGACAAGGGAAAAAGTTATGGTATAATAAAATTGACCAAAGGGAAAAAATCCTAACGCTTTTCCCTCGGTACAACTCAATGGACGGCACGCGAAAGCTGCATCTCTCCCAATACAAAATAATTTGCGTTGGTTTCCACCGGAAATTGTGCACAGGGAATATCGGCGCAAGGGTAAAGAGAAAGGTAAGGAAATTTCGATCGGGAAGCAGCGGAGCGGAACCGGGGCAGTACGCCGCAATCACACTTAGGCTTATCGGAAAAGAGGGGCCGGATGAAGAGGCGCAGCCGAAGTTCATGCCGGAAAGAAGGGAGGTACTGCTATGTACAAATCAGACCTGAGAAAACTTGCTTAACAGGAGGGCGGTCCAATGTACGATTTTAGGATGGGAACGATTCAATAGGCCAAAGTTTCAGATTTTGCGGGCAGGCTGAACGCGCTGCAGGTGGGATGCGCCCGTACCGATTATGGAAATGCAAAGAAACAAAATGCTTACAAAGTTCCTGAAAACTGAATAAATTTGTTTATTCGCCCGCAGTGCTTACGCCCTGCGGGCTGCTTATCCTATCCCCTGCCGACTTAAACGGCAAAAGACTTTTGCGGTCATTCCGCAATTTGCCGTGCGACGGATACGATCTTCTTGTGCTTTGGAATGAGACACAGCAAAAACAGGCACGTGCCTTTTACGGCACCGCCCGAAAAGGCTGTCCGGCTGTAGCCGGAGAACACAAATGTCGACAGGGAATGTTGTCCGGCGCTTGTGTACACAGTGCGGAATGCACGAAATTACGCAATGCGTCCGATCGGGAATACCGATTTCGTCTACTCAATTTTCCCCCTTATTTATATTTCAGCGAGGCGGAGCCTGCTCTAAGCAGGCTCTGCCTTATTTTTTCTCCGCTACGTCTGTCGTTTCGCCCGCCGCTTTGTCTGACGCTTCTGTATCTTCGCTTGCCGCTCTCTCTGCGTCTCCTCTGCCGTTCGCATGCCGTTTTCAGCCGCTCGTCTGTCGTTTGTCTTCCGTTCACTCACCGTTCGCCTCGCCACTTACCCGTCGTTTCACCCGCCATTAACCGCCTTGCCTGCCGCTCCTCTGCGTCTCCTCTGCCGTTCACCCGCTGTTCGTCTGCCGCCCCCTGTTGTTTTGCTTGCCGCACCCTGCCGCATCGTCTGTTGCGGTTTTGATTTTGTTATCCGTACAAAAAACATATTTTCGATCCGTAATTTTACCCGACGGCAATTTGCAAACTCCGTTACCCGAAAGCCGACAAAAAATGCCGCAGCGCGCAAAAAATGTTTGCGCGCTGCGGCATAGCCACTTAACAGATAAAAAACCCCGCAAAAATTGCGGGGTTTTCAATTACTGTGCTTTGTAAACGCTGACCTGTTTTCTGTCTTTGCCCAATCTTTCAAACCGGACAACACCGTCCACGAGTGCGAACAGCGTATCGTCTTTGCCGATCCCGACATTGTTGCCGGCATGGAATTTCGTGCCGCGCTGACGAACCAAAATGTTGCCAGCAAGCACTTCCTGCCCGTCCGAACGCTTCACGCCAAGGCGTTTCGCTTCGCTGTCGCGGCCGTTGTGCGACGAACCGGTTCCTTTTTTATGAGCAAATAAATTGATAAGAATCATTTATTTATCCTCCTTAAAAAATGTGTGCCGCATTACTCTGCGGCGGACGCCTTTGCTTTACAGCGTGATCTTTTCGATCTTGACCGCGGTGAAGGGCTGGCGATGGCCTTGCTTTTTGCGCTCGTTCTTCTTCGCCTTGTACTTGAACACGACGATCTTCTTGAACTTATCCTGCGCTTCGACCTTTGCGCTGACTTTCGCGTTTGCTACGTCTGCGCCAACCTTGATCCCGTCGTCTGCCGAAACCAAAACCGCTTTGAACTCGACGGTTGCGCCGACTTCTGCGTTCAGCTTCTCTACGCGGACAACGTCGCCCTCGGAAACCTTGTACTGCTTGTTTCCGTTTTCGATGATTGCGTACAAAATATTTTACCTCCTCTAACCAGTCTCGCCGTGTGCCAAGGCGGTGCGCGTGCGCACGCTTATAAAGCCCGCTACGAGCGGCTCGAATCATATATTAACACATCCCGCCTTTCCTGTCAAGCGATTTTGCCTTACGAAACAATTTTACTTTTCGTAAACGCTTCTTTTGAGAATGCCTATGTACGGCAAATTGCGGTACCTTTCCGAATAGTCCAGACCGAACCCGACCACAAATTCGTCGGCGCAGTCGAAGCCCTTGTAGTCCGCCTCGATGGGCACGACGCGGCGGCTGTACTTATCCAAAAGCGCGCAGATCTTCACGCTCTCGGGCTTTCTCGAATACAGCATGCGTTTCAGATAAGAAAGGGTATAACCCGAATCGATGATGTCTTCCACGATAATGACGTGTCTGCCCTCGATCTTTCTGTCCAGATCCTTGATGAGCTTGACTTCACCCGAAGATTTCGTTCCTGCTCCGTAGGATGAGATCGCCATAAAATCCATTTCCACGGGGATCGTCATTGCGCGCAAAAGATCCGCGTAAAACATCACGCTCCCCTTGAGAATTCCTACCATCAGCGGATTTTTGCCCGCATATTCTTTGTCCAGCCGCGCCGCCAATTCTCCGATGCGCGCCGCGATCTGCTCTTTGGAAAACATGATGCTTTCTACGTCCTGATGCATTTGTCTCTTTCTCCTTTTTCGTATAATGACAATGTATAGATCTGCCCGGATTTTTCATCCAGCTTACATTTTTCCGATATTTCCACGCCGAAAACGGCATAAACCTCTTTTCCGCTTGCCAGCACGGGAAGCTGATCCCTTTCTCTCTTCGGGATCTTCTTATCGATCAGAAATTCTTTCAGTTTTTTTGTCCCAGAACCGAATTTCTGAAATACGTCCCCCTCTTTCCGCAGCCGCAGCACGCAGCTTTGCGGAAGCTTTTCCGCATCGATCACGAGATTTTTATACCGCCCCTTCGTCTCTCCGTTCCCGATCTTTCCGCCGCGCTGCACCTTTGCCAACATATCCACGAAAGCAAATTCCCCTTCCGAAAAGATATATTCCTCGCCGAAGCTCGGCTGTTTTGCAAAAAAAACCGCAATTTTTCCGTATTCGCGCACCGCGCATACCCCTTGCGGAAGATCCGCCCTTGCGCCGTTTCGCCCCTGCGTCAGCGCATATATATCATCCAGGTTCGACTGAGTATAATCCTTTTCCACTCCGAAATGTTTCAGCGCACGCAGCGCACACCGATAAAACAGCGGCTTGGGCGCACTTTCATCGATCGTACACACTTCCCCTTCCCTGTAATAGGAGTCCGTCAAAGAATACAGATACGCATCGTCCTCCCGCGCCGCGCAGGAAAACCGATACAGCGCCTCTTCCGCGTTCGCAAACCGCTCCTTGATCCGCCCCAGAATTTCGTGCCGCAAAAAATTACGTGTATATGCGGTGTCCGAATTCGTCTCGTCCTCCCGCCAGGAAAGCCCGTTTTCGCGCAGATATTCCAGAATTTTTTCCTTCGAAACGCCGAGAAAGGGCCGCGCGATCCCCTTGTTTTCCAGGGTCGGCTGCGCCGCAATTTCCGGCATGAAGCGTTCCGCCAGTTCTTTTGCGGGAATAAAATCACGGATCCCGCCCGCACCAGCAAGCGCGCTGCCGCGAAACAGGTTAAACAACACGCTCTCCGCATTGTCGCCCGCATGGTGCGCCGTAACGATCACATCCGCTTTGTCTTCCCGCAAGATCCGCAAAAAAAGACAATACCGAACACGGCGCGCCGCATCTTCCGTTCCCATTCCCCACTCTTTCGCAAGAGAAGGCACGTCGGCAGAATAAGAAAACAACGGTACATGCAACCGCTCTGTAACCGATTTCACAAATTCCGAATCTGCCCGCGAACTTTCACCGCGGATCCCGTGTTCCACATTGACCGCACTCAGTTTTATGCCGTTTGCCGACGCCGCGCCGCAAAGCCAATGCAGGAGCGCCATTGAATCGCCCCCGCCCGACAGCGCCACGCAAACGCGCTTGTTTTCACAATTTTTTAAATCCGCGTTCAGTTCCATGCCATCATTATACAACAGAACCCTGCAGAATGCAATAAATTTGCCGCACAATCCTCTTCGCTCTTCCGCTCATCCTTGCCGCAGGATCCTGCTCCGTACCCAAAAGTCCGACCCGCCCTTTCAGCAGATTTAAACGTTTTTCGCCCGAAAAATCTTTCCTCTTCCCGCTTTCTTAAGCAAAGTTTAAAATTTTGAAGGGAATTTCAATACAGCCGTTTCGGAAGAGGCAAAAGGCGTTTGCGCTGGGCAAAAAGATGCCGTTCGATGGATTCGCTGACCGTTTCTCGCCTCTTTTGATTGTAAACGGAGCGATCAAAATTGAAAAGATATGCCGCAAGGCATGCGATCGCCATAAACGGCAGAGACGACCCGCCGAACATTTCCACACCCAGAAATACGGGGGAAAGCAGGGTATTGGTCGCGGCGCCGAACACGGCGGCATACCCGAGCGCCGCAGCGATGTGCGCATCCAACCCGAGCAAGGGCCCGACCGTAACGCCTAAACACGTACCGGCGGCAAAAAGAGTCGTAACTTCTCCGCCCAAAAATCCGACCGACAAAAATACTGTCGTAAAAAGCAGTTTCACGATCCAATCGAAAGCAAAAACATTCCCGCCGAAAGATTCCGCGATCAGATTCGTGCCCAGGCCGCTGTATCTGCCGCCGCTTAAAAATAAGAGTCCTGCAAGCAGAAGCCCTGCCGCCGCCGCCCGCACATAGGCATTTTTACAGGAAAAAGAAAAAAACTTGTCCGCATATTTGCGCACAACACAAAATACAAGCCCCGCAATACCGCAAAACGCTCCGAACACAAATATACGCAAAAACATGGATACGTCCATCGATAATTCAAACGGGACCGTATAAAGCGTGTGTGTCATTCCGCATAGTTTTGCCGTAAAATAAGCCGTAAAGGAGGCAAAGAGCGCCGCCACGAGCGCACGCAGACGGATCCCCCCGACAACCGTAACTTCCAGCGCGAAAAAGAGTGCTCCGACGGGAGTTCCGAACAGGGCGGAAAACCCCGCCGCCATGCCCGCCACCAGCAGGATCTTGTCGGCATCGTGCATCCGAATGTGCTTGCCGATGCCGTAACCGATGGACGCACCGATCTGTACTCCTGCGCCTTCCCTTCCTACACTGGCACAGAAAAGATGTGCAGCCCAGCTTCCCGCAAACTGAAACAGTGCATTGCGGATGGGGAATCCTGCACCCTCTCCGTGGCTTGCGGCAAACAGCGCACCCATGCCCGTCGGTACGCCTTTCCCGAAGGTACGCAGCATGGCGACCGTCAGCACGCCCACGATGGGCAAAAACCAGACATACAGTGAAAAATGCGCCGCCCCGAAAGCGGCGCATTTTTCCACGCCTACCCCGAATATTCCGCCGACCGCTCCTGCCGCACAGCCGACGGCAATCCCCAGCAATGCGTACGCGATCTGTTCCGCAAACAAATATAAACCGCTCTTTCCGCGGTATTGCCCCGCCTGCATACTCATATTGTTTCCGTATGCGCCGCGATCGGCGCAAATACCGCCCCGACATAGGCCGCCAGCGCCTCGGGCGAAAGCCGCACCTGATGCCCGACCTTTCCCGCACTGACATAGATCTGCTCAAAATTTTTGGCGCTTTCGTCAATAAACGTCTTAAAACGCTTTTTCATGCCGATCGGTGAACATCCGCCGTGAATATACCCCGTAAGCGGTTCCAGCTCTTTCTGCCGGATCATGGCGACCGACTTGAATCCCGCCGCCTTTGCCGCCTGTTTCAGATCCAGAGACAAACAAACAGGCACACAAAATACCGCATGCTCTCCTTTGTCCGAAACGGTTACCAGCGTTTTGAAAACGCTGTGCGCGTCTTCGCCGAGCTGTTTCGCCACTTCCTCTCCGTCCGTGATCTCAGGCGGATACGAATACCCTGTATATGCGATCTTTTTTGCGTCCAGAAGACGCATAACATTGGTTTTTTCCATACTTTGACCTTATTTTTCTGCGTTTTCCCTCATTATAGCACAGGCATACAAAAAAAGCAATCAGGGCGCGGACCGCGCTTAAACTTTCCGCGCTTCACAACGGGTACGCCTGCGCAACAGAAAATCTTTGCTTTGCTGAACCTTCGTCTTGCAAAAGCACTGCTTTACAGAATCTTTGTATTGCCAAATTTTTAATTGCGATTTCGCATTCGAATCTTAGGTTCGGAAACGTCGCAGGAGGCGAAAAAGCGCGGCGCGGCGCACCTCTTTACAGAGGACGCCGCGCCGATTTATTTCGGAGACACCGCTACGCATCCGACAGAATTATTGCCTGTTTTCATGCGAATTATTCGACCGTTACAGATTTTGCAAGATTGCGGGGTTTATCGGGATCGAAGCCGCGCAAAAGGCACATTCTGCACGCAAAGTATTGCAAAGGAATGACGGCAAGGATGGGCATGAGTTTTTCGTGAATGACGGGAAGAGCACACTTGAAATCGGCGCAGCTTTCCGAAAGCGCACTTACGTTCTGCGAAAACAGAACCGTCCGCGCTCCGCGCGCCTTTGCTTCGGCGAGCGCATTTTCCGTCTTTGAAGCGAGTGCGGAACAAGTAGACACGGCAAAGACGGGGAATCCCTCTTCGATCAGGGCAAGCGTTCCGTGTTTCAGTTCCCCCGCCGCATACCCTTCCGCAAACACATAGGCAATTTCTTTGACTTTGAGCGCACCTTCCGCCGCCGTACGCACATCCAGCCCCCTTCCCAGATAAAACATGCCGCGCGCGTCTTTGAATTTTGCCGCAAGCGCGGACATCTGCGGAAAGCAGGCAAACACTTCTTCCGCCGCGGAAGAAAGGGAAGAAAATTGCGAAAACCAATCGGGAAATTCCTGCACGCGGTAATACTTCATCTGCGCGGCTAAATAATACAGGCAGAGCAGCTGACAGTTATAGCTTTTGGTCGCGGCAACGGCGATCTCCGAACCTGCACGCATCACGATCGTGAAATCGGCGAGCGAAGCGAGCGAGGATTGCGCGATATTGGTTACCGCCAGCACATACGCGCCGCGCTCTTTGGCAAGGCGCGCCGCCTGCAATGTATCCGCCGTTTCGCCGCTCTGCGAAACGGCGACGAGCAGGTCGTCTCTGCCGATCAGCGGATCACGGTATCGAAACTCCGACGCGGCGAAACAGGAAACGGGACACCGCACTTCGCTTTCCGCGATGTCGCCGAAAGCCTGCGCGGCGTGCAGGGCCGTACCGCAGGCTACCGCATACACGTGCCTGGCCCCGCGCAAAATGCGTGCACAGGGCGCAAAGTCTGTGGCCGACAGGCTTTTGAACGTATCCGACAGCGCACGCGGGATCTCGGCGATCTCTTTTTCCATGAATGTGCCGGACATGACGGAAGACGAGCGGCTTTCGGGCGGCACGCGCGAAAACTCTTTGCAGATCTCGCGGCCGTTGCCGTCGCAGAAACAGATATTGCCGTCGCGGATGCGGATAAATTCTCCGTCCGACGCGGGGCAGATAAATTCCGCCGCGCCGCAAAGCGCAGGAACATCGCTGCAAAGGTACAGTGCGTCGGGCGCCGCACCCGCCACCAACGGACTGCCTTGCCGCACGCCGATGATCTCGCCGGGATCATCGCTGCAGAGCACCGCCAAAGCATACGAACCTTCCAGCCTTTCGCACGCCTTCACGACTGCCTCAAAAAAATCGCCGCGGTACGCCTTCGCAATAAGTTTTACGATCACTTCGCTGTCCGTTTCCGACAGGAATTCTTCGCCCTGCTCCAAAAGTTCGCCCTTGAGCGCGCGAAAATTTTCTACGATCCCGTTATGCACCAGTGCGAATTTACCGCTGACATGCGGATGCGCGTTCGCGTCCGAAGGTTTCCCGTGCGTTGCCCACCGCGTATGCCCGATGCCCGTTTCCCCCGGCAGAGGTTTTCCCTTCAGATTGCTTACATATCCCTTTTTTTTTCGAACGTTCAGCGTTTTTGACGACGAAAGCATAGCGATCCCTGCCGAATCATAGCCGCGGTATTCCAATCCCGAGAGCGTCGAAAGAATTTTTTCGTAACAATTTTCTTTGGAAACACAGCCTACGATGCCGCACATATCACACCCCCGTCCGCACGATCGTGCGGCGCACGCTCTCGGCCGCGTTCTTTGCGGCCGAAAGCGTTTCCGCTTCCGCAAAAATACGGATCACGGGCTCCGTTCCCGACGCGCGCACCACCAGCCGATCCACCTTTTCGCTTTCCTGCGCAATGCTCGCCCGCACCTCTTCGTTGCCCAGTACGCGCACTTTGTCCGCCACCCGCACGCTCACGTTGTACTGCGGCAAAAGCTGTACGTTCGCAAGCTCCGATAACGGTGTTTTTGCGATCAGTTCCGCCAACTTTACCGACGTCAGGATCCCGTCGCCCGTCGTGGAATACTCCGACAAAATAATATGCCCCGACTGCTCCCCGCCGATCACCGCGCCGCTCTTTCGCATATACGCCGCCACATATTTATCCCCGATATCCGTCCGTGCAAGCCGTATTCCCCTTTCGCTCAGATACCGTTCCGCGCCCGTATTCGTATGCGACGTCCCCACGGCAAGCCCGCCCGTCAGACGCCCGCGGCGTTTAAGCTGCGTCGCCAGAATACAAAGCACCGTGTCCCCGTCCGCGATCTTTCCGCGCTCGTCCGCCGCGATCAGACGATCCGCATCCCCGTCATAGCAAAACCCCGCGTCCGCCCCCGTTTCCGCTACCGCTCGGCACATCCCTTCCGGATGCAATGCCCCGCAATGCTCGTTTACGCGCCGCCCGTCCCTTCCGCAGTTCAGCGGAATTACTTCCGCGCCCAGTTTGCGGAATACCCGCGGCGCAAAACCTCCCGCCGCGCCGTTTGCGCAGTCCAAAACGAACGTCTTGCCTTCCAAGGATGTTTCACAGCAATGCGCCAGATAATCCGTATAATCTTCGCGGCGGGAAAGCGGTTTCACCCTGCCGCAATGCAACGCCGACGCAAATGCGTACTCTTCAAACCAGTGTTCCGCTCGCTCCTCCTGTTTTTCCCCCAATTTGCTGCCTGCGGCGTCAAAAACTTTCAGACCGTTGAACTCGGGCGGATTGTGCGACGCACTGATCACGACGCCGAAGTCCGCGTTTTCCTTGCGCACAAAATACGCCACCGCCGCCGTCGGCAGAACGCCGCCAGCCAAAACTTTTCCGCCGCCCGCGGTAACCCCCGCCGACAACGCCAGAGCCAGCATATCCGACGACGTGCGCGTGTCCTGCCCGACAACCACGCGCGCTTTACTTTTTAAGCGGCACAAAGAATTCCCCAGCGCAAACGCCGTGCGCGCCGTCAGCTCTTCCCCCGCCACGCCGCGGATCCCGTCCGTACCGAAATATTTACTCATTCCGCCTCCCTTTTTCGGCTCTTGCTTTCCTGCCGCGCCCTGCCGATCACGAACGCTCCCGCCGGAACATCTTCCGTTACCGTCGTGCCCGCCGCGATAAAACAACCGTCTCCCAATTTTACGGGCGCAACGAGATTTACGTTACTTCCGATAAAACAGTTATCCCCGACGACCGTGCGGTGCTTGCTCTTTCCGTCATAATTGCAGAATACCACCCCGCACCCGAGATTGCAGTTTTTACCGATATCCGCATCTCCCACATATGTAAGGTGCCCGATCTTCGTCCCGTCGCCTATGTTTGCGTTCTTAATCTCCACAAAGTTTCCGATCCTGCAATTTTTCCCCACGACCGCCCCGGGCCGCAGATGTGCAAACGGCCCGATGCGGCTGTTTTCCCCCACGTAAGCGCCTTTCAGGACGCTCGCCGTCAGCTCACAGCCCGCGTCGGCCTCTGCATCTTCCAGTATGTTGTTCGGATACAGAACCGCACCCGCCCCGACACGGCTTTCGCCCAAGATAGCATTGTTCGGGAAAATAACAGCCCCTTTCCCCACGGCGGCCCGCTCGGAAAGCGTTACCGTCGCGGGAGATATGATCCGATAGTCTGCCATTCTCTTCTCCTTGAAAATGAAAATCATTCCATACTATGCGGCGGCGCAAAAAGTCGTGCTTTTTGCGCCGCCGCATACAGAATTTTGGGCGCGGCAACGGACATTCACGCAAAAAAAAAGGCTTTACAAACCTGCTCCGAAATGCTATACTTTTTCCATGCAAAACCTTATCTTTATCAACGGGACAATGGGAGTCGGAAAATCCGCCGTCTGCCGCGAGCTGAAAAAAATTTTGCCCGACAATGTTTTTTTGGAGGGCGATCATTGTTGGGACATGACGCCCTTTACCGTCAACGAAACGACCTGCCGCATGGTGCTCGGAAATATCTGCGCGCTTTTGAACGGTTTTTTAAAGAGCGGAATGTTTGAAAACATTCTCTTTTGCTGGGTCATGCACGAGCGCGGCATAATCGACGAAATCCTTTCGCAACTTTCGGGAGATTTTCGCTTTCACCTGATTACCCTGACATGCTCCGAACAAGAGCTTCTGCGGCGCTTACACGGCGATATCGCCGCAGGACTTCGCGATCAAGACGTCATCGCGCGCAGTCTCGAACGCGCCGCGCACTATAAAAACATGGATTCCGTCTGCATAGACACGACAAACCTGCCCCCCTTATCGACAGCGGAAAGAATTTTTTCACTGCTTTATAAAGACCACGACAATCTTTTCTAATTTCAATCGTCGCATTTATTCCGTCGGCGCAATTTTTGCGCTGACGAAATAAAACGAAAGCGGCAGGCGATGCAAATGCTGTTGCGTCGACAAAATTAAGTAAAAGCGACAGGCGATGCAGATTTTTTCTGCCTCGCCTGTCGCTTTGTTATTTAAACATATAATAAATTGACCGATAAAATCCGCCGTTTACGCAATTTGAAACGAAAATTCACTTCTTTTCCGACAACGGAAGTCCGAACGGCTTATGCTTTGAGATCCTGTAAATCAGCACGGAAAAGACGACGGCGAGGATCGGGAAAACCGTGCAGCATAAAATTCCCGCTTTCATGCCGAGCTGTTCCGCCGTCCAGCCGAGTCCCGCCGCAAAATCCGCCGCCGCAGGGCTCGCGATCACCGCATCCGCGATCAGCCCCGTGATCTGCGGCCCGACCGAAGCGCCCAGATCGCCGCCCGCCGCCATCAGCGCAAAGACCGCCACGTTCGCATTCGGGAAATGATCGGTTACCGCGATCAGGCTTCCCGGCCAAAGCATGGAAACACAAAGCCCCGTCAGCCCGCACGCGATCAGCCCGATGACGGGCAGGGGCGTGAGCGCCGCCGCCAGATAACAGACAGCCGCCCCCGCCGAACCGAAAATCAGCACTTTATAAATGCGCTTTCCGAACGCGCCGTACAGGCTCCGCCCCAATCCGAGCATGAGCGCGAACATCGCCACGCCGAAAATATCGCCCCAGATCTTTTCAAGTCCCAACGCCTGTTCCAGATAACCCGACGCCCATTGCGACATCGTACATTCGCTTGCTCCGCCGAAAAAGATACACAAAATACACAAAACGAGCGGTTTGCTGGCAAAAAGCCCGACCGCGCCCGCTGTTTTTTCCGGCGTTTGCATGGGCGGGATCTTTGCGAGAAAGAACAACACCGCCGCCAAAGCCGGAACGATGCCCCAGCCTAAAACCAGCCAATGCCAGTTTTCTCTTCCGATCGCAAGCAACACCCCGCTGCTCACCAGCACAACCGCCACGACGCCCCACGCATACACCGAATGCAATCGGCTCATGGCGCGTTCGGGATCGGGCGAGGGGATCGCCGCAATGATCGGACTGATCAGCACTTCCGAAAGTCCGCCCGACGCCGCAAATACGACCGTTCCCAACGCCAGTCCCGCATATGCGTACTGCGGAAATAAGAACGGCAAAACGGCAAACAATACAATGCCCGCAACGGTGAGAAGCGGCGTCAGCCGCACGGTCAGCGCTATATTGAATTTGTGCGAAAAAAAAGAAAACAGCAGATCGATGCCCAGTTGTGTACAAAAATTGATCAGCACCAGCAACCCGAGCAAGCTGTAAGATATCCCGTATTCACTGTAAAAAGTGGAAAAAAGAAGCGGCGAGATCGTCGCCACGACCGCCATCGCCACATTGATCGTATATGCC
>CASEWU010000221.1 GCA_949291725.1 uncultured Bacillota bacterium
AAAACTTTCCATTTTATCCAGCGTTCCGCCCGTATGCCCAAGCCCCCTGCCGGAATATTTCGCACACTTCACGCCCAGAGATGCCAGCACGGGCACCAGGATCAACGTCGTCGAATCGGATACGCCGCCCGTCGAATGTTTGTCCGCATAGACGCCCGACACGTTTGGTTTCTCCGCACACACGCCGCTCTTTGCCATCGCGTCCGTGAGGACAAAACACTCCTCGTCCGTCATTCCGCGCCAAAGAACCGCCATGCAGAATGCAGCGATCTGCGCATCCGACGCACTTTCGTCCGTTACCATGCGCACAAAGGCGCGGATCTGCTCCTCACTCAATATTTTGCCGCGTTTTTTTAATTCTATGATATCGTATGCCGTCATGCGACAAAACTCCCCCTTTCTTGTCATTTTCCGCCCCGCCGCACCTGTGTATCTGTGATATAATACAGAAAAATGCCACGGGGGTATCTATGAATTTACTTGCATCCACTCTCTGGGGCGGCGTTTATCTGCTGATCCTGTTCGGATTGTGTTTCGGCGGAGTTGTATCCGTTCGGATCCTTCAACAGCACATCCGCGATGCAAAAAACGCTCCCCCTGAAGCAAAACCTGCGCCCGAAAAACCTGCCAAACCCGAACAACCCGAAAAGTCTGGCCCCAAAGAAGTCTATTACATTGTCGAAAAAAAACGGGCACGCACAAAGCAAAGCTACTCCAAGCCCAAAAAAATCAACTTTGAATAATTTGCTTCGGCGCCGCGCGCAATTTTATTGCGCGCGGCGCCGATTTGTTAATCTTCATAACGACGTACGTTATTCCCCTCGTCCCAGAGACGTTCCAGATGATAAAACAGCCGCGATTCGTCGTTGAAGACGTGCACGATCACATCGCCGTAATCCATAACGCCCCAACGCCCTTCGCGAACGCCTTCCGTTCTGCGGGGTTCTATGCCCGCTTTGGAAAAATGTTCTTCCAGATTTTCGCAGAGCGATTTGACCTGCGTCGTGCTTCTGCCGCTGCAGATAACGAAATAATCGCAGATCACCGTCTTTTCGCGAACATCGACCATAATTATATCTTCCGCTTTCTTGGAAGATAAAAATTTGCAGATCTGCTGTGTGAATTCAAGAGATTCCATTTACTTTTTTCTTAACTCCTTGTAATATTCATATGCACGGAATGTCAGCGGATAGATATCGCCCTTCCCTTTTTTCAGATATTTCAGCTCGTACCGTAGCGACCGATACATACATTCGTCCAGATCCCGTCCGAACCAGGCGCGCAGGGAATTGATATGCGGAAAATCTCTTCCTGCTTCCAGCATATCCGAAAGAAAGATCAGTTTTTCCAGTGCGCTCATGTTCGGTCTTCCCGACGTATGATAACGGATGGCATTCAGAACATCCGTATCCGTTACCCCGAACGTATGCTCTGCAAGGTATGCGCCTGTATACTGATGCATCACGGGAGCGGGAATAGCGGGCTCCGGAGCGGTAAACCCGGCAAGTTCCGGCGCCGAGAGATCCAGATTTTTCGCTACGTCATGCAGTCCTGCCGCCTGTATAACCGCATGTTCATCCAGCCTGTACCCCGACGCCGCGCCCGCCGCCATCAATGCGACCCGCACCGTATGTTTTTTCCGCACAGGTTTTAAATACCGCAGCGCCTCTTTCACGTTTTCCACCCGATACAGCCCCTTCGTCTGGATATAAGCGATCACGTCTTCCGCAAGATAAGGCTTCAAATCTTCCCCGAACGCACTCAGCACACGTATCTTCGTGGATGAAACATCCCGTCCCGAATATTCCAGCACGCGAAAACCTTTATGAAACTTTGCAAAAAAACGAAGCTGCTCCTTTTTAAAACTCACGCGCTCCCCTTCCCGTCCGCAGGCTACCAGTTCCGCCATCGAAAGGATCACGTCGGGCTCTTTCCAGGTATAAAAATCTTTGAGCATATCCGCTCCCACCAGCCAATACAGCTGTGCGTCGGGATATTTTTGCTTAAAATGCGCCACCGTACGGCAAGTATAACTCGTTCCGCCCGCATTGAGTTCATACGGACTGACCTCACAGCCGCGGATCCCCGCAAACGCCAGTTTTGCCATGTTCAGCCGATCCGCAGCCGAAGCGAGCAGCTTGCCTTGCTTGTGCGGCGGTATAAACGCAGGCACTACAATGATTTTGTCTGCTTGCAATTTTTCCTTTGCCGCTTTTACAATATTGATATGTTCCGAATGAACGGGATCAAATGTCCCGCCAAAAATCGCAATTTTCATAGTTACCCGTCTGTAGAATTGTTACCCGTTGTATATAGGAATTTCCGCTCTTTTCTATACCTTTGCGGAAAAATTTTCCTTTTTAACAGTATATCACAACTTTTTGTCCGTTGCAAGGTTTAAAATACCGAATTATTGGAGAAATATACAGAAAGTACTATCACACAGGCAGGTACATACCATGAAAAAAATCGATTTTCCTCTCTGGTCCGATACGGTATTTTCGTTTTTCGCACTCCTTTTGCTTTCTTTTTGTATATTCCGCTTTTACCTTTCTTCGCTCTGGGCGGCATTACTGGCTGCGGGCAGTTTTGCGGCGGCAGCTACCGTGCTTTTGCATCTTTGGCGCCGCGCCAGACACAGAAAAAAATACGGAGCGGAAAGCGAACGCTCCAATGTACAAAAATTAGCCTTCCACCTTGCCATGGACTCCCCGCAAAACAACGCAGAGCTCATTGCGAAAAGCCTTTCCGCCCAACACGAAGCACAAGGCAGCAAATCAGAAGAAAATGCCGACAACACACGGAAACATTGTGCAGAAAATAATACACCGTATGCACAAATCAAAGACAAAACCATCCACACAAAAGACGGCGACAGCTTTTTAAAGTTTCAGTTTGAAAATGTAACGGCAGACGAATTATGCCCCGTGATCCGCGCCGAGGGAGAACACAAAACCGTTTACGCCGCGGGATTCACGGAAGAGGCGTGCAAGCTTGCAAAAGCCTTCGGCGTAACCCTCAAAGACGCAAACGATGTTTATTCGCTCGTCAAAGAGAGCGGCTGCATGCCCGAGCATCTGATCACTCCCCCCAAAGAAAAAAACGGATTTAAAGAAAAATTCGCGTTCCGCATCCGAAAAAGTGCCTGGCGCGGTTATGCTTTTTCGGGCGCTTTTCTCCTTCTCTTTTCCCTCTTCACAATCTTCCCTGTTTATTATATTGTTTCGGGCGGAATTTTACTCCTCCTTTCCGCCGTGATCCGCTTTTTCGGAAAAAAAGAATAAACCGCCATGCCACATCAAAAAGTTTGCTTTCCTTTACAAAAAATCCCGAACATGCAGAATGCTCTGTATGTTCGGGATTTTTTCGGGCCGTTGGACTTAAAAAGAACTGCCCTCATAAAAATGCGGACAGGATCGAAAACCTGTCCGCATTGATAAACCGATCTGTTCATTGCTGAATCAAAGACAAGATCATCGCTACAAAAAAAAGTATCCATCCGACGGTCTTCCCTACAATAAGCCGAAATTCACTCGGCTCTACACAATCCCCGCCCTCGCGCGTATCCCGTTCAGCATTCCAACGGACGCTTCTCTTGCATAAGCTGTAATTAAAGTAGATCAACAAGACGGACGGCACTCCGAAAATTAAAAATACAGGAATGGATTCATAGGATTTGTTGACGATGATATTCACCAACCCGAACAACAAAACAATATAAAGAAACACCGCCAACTTAAAATTTCTGCTGTGTTTACTCATCAGTCCAGACCTCCCGATACAGAATTTACTTGTATCTGTGCAAAAGGTGAATACATATAACTGTCAAGCGCGATCTGTTTTATCAGAACTTCTCCCTTTTCGCAATCATTTTGTGAAAAGGAGATATCCGTAACATAATCGACGCTTCCCAGCATTTCGGGAAACGTTAGAGTAAGACTAAGCATAAAGTCCGAAACGTGCGCTTTGAAGGTAACCGTAATCTCAACCGTATCTATATTAACATTCCCGACCGGGTTGCTGTCAATTTCTATGTAATTGTTATAATTTTCCGTTGTAAGAGTGCGATCGCGCCCGACATATCCCACCACCGACGAAATGATGTTTAAAAGCACGATAAGAATAAACACAGCGCCTGCCGTATATCCCAAAATGCGCTCCGTCTTCGTAAACCCGTTTCGCATCAACGGCTCATCGAACAGAAAATCATCCTCTGAAAGCGGATCATCCGCACCTATATTCCCGCTTTCCTCCGCTTGCTCCGGCAAAGGCTCTCCTTCTGTCGTATCTGCAGCTCCTTCCGACCGAAGATTTTCAAAGGTACCCCCGTCATCCGCTTGCGTTTGCTTTCTCCCTGTCTCTGCGTCATCCGACGGCAAATCGGGCTGTGCTGCAAGCGTGTCGGACTGCGGTTCCTGCAAATCGGCTCGTGCTTCCTGCGCGGGATCCTGTCCACTCGAATGGACATCCTGTCCATGCGTCCTTTCGTCAAAAACTTCCTGCGCGAGTTCCTGTCCACTCGAGTGGACATCCTGTTTATGTGCCCCTTCGTCAAAGACTTCCTGCGGCGCACACTCTTCTTCTCCTCTCAATATCTCATCCGCTTCCACTTGCAGGGCATCGGCAAGTTTTAAAAGATATTTCGAATCGGGAAGCATGCCACGCTCCCACATCCGCACTTCGCTTTCAAAGACCCCCACTTTCCGTGCGAGCTCCGCCTGCGTCAGTCCCAAAGACTCACGTTTGGTTCGGATAAACTCCGAAGTCTTGCTCATATTCTCCCCTTACCGCCATACTTGACAGTTGATCTAAATTGGTTTTCCGTTAAAAACGGCATCACTGTTCCCGATCGGTACAGAAAGCCCATTTTCACCCGTCAATCGCCGAAAAAACACCCATCGGCGCTTTTCCGGCGCCGGCAATGCCCGTATGAAACAGTTTCTTGCAACGAACTCTTCCGAATCATTTCTTCCTTTTCCGATGGCCGAGCGCCTTTTTATTCAGATAGAAGTACAGCCGAACCCTTTTATAAAAAAATGCGTTTCGTTACGATGCGTCAGAATTCAATGTGTTTAAAATCTTTGCGCGACGAACGGCGGTACAGGATCACCTTCCGTCCGATCACGGCCACGCATTCCGCCCTTAGCGCCGATGCCAGTTCTGCCCCCAACGATTTCGCATCGTCTTCCGCATTCGTCAGGACATTCACTTTGATCAGTTCACGCGCTTCCAGCGCATCCGAAAGGGATTTGACCATATTCTCGCCGATCCCGTTTTTTCCGCACTGCGCCACAGGATCCAGATTTGCCGCAATACTCTTTAAATTACTTCTCTGTTTGCTTGTAAGCATATCATCTTCCTTGATTTATTTTTTTTGCCGCAAAAATACAGGTACGTACCTGTATTTTTGCGGCGGTTTCTTATTCTTTAAACAAAAACTCCACATTGCCTACGACAACCGTGTCGTTCTCAGCAACGCCGCGTTTTTTCAGTTCGCGGATCACGCCCTTATCCTTGAGGACCTTCTGGAAGTAAGCCATCGAATCGGGATCGGACAAAATCACGTTTCGTTCCAGCATATCCACCAATCCGCCCGTAACATACCATACGTTTTCTTCTTCGTCCTTGTCGATGAAAAATTCGTTGACATCCGGAGTATCATATTCAAATTCGTCGGCCGGGATAGGTTCAGCGGGCGGCAAAGTTTCCAGTACCGCAAAAATCGCTTCGATCAGTTCTTTCGTACCTTCACCCGTAACTGCCGTGATCGGAAAAACTTTATACTTTCGGCACTTCTTTTTAAATGCCTTGACATTCTCTTCCGCCCCGAACACATCGCATTTATTCAGTGCGACAAGCTGCGGCAAAGCCGCAAGTTTGGGGCTGTACTGTTTCAGCTCCGCATTGATCTTCTTGAAATCTTCGTAAGGGTCGCGCCCTTCCATGCCCGAAATATCCACCACATGCACCAGCATGCGCGTGCGTTCGATATGCCGCAGAAAATCATGTCCGAGGCCTGCGCCTTCCGCCGCACCTTCGATCAGTCCGGGGATATCCGCCGCCACAAACGATTTGTCATAATAGCGCACCACCCCGAGATTGGGCGAAAGCGTCGTAAAATGATAGTTCGCGATTTTCGGCTTTGCCGCCGAGATCTTGGAAAGCAGCGTACTCTTCCCCACGTTCGGGAATCCGATGATGCCCACATCTGCAATCATTTTGAGTTCCAGAATCAGCGTGTGTACCTGCGTCTTTTGTCCTTTTTGTGCAAAATGCGGGGCATGTCGGCGCGCCGTCGTAAAACGCACATTCCCTTTGCCGCCGTTGCCGCCGCGGGCAAGAAGTTTCTTTTCTCCGTCCGTGTAGACATCGCAAAGAACTTTTCCCGTTTCCGCATCCCGCACAAGAGTACCGAGCGGGACCGAGATCACCACGTCCTCCCCGCCTTTCCCGAACCGATTGTTCGTTCCGCCGCGTTCTCCGTCGCCCGCCGTGAACTTCGCCCCGAACCGAAAATCGATCAGATCATTCTTATCCTTGTCCCCGACGATATATACGTCGCCGCCTTTTCCGCCGTCGCCGCCGTCCGGACCGCCGTTCGCAAAGCCTTTAAAGCTTTTGAACGAGTTCATTCCGTCGCCGCCGTCGCCCGATTTGATCGTGATTTTTACTTTATCCGTAAACAACGATGCCATTGTTATCACTCTCCTTTTTGCTTTTCCTGCCTGTCCGCATAATAATCGCAGCATTCCGACAAAGGACATTTTCCGCAATCGGGTTTCTGCGAATGGCAGATCCTTCTTCCGTGCCAGATCAGCCAATGATGCGCCTTCGACCAATCCGCCTGCGGAATGGAAACTTTCAGCTGTTCTTCCGTTTTTGCCGGCGTGGATGCCTTTGCCAATCCGAGACGGTTGCTCACGCGGAATACGTGCGTATCCACTGCGATCGCGTCTTTTTCAAACCAAACGGACGAAACGACGTTCGCCGTCTTCTGCCCTACTCCGGCAAGCGATTTCAAATCCGAAAAACCGGAAGGCACCTGTCCGGAAAACTTGTCCACAATATCGCGCGAGGCGGACAGGATATGCGCCGCCTTGCTCTTGTACAATCCGCAGGAGAATATGTATTTTTCCAATTCTTCCTGCGTCAGTTGCAGCATGGTTTGAGGTGTATTGTGTTCTTTAAAAAGCTCCGCCGTAACCTTGTTCACACGTTCGTCCGTGCACTGCGCCGACAGTATGACCGCTACAAGCAGTTCATATGCGGTATTATAATGAAGCGCCGGGCGCGCATCCGCATAAATTTGCGATAAGATCTGCAAAGCCTTTTGTCTATTTTGTTCGTCCATGCCGCTATTTTAACACAAATCGGTACGCAATACAAGAAATTTTGCATACATGGTTAAATTTTCGGGATCCGAACGGAATCATACCGGGTAAACGTACGTCCTGCCGCAGTTGTTTTCCACGCGGAAAAACCCGACAAACGCCGACCGATTGCAATACGCCAGAACGTTGCGCGCACGCGCAAGATCGTACGCGCCGATCTTTGCGGATAGCCCGCACCCTACATTCGCTTCGCGGGGCGTAGAAACCGCCACGGCATTAATGCCGTTTGATTTTAAACGCATGACATATTCGAGAGTCTGTGCTCTCGAACGAAAAACCGCAAGAATACTGCTCATTTTTTCTCCTTCGTTGCGCCGCTTTGCAATTTTTCAATTTTGCGGCATATATTACAGTATATGAACGCAGGCGCGCAAATTGTTTTTTCACCTTCCAAAGCACGTCTGAAAAATTTC
This sequence comes from uncultured Bacillota bacterium, assembly GCA_949291725.1. GTDB lineage: Bacteria > Bacillota > Clostridia > Christensenellales > Borkfalkiaceae > Borkfalkia. The sequence goes on from CASEWU010000221.1 coordinate 7,805, forward strand.
CGCGCCCCAAAAGGCGGAAAAGGAGGTCCCATGATCTATTTTGACAATGCGGCAACGGGCGGAAGAAAACCGGACAGCGTGATACGCGCCGTAACCGCAACTTTGCAAGGTTACTGTGCGAATCCCGGCAGAAGCGGCCACACCCTGTCCCTTGCCGCCGCGCAGGAAGTACTGCGCACAAGAAAACTTCTGCAGAACTTTTTTAATGCTCCCGACTGCGAACGGGTTATCCTGACAAAAAACTGCACCGAGGCGCTCAACTATGCAATTTTCGGGCTCTTTCGTCATAAAAATGTTACAACGTCTCAGGAAAAACCGCACATAGTCTCGACAGTCGCCGAGCACAATTCCGTACTCAGACCGCTCTTTTATCTGGAGAGGGAAGGACTTGCCGAAATCACGCTTGTGCCTCTTAAGCGCGGGAAGATCCTTCCGCAAGACATTGCTTCGGCCGTTCGGAAAAATACGATCGCCGCCGTATTCACGCTGGCTTCCAACGTTACGGGAACGAGCATAGACCCCGCCCGCGTGCGCGCGCTTCTTCCCGAAAACATCATCATGATCTGCGACGGAGCGCAGGCAGGCGGACACATCCCCATTCATATGCAGGCTTCGGGGATCGACGCGCTCTGCCTTGCCGGGCATAAAGGATTGTACGGCATTCAGGGAAGCGGCGCACTGCTTCTTTCCGAGCGGTATTCCCCCGAACCGCTGCTTTTCGGAGGCACGGGAAGCGAAAGCTTTAATCCGAACATGCCCGATTTTTATCCGGACAGACTGGAAGCAGGAACTGTTTCCTGCCCTGCCGCAGCTTCTCTGGCGGAAGGGATCTTGTACCTTACGACAAGACTGCCGCAGATCGGTTCGCACTTAAAAGAGCTGACGTCCGTTCTGATCCAAGGTCTCAGTAAAATTCCGCGTATACGCGTTTATTCGGTCTCCAACCCGTTCGGAATCGTTGCTTTTTCCTGCGAAATTCTGCAATCGGAATTTGTTGCACAGCGGCTGTCTGACGATTACGACATCGCCGTACGGGGCGGTCTGCATTGTGCGCCGCGCATGCACAAAGCGCTCGGTACACAAGACGGACTTGTCCGCGTCAGTCTGAGCGAATTCAACACGGCTTCCGAAGTTGAAATCTTTTTGGACGCCGTACGAGAAATTGCCGCCGATTCCTGATCATGATCGGAAAACTCCTGCTTTCTTTCCTTCCGTTTTACCCGATTTTTAACACTGCCGCACCGTTTCAGACCGATCGAGTGCATTCGTTTCCGCGTCCGCAAGGTTTCATCGGTTTTTTTCTGACATCGGCACATGAACCGATCGAAACGCTTCGATTTCCTGTGTCATAAAAAATCTGCCGCGCATCCCCTCTTGCGGATGCGCGGCAGAGAAAAATATTTCGAGCCAAGCCGATTCATTTTCCAAATACGGATATGTATTACATTTTTTTCAGTTTTTTTACGATCTGGTCGAGTTTTTTTCGTTTTGCACCATCCAACATGGGAGCGACGGCACGGTAAAAGTTATCCAGCTCCGCATCGGTGAGCGTACCCGCCTTTCTGCCGCGTTCTGCTTCCTGATAGATCGCGCGCAGAATATCCGCCTCGCCTTTGCCTTCGAATGCACGGGCGATCGTATTCGCCGTTTGCTGCACATCGGAAGGAATCCCTTCTGTTTTCCCCTTGGAATTCTTTACGAAATCGTTAAAATCCTGCATAAGCACCTCCGATAAAGATTATACAATCATATCATATGCGGCGGGGGTATCTTTTGCCCCTGCAAGGAGATTGCCATGGAAATCATCATGCTGACTTTATTGCTTTTAGCGGCGGCAGATTCCAAAAACAGATCTGCTTTTGCACAGCTCAAACCGTTTGCCGATTTTTTGGAAACAGGCGACCTTCGCAAACTCGCCGAAAGCGAAAAATTCAGACAAATGCAGATCGGAAACGTCAAAGGAAAAGACATTCTGGCGGCTTACGACGCGATTCAGACGATCAGCCGCAACGCGGGAGAACTCAAATCGCTTGCCGACGGAAAATTGCCCGACTTAGGAAAACTGGCGGGTATTCTTTCCCCGGATACAGCCAAAAACCTTGGCGTCCTTTCCGGGATTTTTAAGCAAAACCCTGCCTCCGAAAGCTCTCAGCCGACTACTGAAGAAGAGCCGGATTCCCTTTCCCCCATTGCCGGCATCGCCGACAAAGAAATTGTCTATGCCCTCACGCGCTACTTTGCTTAAAAAAGTCCCGCAGCGCTTACAAAGCACTGCGGGACTTTCCCTGTCCGAAAAAACATTTGACAGCCGCAAAACTGTCTCGTTTTAAGATATTTTACTCAATATCGTATCCAGCTCGGGATCGCCGTAAACACCGTTCCCCTGTGCGAACACAGCCGTCGGATGTTTTCCGTCTGCGCCGTCTTCCGTCGTAATCCCCTTCCCGTGGATGCAATTTCCGTTCGGCCAATAGATCTGCGCCGTCGTAAGCTTCACGGCTTCATCCAGCGACGGATTGTAAAAATAGCTCTGCATGATCCCTTTTCCGTACGTTTTCGCAATACCGTCTCCCGAAGGATAGTCCTTACTCGGCGTATCGGTCAGAAAAATATCTTCGTAACCGATCGTACCGTAACTGATCATGGCCCCCATCAACGCTTCGGAAGCGGAAGCCGTGTTTCCGTTTGCAGCCACGTAGATCTTCTTCCCGTTAAAATAGGTATTGTAATCATTGCCGCTTGCCGTATAATTCTCCACAAGACCGCTCTTATATTTTGCCGTCAATACGATCTCGTTCTTCGAAGCGGCATTTTTCAGAAGGTGCGAACTGATGTTCTGCATGACCGAAAGGCTTCCGCCCCCGTCATTGCGAAGATCAAACAACAGCGTTTCGCATCCGTCCTGATTAAACTGTTCCAGCGCCTTCGTAAATTCGCTCGCCGCTCCCGCATTGAATTCCACAAGTTTCAGATACGCCGTATTCCCGGAAACTTTTTCGTCCGCTGAAACATATTCGGAAACATCCGTCCACACGCCGGGATCCGTTTCATTTTCATACTTCATCATCCAGGCCCTTCCGTGCGCCGCGTAAAGAACATAGCTTTCCACATATTGCGAAAGCCGTACGCCGATCACCGTACTCTGCGCCGCCGCCAGTTGTTCTTCGTTTTCCACGTCCTCTGCCGTAAAACGCAGATACACGGTATCACCCGATTTATACTTTGCCAGCTCCTGCTGCAATGTTTCGCTGTCAAAAATATTTATCAGGCTGTCTTTCTGCGTGCCGATCCCCGTCAAAGATATACCCGTTTCAATATTCATCGGTTGATCGTCATCTTTCTGCGCATAAAACACGGGGGAATTGAGAGCAACGTGCGCAACCTTGTTTGTATCCATGAAAAATGACAGACCGATGCCGTCCATGATACCCATATTGGAATTGACGACTTCATCGTACTCATCGGAAGTAAAATACTGCGAATAGGGATCGAGGATCGCCTCCACGCCGTCGATCGCCGCCTGCCAGAACTTATCATCCGAAATATCCTGATAATATTCCGAATCCACGCGCTCCTTGAACCAAAGGAGTGATTTCAGCCCGTCGTCATTGAAATACTTCGCGCAATACACACCGTAAAAGAATGCGATCGCCAACGCCGCCAACGCGAGTACTACCGCCAGAACTTTTTTAAAAACATTCCTGCGCTTCGCCGTTTCCCCGTTTGAGGAAGGCTGAACGTTCTGCCCCTTATTTCCGCCCTGCGGCTCGTTCGAATTTCCCTGTGAAAACATATCCTGCGAAGGCCCGTCAAAAAAAGGATCCGCCGCATTTTTGCCGTCGTTGCCGTTTTGATCAAACTGTGCCATAAATATCGCTCCTGTTATTTTTCCTGTCCTATCCTGTACCACGGAAGCGGCATCAGATCCGCCAGCCGACAGGTTTTCAGCGGTTTTTCGCTCACGAGAAATTCCGCCTGCGCATTTTCGGGAGAAAGCTGCAAAAGAAACTCCCGGCACACCCCGCAGGGCGGCAAAGGCTCTCCCGCCGCGTCCACACATACAAAGCGTCGGATCGACCGCTCGCCGTCCGTGATCATCGCCGCCGCGGCACTGCGTTCCGCACAAAAGCCGATCCCGCAGGCAAGATCAATGTTGACGCCTGCATAATACTTTCCGTTCGCTCCTTCCAACACTGCCGCAACAAACCCCGTCGAATCGAATGCACCTATCCGAACGGGATTCAGCTTTGAGCGCGCCAGCTCCAGCATTTCGCCGTATGTCATTATTTTCCCCCTTTTTCCTTATTTATAATAAAATACGGCGGTTTTTGCGACATAATTACTGCAAAAACCGCTATACGTATTATTATTTTTCTGACAAAATCAAATGCGGGCGATATTTTCCCTGCGAGCCTGCTCCGCTACCGCTTTTGCCACGGCAGGTGCGACGCGCGGATCAAATGCGGAAGGAATGATGTTGTCGCGCGAAAGATCTTTTCCGACGAGCTCCGCCAACGCGCGCGCCGCCGCCACTTTCATGCCTTCGCTGATGTCCTTTGCCCGTACATCCAAAGCGCCGCGGAATACGCCCGGAAACGCCAGGACATTGTTGATCTGATTGGGAAAATCGCTCCTGCCCGTACCGACCACAAACGCGCCTGCGCCCAGCGCATCCTGCGGATAGATCTCCGGTTCGGGATTTGCCATCGCAAAGACTATGCTCTTTTCCGCCATACTCTTTACCATTTCTTTGCTCAGCTGTCCGGGTTTCGATACGCCGATAAACACGTCTGCCCCCGCAACCGCCTCCTTCAGCTGCCCGCGAAGGTGCGAACGGTTTGTCTTTTGGGCAATTTCCGCCTGCGCATCTGTAAGCCATTCTTCGCCCTCACAGACAAGCCCGAGCCGATCCGACATGATTATATTTTCCGCTCCGCTTTCCAAAAGCAGTTTGCAGATCGCGATCCCCGCGCTTCCTGCGCCGCAGATCACGATTTTCACTTTGCCAAGCTCTTTACCCGCCAGTTTCAGCGCGTTCAGAAGCGCCGCCGTTACAACGATCGCCGTACCGTGCTGATCGTCATGGAATACGGGTATATCCAACTTTTCTTTCAGTCGCTTTTCCACCGCAAAACACTTCGGCGCACAAATATCTTCCAGATTGATCCCTCCGAATGTCGGTGCGATCATTTCCACTGCCTTCACGATGTCGTCCTCGTCTTGTCCGGAAAGTACGATCGGCACGGAATCGATCCCCGCAAATTCACGGAACAGAATCGCTTTCCCTTCCATGACGGGAAGTCCCGCCAAGCCTCCGATATTGCCCAGTCCCAACACTGCGCTTCCGTCCGAAACGACCGCAACCGTGTTCCATTTGCGCGTATAAAGGTACGCCGCAGAAGCATCTTTTGCGATCTCACGGCACGGCTGCGCCACTCCCGGCGTGTATGCCAGCGACAGAGATTCCCTGTCTTTCACTTCCACCAGGGAACGCACTTCGTATTTGCCGCGAAGTTTCCTGTGCAGTTCCAATGATTTTTCGTAAACGTCCATTTTGTCAGCTCCCTGCCCGCCGCCGGGCCATTTTTATTTGTTTTTTAAACCAGTTTGTTCAAAATAGTGATGATTCGGAATGTAACCGCATCCGAAAATTTTCTGAGATTCAGCCCCATTACCCGTTCGATCTTGTCCAGCCGATACATCAGCGTATTTCTGTGCATGTACAGATTCCGCGAAGTTTCGCTTACATTGAGTGAATTTTCCAAAAATTCTTCCGCCGTATTGACCATATCTTCATCTTTGAGAAGTTCGCGCGCATCCCCTTCCAGAAGGATCGAAAGGTATTCTTCCAGCTTTGTTTCCGAAATATCTTCCAGCATTTTGACCAAAAGGAATTCCCTGTAACTGTGCACAAATCCTTTGGAATTAAACAGAGAACTCATGCGCAGAGCCGCACTTGCCTGCTGATAAGATACGCTGACATCCTCAAAATGGCGGAACATTCCGCCCACTCCGATATGACAGCGGATCCCCAATTCTTCCCACAGCGAACGCGCCAAAAACGACGCAAAGTCCACGGAACTTTGGTATTCCGACTCAGGCTCCACGAATTTGATGAATGCGCAATCTTTGCCCGAAACGGAAACGGCGCAATCCGCCTCGTTTTCGCCGTACTGCGAAAACAGCGCGATCACATCGGATGTCTTCCCTTCTGCCGCGACCGCCAAAACAAAGCAGGGCTGATCCGGCACCGCATATTTGATACGGTATTTCTGAATATCGGCCGCATTGCATTCTCCCAGCAAAATGCGGCGCACAAATTCTCCTTTGGGCAGATTCACCGCCCGACTGGACGAATTTTCGATCATATCCGCCAGAAGAAACGCATAGTTTCTTTGTACGTGTGTTACCCCTTCGATACCGAAAATATATTGTTCTGCCTTGAAGATCGCTTTAAAATACGTAAATCCTCCGCTCTGCAAGATCCCTTCAAAATCAGGCGAAATCTCCTCTCCCGAAGGCGACGAAACCGGAATACCCGTCGATGTAAACACAGAAAGTTCAATGCCTGTATTTTCACTGATGTTCCGCAACGTCTTTTTCAGTTCACTGTTCATAACCACCCCGCCGCGCACGTTTGCTGCGCCGTCTGTCGCGTTCTATTATAACGCAAAACTACAGAAATATCAATGATTTTTTCCCTTTTCCCACTCCTACACGCAAATTTTTGCACGTTTTACACATCCTGTTGCTGTATCTTCCCTTGCTCCGAGCCGCTGATTTTTTCTCTTTTTTCCGCCCGAAATTTTTAAAAATGAAAAAATAACTTTTCAGTTTTATACTTGACACTTCCGCCTATATATAGTAAAATTAAGTTGTGGAATTATAGGTTCTTTCCTGCATAGCGCAGGAATTTTACCTTCCGCAAAATCAAAAATAATGGGGTAAATATTATGACAAGCAATGCTTTGACAGAAAAGAAACCCGCCGCAAAACAAGGAAAAATCTTACAGGTTGTCCTTTCCCTGATCATATTTGCAGGATTTGTGGTGTTCCTGTTCGTGCCCGATCTCATTTCTTACGAAACAAGCCTGTTCACGCAGATCCTGAATGTGTTTAAAAATGAGTTTATCGGCTCAGACTTCTCAAAGATCGCCATGTATGCCGCTGTGGGCATGTATGCCGTCCTGCTCATCTGCACGATCGCGTCTTTCTTTACCAAAAGGAATGCGGCTGCAGCCCTTAATTTTATTAAAACGATCGTTGCCGTTGCCGTAACGGCACTGCTTGCCTGCTCCCTCATCCGCGACTTCGGTCTGACTGCTTCCGAAATATTCTACAGCGAGAAATCATACCTTGCCATCAATTCGGTAAGCCTTTCCATGACGCTCGGGCTCGTGGCACTTGCCGTTTTATCGATCGCGACCTATAAAGGCAAGGGCGTCGTGAAATTGTTCGGCGCAATTTTGGCGGCAGGCTTCTTTGTGTTTTCCTATTACACTTTCATCGGCGAATTTACATTTTCACAGCTTTTCGGAAAAATCACGCTCGGCACGGGTACCGTCGCCACGATTTCGGCCTATGTATTCCGGATCCTGGCATGGGCAACACTCGCCAACCTTGCGCTTTCCGTTCTCGGTTTTGCATTCCGCCGCACGAGTACGTTTGACCTGATCCGCTCCTGCATCATGCTCGCGCTTGCGCTTGCGGCATGCATTTTGTTCGGTATCTATTCGTCTTTCGGCACCCTGTTCAAGACGATCGGCTTGCTCGGGTTTGCAGGCGTTGCGCTGGCTCAGTTTGTCTATTGGCTGATCGTTGTCTGCGTGCTCCACTCGCGCAGGAAAAAACTTGCCGCCGAAAAAGAAAATGCCGCTAATGCTTTCGTCTTCGACGAAAACAACCAAATGACTTTTGCAGGGATTGCCGGCCAGCCCGCGCAAGCGGCTGACACACAGGCAGCCGCCGATACCGCGAACGCGGAAACGGCTGCTTCCGATACCGCTTCCGCCCAGCCTGCCGCGCAGGAATCAAACCCCGACGCCGATACGGCAAACAAAGCTTTCGAAGACGCGGCCCAGATCTCTTTCGACGAAATTGCAAAATCGCAAGCTCAACAGGAAGAATCCGCTTACGAAAATGCGATCCGCGACGAAGCAGAACCTATGCAGGAACAGGAAGAAGAAAAGCCTTTCGACTTTAACCAGGCAAAATACGACGGCAAATTCAACCGACAGTATGCAGACTTCGCAGCGGAACAGGAACAAGCCGGACAACAGCAATCGCAAGCTCAGCCCGATTACACGGCTCAGCAACCGTATCAGTCTGCTCCTCCCTTCTACGGAAACGCGTATCAGCAGCCCTATCAACAGCCTTATGCGCAACAGGGCAACGGCTATTACAACACAGGTTTCATTCCCGACGGATTTATCAGCAGCTTGACCCCTGCCGAAAAAGACGAGTTCGACAGACTCTTTATTTCCAGGGTCTACGGCGACAACAAACGCCTGCCCGCTTACCGCATCGGCGGCGATAACCGCGAGTTCTTTACGAAAATCTTTGTATTTATGGGAAGATACCGCAACGTAATTTCCGACGGATTACTGGAAAAAATCTATAACTACAGCAACTCTATTCGCTGAATATCTGCAATAGATTTCAAAGCGCCCGTCGGCACATATTTTGCCGACGGGGGCTTCGTATACCTCCGGCAAAATGCCCACACGCTCTTCCACAGTTTCTTCAGCGGCCCCCTTCCTTTTGCACAGTCTTCGATTTCTCCGCGGAAAAGTTCAATATCATAGCCGCAACGATCTGACTTTGTATCTCACGTGTCTTGGCAGATTCATTTACCCGAAAATTATCGGAAATTCTGGCGCAACATTGAACATCCGCAAATATGCGGCAAAGTTTTCCCTCCTAACAAATCTTGCTCTGCCGATCGAATTTGCCGTATTTTCCGTTTTTTATATAAAAACACTTGACAAACAATACTATGCAATATATAGTATTATGTATAAAGAAGTATGGAGGGACAATTTTTGGACGCACAACTGAAAAAAGGACTTTTGGACGTATGTGTGCTGTCCGTATTGCGAGAAGGCGAATCATACGGGTATAAGATCATAACGGATATAGCGCCGTATATAGCCATAAGCGAATCGACGCTGTATCCTATTTTAAAGCGATTGGAGAGCACGGGCGCGGTAACGACGCAGAGCAGGGAATACAACGGAAGACTGCGGAAATATTACCGTATCACCGAACGGGGCGCGGAACGTATCCGAGAATTTATCGAAGATGTCCGGGAATTTGAAAGAATTTACGAATTTATTTGCCTGGGAGAAAAGAAATGACGAAAAAGCAATGGTTAAAGCGTTTCAAAAAGAAGCTGTCTGCCCTGCCGCGTGAAGAGAAGGAAGCGGCGGTGCAATATTATACGGAGCTGTTCAACGAACGCACCGACAGAGGAGAATCGGAAACCGAAATCATCAACAATTTCGGAAGTCCTGAACAGGCGGCAGTGGCGATTGCCTGCGAAAAGAATGAATACTCAAAAATAGCCTATCAGAGCAGCGGCGGACTGACTGCGGGCAGATTTTTCGTTGTAACGATCTTGTTTATCTGCGTAGGAATCCCCGTACTTATTCTGATTTTTGCGCTCGGCGTTACGGCTATTGCCCTGCTGATTTCTGCTTTTGCCATGATCGCCGCCGGAGCGGCCCAGGCGCTGTACTTTCTGATCATTCAGCTGATCTACGGCTTCAACGCCGGATTCGTTGCACAGATCGGGATCGGGATTGCCGCCGCGGGGCTCGGTTGTCTGCTTGTCCCCCTGTTCCTTTTCTGTGTAAAATGGATTTTCAAATCATGCGGCAAGATGTTCACTTCATCCACGCGCCTGATCTGCGAAAAAAGGAGAGCCTGACATGACAAAAAAGAAATTCTGTAAAATATTTACGATCACGGGGATCCTCTTGCTCCTGATCGGACTGATCCTTTTTGTGAGCGGCATGAGCTTCGCCGGATGGGATTTCAGCCGATTGAGCACGGCTGTCTATGAACAGGAAAACTATACGGCAAAGCAGCAGATCACTGCGCTTGACATCTCCTATAACAATGCGCAAGTCCGTCTCGTATGCGACCAAAATGCACAAAATGTAACCATATCTTATCCGATTTGTAAGGATCGGGCCACCGGCGCCTCCGCAAAGGTCAATATTTTTGAACAGGACGGAGCTTTGCATATCAAAGAAGAGCCGCGGCTTGTACTGATCAATTGGCAATTCGAAACGCCGACCCTCACCGTTACCCTTCCGAAAAAGACATTGACAACCCTCGTTGTCAATACACAGAACGGAAATATAACCGCCGAAAATATTCTGATAGAAAAAGACGCCGAATTCATCACACAGAACGGGGAAATCCATGTTTCACAAATCAGCGCGTCCGATTTATCTCTGAAAACGGATGCGGGCGGAATTTTTCTGCGCACTGTCGAATGCAAGACACTCAAGGCAGAAACCGATCTCGGTTCCGTCCGATTGAGCGGAACGCTTACCGCAGATCTGGCTGAATTTACTTCCGAACTCGGGGATATCGACCTTTCCGAAGGGATCGTCAAAGCAAATGACATTCGTCTTTCCACAGAATTGGGAAATATCAGTGCGAAACTTTCAGGCAAACAACAAGATTACAGCGCCGACGTAACTTGCGATATGGGCAACACCAATCTTTACCCTTATCAGAGCGGCGATAAACACATCACCGTAAACTCCTCTATCGGAAACATCGACATTACTTTTTCAGATTAGTTTCTTTTTCGCAAAATTTTAAAAACGGCAGTCCGTCGGTGCTGATTTGCACCGACGGACTGCCGTTTTTCTTACCATATCAAACATCTGAAATCCCTGATTTTTTCCGCACCGTATACCTCCTCCCCGACAAACTCCGCGCCATTTCGTCTGAACTCAGATGCCCTTCCCTGTTTGATTTTCACTGTGCTTTGACACGCATTTATTTTCTTTAATAACGTTCTGCCGTGCAACGATAAACTTTTGCCGCCGAAACATTCTACTCCTCTTTTTCGATTGACTTATTTTTATTGTTTTGTTATAATTAGTCCGATTTCATACTAATTTACAAAAAACGAGGGCGATGATGGACGAGCAAAAGGAGAAATCGGGGAAAAATTATACAGACGCGGAATTACTCAAAGAAGTATTGCGCTACGATGAACTTTGGTGTGAAATTATAGCGAAGTACGGCGAATGGGCAAAAAAGCAAGGAATTTCTTATCACGAACTTATGACCGCCTATTCGATCTGGCTGGCCCCCTGCACCCAGCGCGATATCGTCATACGGTGGGGTATTCCCAAACAGACGGTACACAGTATTCTGCGCGAATTTCAAAAGCATAATTATATTTTTTTGGAAAGAAGCGAAACAGACAAGCGCAACAAAAACATATTTTTCAGTGAAAAAGGGAAAGAAAAATTCGGGCCTGTCATGCATCGGCTGATCGATCTGGAATTGCGCGTCTGGAAAAGGCTGAAAAAAGAAGAAGCGCGGGCGTTGCTGGAGTTTACGGAAAAATACAGCGCTTGTTTTCGGGAAGAATCGCGCGAAGAGGAGACAAAATTCAATGCGGAGCAAGCGTGATTTTTTTCGGTATGTGATCCCCTCCATGCTGGCGTTTGCCTTATCGGGGGTATATGCGATCGCAGACGGCTTTTTCGTCGGAAACGCTTTGGGAGATAATGCTCTGGCAGCCATCAACATCGCCTATCCGCTGACAGCCTTGCAACAGGCGATCGGAACAGGGATCGGCATGGGCGGCGCCATTCTGTACTCTATCAGCGAAGGGGCCGGCGATCATGCAAAAAAATACCGATATTTCGGTATTGCAGGTATTTTAATGCTCGTTTTTGCAGTTTTCGTTACAATTATCTTTTTGCTGGCCGGGCCGTACATTCTGGTGCTGTTCGGCGCTGAAGGCGAAGTGCTGAGCATGAGCGAAAAATATATCCGTTTTATTGCATACGGTTCTCTGTTCCAGATTCTCGGCACGGGGCTTGTCCCCTTTATACGAAACATGGGCGGATCGGTAACCTCGATGCTCGCCATGGTTGCCGGTTTTGCTACCAACATCGCTCTGGACTGGACGTTTGTCTGGACGATCGGACTGGGTATGGCAGGCGCCGCGCTGGCAACCGTGCTCGGCCAGGCGATCACATGGATCGTCTGCGTTTTATTCCTTATCATCAAAAAACAGGCGCCCGATTTCAGAACGGGAAAAGAAGCCTTGCCTATGACGGGAAAAATTTTAAAAGTCGGAATTTCTGCTTTCGGCCTGACATTTTCACCCAATCTGGTACTGATCCTGGTCAATAAAAGTGCCGCTGCGATCGCTTCCGATTTTGCTGTAACCTGTTATGCCGCCGCCAGCTATGTAACATGCGTCGTTCTCCTGCTTTTACAGGGCGTGAGCGACGGCGCACAGCCCCTGATCAGCAAATTATACGGAGAAAACAAAGAGCGGGAAGCGAAGAAGATCCGTACCTATGCCTATATTTTTTCCACGGCCACGGCATTCGTTTTGTGCGCCGTTATCTGGATCTTCCGCGAAAAAATTCCGCTGATCTTCGGAGCCAGCGAAGCCGTCGCACGGGAAGTATCCGAAATTATGCCGATATTCCTCGTCGGACTTCTGTTTGCAGGCTTTTCGCGCATTACGACCGCTTATTTTTACGCAACCGAACAGGTCAGGTTTGCTTACCTTTTGATCTACGGCGAACCGGTCATTCTGCTTCTTTCTCTGCTGATCCTCCCGCAATTTGTCGGGATCGTCGGAACCTGGATCTCCGTTTCCCTCTCTCAGGTGCTTATCAGCGGCGTGAGCGCACTGCTTATCTTTCTGATGCGGAAAAAATCTGCTTCCAAAATCATACCAGCACAGAAATCGGATTGCAGCCAATCTCAATAAATCACATATCCGGCGGATGACAATCCGCAACAAAAACAAGAGGGAGAGTGCAAATTTTGCGCCCTCCCTCTTGTTTTAAAAAAATTTCGTTCCGAAAAGTTCACACGGAACAAAACAACTTTTTACAGAAAATGCAGCCGCCGGCG
>CASEWU010000222.1 GCA_949291725.1 uncultured Bacillota bacterium
TGCTTTTTGTTTTTGATAAAGCCCGACCGCGCAAAAATTTGTGCGGTCGGGCTTTATAGGTTTACGCAGCGCGCAAGATCGTTCCGCGCGCGAACGGAGTCAAACCGCGCCCGGGCAAAAGCTTTGCCCGGGCGCGGTGAAAGTCCTGCAAACACCTTATCCGAAAACCGAATGCGTAAAGCGCCATATTTTGCCTTGCCGTTATGCGCCCTTTTCCCCTGTGTCTTCCCTATTTTCCCCTTGCGGGCACACATTTTCGTTTTCCCTCTCCTCTTTTATTGCCTTGCCACCCTTTCGGAAAAGAGGTTTGTCGCCCGAGCAAAGCCAGGCACCCGCCGCCATTAATGCCAGTGCAATGTAGTAGGTATACGGAGGGATTTCACGGAATACGGCGAGCGATAAAAGCGTACCGATAAACGGAGCGATCGCATAATAGGCGCTTGTCCGTGCGGCGCCGAGAAGCCTCTGCGCATGAACATAAAAGAAAATGCTCAGTCCGTACGCCACAAATCCGACACCGAGCACGGCGAACACGCTCCAAACGATCGTAACGCGCTCTCCGATGCACAGTCCGATCACAATCGAACCCGATCCCGAAAAAATACCTTTAAGAAGAACGATCTCCAGCGGATCTTTGGAAGAAATTTTCCGCGTACAGTTGTTTTCCAGCCCCCAGCAGACACAGGCGAGCAGCACAAACAGAGAACCGTAAGAAAATTGAAATTGCGAAAAGTCGGACACGGACAGCAACGCGCAGGACAGCACGACAAAAGCGATCCCCGCCCAGAGCCGCAGACTTATCTTTTCTTTAAAAACCGCCAGCGCAATGAGCGCCGTCGCTACGATCTCGAAGTTGTTCAAAAGCGAAACGTTTGCCGCGCTCTCACTGCGAAGCCCGAGCAAAAGACAGATCGGCGCCGCTATATCCAGGAGGATCATTGCGACCGTGTACGGCAATTCTTTCGCCGTCAGCTTTGCCTCCTTCTTTTCCGCACCGCGTGCCTTGCGCACAAGCGCTACCGCACCCATCCCCAGCCCCGCACCGATGTACAGAAATCCTGCCATCAGCGTCGAAGGCATAAAATCCAGCAAGATCTTGGAAAACGGTGAATTGATCGCGTACAGCGCCGCCGCCAATACCGCAAAAAATATTCCCCTCCCGATCGTTTTTTCCATATTCCCGCGCCTCTCGTCCGCTCTTTTGCGTTTTCCACATTATAACCCTTTTCCCGTTAAAAATCAATCGTACGCGCGCTTTTCGCCCCATCCGAACCGTTGCGACTGTTTGTGTGAGGCATGTTTTTTCGGCAGATACCACACCCGCTTCCAATCAAAAAAAAGCAAGCGCCTGCCCGCATTTTTTCGTTTTTTAATTTGCCGTCCACCGTTTAAAACGCTCATAAAGCAAAAAGCTTTTCAAAACAATCCGTCTTTGCGCGGCACGCCTGTTTGTATTCAGGCAAAAAATAAAAGGCAAAAGCGCTTGCCGCGCTTTTGCCTTTTTAAAAATGATGATTCCGAGATCGGCGCGTTCGCCATAGGAACTGCGTTTCTCCGCAATACGGAACCTCTGTTACTTTTTCAGATCGTCTATGATCGAGCGGATCAGCTCTTCTGTTTCCGCCTGTACCCGCGCCTGTGCGCCCGCCGCCGTCGTTCCCGCACGCAGGTTGCGCACGCGTTCGCCGTTCGCATAGACAAAGATCCGCAAGAACGCCGCCGCAACGACCAGCAATGCCAGCGCCGCCACCGCGCACACGATGCAGGGAATGAGAATGCTGGCGTTCGGAACACTCCGCACAAAGGGCGCCAAAGACAACGCCGCCGCCGCAAAGATCACGAACAGTACCGTAAAGAGCACGAACTTATTTCTCGCGCGGCGAAACGCGCTCTGTATTGCCGGCCGTGCCTCTTCACGCTCGCTCTCGTCCGCCCGATTCAAGCGCTCGCTTTCCGCCGCACACGCCGCCGCCTTTTCTTCCAGCTTCGGCACATATTTTTCCGCCAGCTGCGCCCTGTCTTCCGCTTCCATGCGACGGAATGCCTTGTCGTACGCCTGTTCGCAGTCATAAATTCCCGAAAAATCCGTAAAATCTTTCGTCTGCACCTTCACGACCCCGAACCAGCTGTGCCAGTCTGCGCCGTACAGTGCCGCACTGTCCAGATATTTTTCGCCCGCTCCGTCCAGATCGCCCTCCGCAAACAGCTTTTCCGCCTCTTCGTACATCGCCTGCGCGCGCGCTTTCCGCGTTTCACGCTGTTTCTCACGTTCCAGACTGCGGCGCGCCAGTGCATTGTCCGCTTCCGTTCCGTCATCCTCGCCGCTGAATCCGTCAAAGTCCGGGATCTCGATCACGATGTCGCTCTCTTCCTGCGTGTTCCCCGCCCCGAGCACCGCCTTCGTCTTTTTCAGTTTGATTTTACCGTCGTCGTCCAATTCAAGATTTCTCTCTTCCATCTTCCGCTCCTGTCTTCAAATTCCCTGTTTCCGCCTCTTCCACTTCTTCTTCGCTTAAGAAAAACGGATTTCTTGCCCCCGTCCGCCGTTTTTTCGGATCGACCGTATGCACTACGCGCACGGGAATTTTTCCCTTGTACCTGCTTTTCGCCCAACGGCACATCTCTTCGCTCTCAAACAGCGCAAAGACCGCACTGCCCGAACCCGTAACCGCATACGCCAACGGAGAAAATTCCGCCGCCGCCCTGAGCGCTTCCGCCGTATCACTGTTCAGCTCCGCCGCCGCTTTGCCCAAAGCATTGTAAACATTCGCCGCGACTCCGCCAAGATCTCCTTCCCGCAATGCGCTCGCAAGGCGCGCACTGTCGGCACGCAGCGGATCCGGCATTCCGTCATACCGCTCAAAACAGCGGGGCGTCGATACGCCTGTTTTCGGGATGAACAACAAAAACCATAGCTGCCGTTGTCCTCGGAGCGGTTCTACCCTGTCGCCCCGCCCGAAAATTCGGGCAAAGCCGCCGCTCAGCATGTATCCCGTATCGCTCCCCGCTTCGTCCGCCAACGCTTTCAGCCGCACGGCATCATCCACCCTGTACATCTTCGCCAGAACGTTTAAAACGCCCGCAGCATCCGCCGAAGAGCCGCCCAGCCCCGCTCCGATCGGGATATCCTTGTAGATCTCGATATCCGCTCCCGTCGTTTGAAACTGCGCCACGAACCGCTCCGCCGCCTTGACTGCATTGTTCTTTTCCGGCGGAATCCGTTCGCTCCCTTTCCCGTGCATATACACGTTGATCAGCTTATCCCGCCTCGGTTTCGCACAGATCGTATCGTAAATGTTCACGCTCGCCACCACGCTGTCCAGCATATGGTAACCGCCCGAAACACCCGTTACGTTCAGCGACAGGTTCAGTTTGGCATAACTCCTCACTTTCGTCGCAAACATATCCCGCCTCGCGCTTAGATTCGTTTCATTATAACACATTTTGTACATTTCTGTAAACAGCTAAACGCGATTTTCTGCGAATTTACACATACATTTTACAATTCCGCCCCTCTCGGCAAAAATCTTTTTCCTTCCTTTCCCGACGCTGAACAGCCTTTCTTCTCCCATCCCTTTGCCTTATTTCATTTTCGTTTGATGCGAAAAAGGTCTGCCTCAAGCAGACCTTTTTCGAAATATCCCGCACGGGATGTTTATTCATGTTCAGACCACGTTTTCTTTTTTACGGTAAACGAGAATGCGTTCGCCGCCCGAAAGAGGGAAGGAGAGCCCCGGATTGGCAGACTGCACCTGTTCGGGCGTTTTGCCGAGTTTTTTTGCCGTTTCCCAGAGAGTATCGCCCGCCGACGGCACGTACACGCTCACCGCACAGTCGTTTTCCGGCTCCTCTTCCTTGCAGATGAATTCGGAAACATAGGTATATTTTTCACCCGACAAAAGCGTAACATACAGTTTCAGAGCGCCTTCCGCTTCGAGTTCGCCCTCTTTTTTCTGGCGCACGGACACGCCGCAGCACAGCGCGGATATGCGCGCCGTATCGCCCGCACGGGCACGGTCGCAGCGCACGGGAAATGCAAAAGGCAGACTGACGGGAACGGTACGCTCCGCGCCTTCCGCGTCTTTGTAAAACACAAGCGCCGACAGCACGCCTTCCGCCATGATCTCACCTTCCGAGACGGTAGCGCCGATCTGTGCGTTGCACAGCGCTGCCGACTGCAGGATACAGGAAAAATCGACTTCTCCGCCGACCGCCGCGGTACCGCTCACGCGCTCTGCCGCCGTAAAGGCGCACACCGCTTCCTCCGTTTCCATATCGCTCTTTTTCAGTTCATACGAATACCCGGGAGCAAATGCGTCCGCCGCCATCAGCACCTCTTCGCGGCGGCTGACCGTGCCGCGGATATCCAGTTCGATCTGCGCCAGAATTCGGCAGCGGTTTTTCTCTTCATCGCAGGAACAGGAGATCTGTATGGACGAAATGTGCACCCGCGCACTGCAGGACATGCCCGCCGACGCTTCATCGCAAGCGATCTCCGCACGGAACGGGATGAGCCTTTCATACGATACGGGCTCGTTTTCTCCTTCCCGCTTGGCAAAAATCCCGAGATTTACTTCCCCCGATACCTCCAGGCACCCCGCCGAACAGCTCACCCGCGTCAGGCAAACCTGTTCGCTGTGCAACAGAACATCGCCCACATAATCGGTGTCAAATTCCTCTTCCAGCGCCGCCGTGCCGCTGCAGGTACTTTCCTTTTGAATGCGCACGGGACGGAAATCACACACGATCCCTTCCCCGCCCGCCAGGTATTGCAGCTGTACAGGTACGTTCAGGCGAATGGATGCCGTTACGATCGCAGACAAAATCACCGACCTGCCTTCGTAACGCACGTCCGTCTTTTCCACGACCAGCTCGACATCTGCCGTCTGCGCGGGCGCCGCCGACGCACAGTTCGCTTTGTGCGAAAACTCCGCACCTCGCTCCGCACCGATCAGCGTGCCGTCCGGCGCCGTCGCTACGATCGAAAAATACAGCTTTCCGCCATAGCGTATCTCGCCCGATAAAACTTCCGCACCGCTGAGAAGCACCCGCGGACTTACCGCCAGTATCCTGTTCTCCGACCAGTCGGATAACCTGCATTCCACGATCGACTGCGCACGCACTTCCTCGCCGCGCTGTGTACAGCCGTATTTTTCATAAACCGGTGTCAAGGACATATTTGCTTTTACCTCCGAATTGTTCAGTGTATTGTATGCCGCCTCTTTCCTGTTTATGCCTGCTTATTTCGCGCGAATCCGCTCGAATTTGCCCGAATGCGTATTTTTTTACCGCTTTGGGGCAATAATCGGTTTGGCAATATTCACCATTTTGCCGCATCAGGAGATTTTACCATGATCAAATCAACCCAAAACCTTGCGCTTATCAAACAGGAAATACAAAAGTTTTACGAAAAAGAAGTGCGCGTCCACGTCAACCTCGGCAGAAACAAACACTCCGACTTTATAGGTACCCTGTCCGGCGTTTACCCCGCCCTGTTTACCGTTTCCCCCCACGATAAAAATTACCGCGGGAAAACCGCTTGGTCCTATGCCGAAATACTCTGCGGCAACGTGCGCATCCGTCCCAACGAAAAACCCCGAAAACATTCATCCGACCTCGCCTGACCGCCTTTATACCCTTTCTTCTCGCATGCTTTGCAGCCCGCCGTTTCTTCTCCGCTTTTTTCTTCTCGGCTGCTTTCTTCTCGGCTGCTTTCTTCTCGCATGCTTTGCAGCCCGCCGCGCTAAAAAAGCGCGGCGGGCTAAATTTCAAAGAGCAAAACAAGCGAATGCGGAAGAAAATATAGTGGAAACGGCGCAAGTGCCCGAATCTATAA
>CASEWU010000223.1 GCA_949291725.1 uncultured Bacillota bacterium
GAAAAATCATGCCGTAAAAAAGGCAACCGCACTCAATTCTATTATTGCCACCCTTATAGTGCATATGAGCGCGGCACGAATGAGCGCATGAACAGGGAGATACGCCGAAAGTTCCCGAAAGGTACAGATTTTAGCAAAGTATCTCCAAAAAAAGTGAAAGAGGTTGAAACGTGGTTAAACAATTATCCCCGCGAAGTGCTGGGCTATGATACCCCCGAAAACCTCTTTAACTACTATTTGTCATGTCTTTGAAAAAATTTTTTAACTTTTTTCGCATTTACGCTTGACTTTTACCATATAATTTTTCTTGCACAAAGAATCAAACAAGGTTCAAGTCCTGTTTTAACATAAAACCAGGTAAAAGACAGCATAAAATCGAAACCTGTTTTTGCGAAGCACAAAAGTTGCGTTTTTCCCGAAAAGCAGCAAAAAACCCTGAAAAACTCATCATTTTTCAGGGTTTTTGCAGTGGACAGCATTTTTATCCACTAAACATGGTGCGAGTGACAGGACTTGAACCTGCATGGGATCGCTCCCACTAGAACCTGAATCTAGCGCGTCTGCCAATTTCACCACACTCGCATGGATCTCAAAAAAATACACCGCATCTGCCCTTATTATTTCTGCAATATTATCTGCGGTTGTATAATTTTTTTATCGATCGTTTCTTCTTCCGGATGTAAATAATATGCGTTTCCACCACAACTTAAGGACCGCACAATCTTTCCATCCACAACTTCGATTGCGCTGTTGTCTTCCAACCCAATCGCATCTTGTTTATTATACAAGATAATTTTATCAAAGTCAAGCATTCGAAGGCCATAATGCGGAGAAATTGTTGATTTTATCCAATTTAATCCGGGATAAATAGAATAAGCCTCACCAGTGCCTACAATATCAGAATCTGTATACATTTGTTCAAACCAGCAAATAGCTCCGGCCGATAAACCGCAAAGAATTACGCCGCGATCATAAGCATCTCGTATTAACTCCAGCATCCCGGTTTTCTTCCAGTGCTCCAGCATAAAGACAGTATCACCACCGCCCACATAAATAAAATCCGCTTTCATAAATTTTTCTCGGATCTTATCCATGCTCATTTCACCATATACCGTCAATGCGACGTCTGCTTTAATATCATATACCGACGTATATGTTTTACGGAAACTGTTAAAATACGGCATGCTATCGTGGCTTGCAGTCGGTATAAACAGCCCGTATGCACGCTGATCTTTTGCATGTTCTTTCGCCAATCGGGCAATATACCCGTCAATCGGCAATGTTTCTTTTGTTTTCAGTTCACCGCCACCAATACAAATAAGACGTTTTTCCATACGAATCCTTCTTTAGCGTACTTTCTTTGTCCGAAAATCTTTGTCTCGTTCCAGTATAAGATCCAATGCGCTTAATACACTTTCCGTCTGCTCTATCGCATAAACAAGCCCACTGAGGTCTTCCTTTCCTTTTGTTTTGAATTTATAAGGCGTAAGCGAATTCCGCACACTTTCCAACATTCGCGCTATATTATCCAGATTTCCATCTCGCTCTTTTTCCGCCATCAAGGTAACAATATAAACAAGCTTGTCCGCTTTATATATACATTTGGTTGTCTGCTTAAAAAAATCATATGCACTTTGCTCAGACTTTTGTTCAGCCTTAAAAAATTGTTGCAGATCTTCCAACAGAAGATTTAATCTTCTTTTCAATTCCGCATGCGAAGGAAGCTTTGTTTTCTGCTTTATAAGCCATAAGACGATCAAGCCGATAAAAATGATTCCTATATATACTGCATATTTAATAAACAGCTCGACCGTCATTGTTTTTTATCTCCTTTATGCTGCGAATCCCCATTTTTTCTCGCTCGTTTCGACATCGGAACATTATCCGGAAGAGCGCATTTACCATCGGGAAGTAACTGTACATCCAATCGGTTAAACGGAATGGATATTCCCTTCTCTTTTAATGCATTGAAAATCGCATCGTATAAATCATACAGTGTATCCCAATAATTTTCATTTAGAGTCCAAGCTCTTGCAGAAAAAATCAAAGAGCTGTCCGCATATTCTTTTAAAACAACGGACGGAAGCGGTGTACGCACCGTATATTTATAAGATGAAATACAATCTAAAATGATTTTCTTGGTTTTTGCAGTATCGCATTCATAAGGGATCGGGACATCAATGACAACACGGCGCAAAGGCATTGCACTATAGTTGATCATTTTTGTGCTTAGAATTTCACTGTTCGGAATTATGATCTCCTCATTGCTGTATGTCAATATTTTCGTGTTGAACAATCGTATATCCTGTACCAACCCATCATAATCGTTGATCTGAATATAATCGCCTTTTTTAAAGGGCTTTGTAAATATTATGATCACACCGTTTGCAAGACTGCCTAAACTATCTTTTAACGCCAGAGCAATCGCCAGTGCAACAGCCGAAAAACCGGCAATAATACCGGCAGTCGAAAAACCTAAGGAAGTTATCAATACAATGATGAGACTAACATACAAAACAACAGTAACGACCGAAATGATGAAAGAAGCCGCTGAATTGTCCAGCTTGCTGCTTTTTAAAGAAGCACTGCGGGTTATAGCTTGAACAATTTTTATAACAACCAGCCCCAAAACTAAGAATGCAATAGTTCGGACAATTGTAAGCCCTGTGTCCTGTACAAAGTTTAGTCCGATATTTTTGAGGACATCCCAAAAACTGCTCTCTGTCGTTTCCCCGGTGATTTCAGCCGCAGCTGCCAATATTTGATACATGATACTCTCCTTCAGAATCCTGCTTGTTTTTTCAAACGTGTCTTACGCTTTTCACATTCAGCAAAAATCTTTTCCAATGATTCGCCCAAATAATAATTTCCGCGCTCATAAACAATCTTTCCGTTTGCAACCGTGATCAAAACATTGGAATTGTCAGCACTGTAGACCAGATTTTTTCTTATGTCCGACAGAGGGCGCATATTCGGCGCCATCAGATCCAAAACGATAAAATCCGCAAAACTTCCGGTTTTTAGCTCTCCGTTTGAAAACCCTAATGCTTCAAATCCATTTCGTGTCGCCGCTTCCAAAGCCTGCTCAGCCGAAACAACCGATGAATCCTTCAGTGATTGCTTTTGAAGACAGGAATATAAATACATTTCCCGAAAAAACGACGACGCATTATTACTGGCTGTGCCGTCCGTTCCTAGAGCAGGCCGCATCCCCGCCCTTAACATCGAAACAACGGGCGACACACCGGACGCAAGCTTCAAATTGCTCCCCGAATTAATAATGGGAGTAACTCCGCTCTGACGCAACAATGCTATATCGTCTTTGTCGACGTAAACGCAATGCGCCGCCAACCCTCCGTTTTCAAAAAAGCCAAGCTTATGCAAATATTGGGGAGGCGTTAATCCGTTATGCCGTACCGTACAATCGCCAACCTCTTTTAAGGTCTCCGACAAATGTATGTACGTTTTCGCACCCGTTTCTGCCGCAAAATCCGCAGCTTTCATCAAAAGGGCTTCGTCACAAGTATATTCTGCATGCACACCGGGAAAATAGCGAACTCTGTCAGATATAGTACTATATAAACTGTAACTTTTCTCTATTTCAGCTATAACATCTACATCAGATCCGGAATGATACGGGCAACACAATGCCAGCATAAGACCTGTTTTTTCAGCTGCGGCATAAGCCGCATCCTGAAAATAATACATATCAGCAAAACAAACGATTCCGCTCCTGACATATTCGGCAATCTGGAGCAATGTCCCCCAATACACATCGTCGGATGTAAGATTCTTTTCCAATGGAAAAATCCGATCATATAACCAATCTTCCAAAGATAAATCGTCCGCCATCCCCCGAAATAAGCACATAGCTGCGTGCGCATGCGCATTACAAACACCGCTCATGATCAAATTGCCGCCGCAATCGATTTCTCGGTCATAGTCATCTTTTGGTTTTTCAGACGTTTCGCCTATATAATGAATTTTTCCTCCCCGCACATGCAGTTCCCCTTTAAAAGGAACTGCATCCGGAGAGGTCAGAATAATGGCATTGTAAAAACGAAGCTTATCCTTCTTCATACTTTATTTAATTTTTTCCACAAGTTGCAGCAAATATTCCTTAAAAGGACCTGATAAAGCTTTATCTCTCAACGCAAACTCCACATTTGCCTGTAAAAACTCCAGTTTATTGCCTGCGTCATATCGTTTGCCTTCAAACCTGCAACCGACAAGACGTTGCTGCTTCGCAAGCTCTTGCAACGCATCCGTAAAGTATACCTCACCGTTGGAAGATGCCGGCGTACGCGAAATAATGTCGTAAATATCACTTTCCACGATATACCTTCCGATAACCGCATCGTTGGAAAATTTATCCTGTACTGCAGGTTTTTCAACGATAAGATCAATCGCAAACCGACCTTCCGAGATCTGTTTTCCGCGTATATTTGCATACTTTGGAATATCTCGATCCGGCACTTCCATCACCGCAACTGTCGGCTTACCTGTTTCGTAATAGCATTCCATCAACTGCCCGACCCCGGGCTTCTGATTTTTTTCCGTATAAATTATATCATCACCCAAAAGAATTGCAAACGGCTCATCCCCTGTAAACGCTTTTGCATACATTACTGCATTCGCAAATCCGCACGGATGCTTCTGGCGAACATAGTACATGTTGACCAGTTTCTCCATTTTACGCGAAATTTCAAGGAACTCCTGTTTTCCTTCTTGTTCCAACAACGCATCCAACTCCGGCGTATAATCAAAAAAATCCTCGAGAATTTTTTTATTTCTTCCCGTAATTACCAGAATATCCTTGATTCCGGCCGCAACAGCTTCTTCTACAATGTATTGCAATGTCGGTTTATCTACGATGGGCAGCATTTCTTTGCAAACTGCTTTCGTAACCGGCAAAAAACGTGTACCGAACCCCGCAGCCGGGATAACCGCCTTCGTTACATTCTTCATTCAATCTCCTCCGTTCCAGTATGTGAACTTTCACGAATATTATTTATTTTGTTCCGAAAAGTCTGTCTCCCGCATCACCAAGACCGGGGATGATATAAGCATGATCATTCAGATCTTTATCCAATGCCGCGATAAAAATATCTACATCGGGATGCGCTTCCTGCAAAGCTTTCAGACCTTGCGGTGCCGCAATCAGACAGCAAAATTTGATATTCTTACATCCGCGCGCCTTTAAAAATCCGATCGCCGCAGCAGCACTTCCTCCCGTCGCGAGCATCGGATCAACCACGATCAGAGTTCTGTCCGTTGCATCGGAAGGTAACTTGCAATAATATTCCACAGGCTTGAGTGTTTTCGGATCTCTGTAAAGGCCGATATGCCCGACTTTCGCATTCGGCACAAGCTTTAACATGCCGTTGACCATTCCCAAGCCCGCACGAAGGATCGGAATAATCCCTAAACTTCTGCCGGATACCGTCTTTGCAATTGTCTTACAAATCGGGGTTTCGACCTCCACATCTTCCAAAGGCAGATCTCTCGTTACTTCATAAGCCATAAGCAACGAGATTTCTTCAGCCAGCTCACGAAAATCCTTTGTGCTCGTATTTTTGTCACGCAACATGGTTACCTTATGCTGTACCAGCGGATGATCCATAACAAATACTTTTGCCATCGTAAATAATCTCCCGTATATCTTTTATTTTTTCTTGCAATATTTTTCTTCTATTGCCGTAATTTTATCTATCCGACGCTGATGTCTTCCGCCTTCAAATTCAGTGGTTAAAAATGTTTCCACTATCTCCAGCATAAGACCTTCTCCAATGATCTTCTGACCGAAAGCCAACATATTGGCATCATTATGCAGGCGCGTATATTTTGCCGAATACGTATCATGGCAATGTGCGCAACGTATCCCGGGAACCTTATTCGCTACTATCGAAATGCCGATCCCCGTGCTGCAGATTAAAATACCTCGATCAAATTCTCCTGCGGCAACCGCCTCTGCCGCCGGCAATGCAAAATCAGGATAGTCGCAAGAATCTTTGGTATAAGTACCAAAATCTTTTACTTCATACCCTTTTTCTTCCAGATATTTTAAAAGCGCTTTTTTTAATTCGAGTCCGCCATGGTCGTTTGCAACCGCAATTTTCATTTTTTCTTTCTCCTGTCCGTCTATTATAATTCCGCGCCGCTGTCAGCGCTGAAATATTTTGTAATGATTATTCTGACCGCTTTTTCAATCAATTCTGCAGTCCTCTCATAAACTTCAATGCTCCTGCCATACGGATCGGGAATTTCAAATCCTGCTATTTCCGATATGCTGTATACATTGGAAAAACCATTCAGAAGTTCTTTCTGTCCGTCCGTCATGCAAATCACTAAATAGCTGTTCTCAATCATTTTATGCTTCAGCTGCCGCGGTTTGAATTTTGAAAAATCAATACCCAATTTTGTAAGGCATTGCGCGCTGTGCTCGCTGATGCAAGAGCTGCCCTCCGCAAAGATCCCCGCAGACGCAGTATCCACAAATTTAATTTTACGTTTTTTTATTTCAGAACGAAAAATCGCTTCCGCCATCGGACTGCGGCAGGTATTCCCCGTACAGACAAATAAAACTTTTCTTCTCTTCATTTTATTCACCTGCACAAGCTTTGTTCATACGATTAAGAACTCCTGCCATTACACCGCCGGTCTCCTGCGGTCTGACAGCCAGAATTATATCCGCGACTTTTTCTCCTTGTCGCAGCAAACTGTAAAGTCTTGCCGCCATATCTTCGGGGGTCGTTCCAAGATCCAGCACATATTCAGACGGAAACAACGTTGCATATTTGCTCTCACAAAGAATGTACACACGGCCGCCTTGTTTTTTCTCTTCTTCGAATGCGGCAACGGCAGCTTTCGGATCATCAAAAAGTCGCGTTTTACACTTAGGCGCGTAATGTTTATATTTCATGCCCGGCGAGCGGACCTGCTCGCCCTCTTTCGGAACGTACACTTCGCACCGTCCGACCGCTTTTTCAATCATTTCTCTCGAAACAAGCCCCTGGCGCAAAATAACAGGATATTCGCCCGTTACGTCACACACAGTACTCTCTATACCTCCGGAACTAGCACCGCCATCTAAAATCAAGGGAATTTTCCCGTTTAAATCGAAATAGACATGTTCCGCCGAAACAGGACTGACATGCTTTGAAATATTTGCCGAAGGCGCAGCAATCGGTAAATTGACATAACGTAAAAACTCCTGCGCACCCGGATGCGACGGAACGCGTACCGCCAAAGTATCCAGTCCACAAGAAACCCTGCTGCTGACACGGCCTTTGCTTCGGTATACCAGCGTCAAAGGTCCGGGTAAAAAAGTTTGACGCAGAACTTTGGCATACGGTTTATCATCGTAGACCAATGAATTCAAATCAAAATTCAAATGCACATGGACGATCAGAGGATTATCCTGCGGTCTGCCCTTGATCCGATAAATGTTTTCAACCGCCGCGTCAGACCGCGCATCTGCGCCCAAGCCGTACACCGTCTCAGTCGGAAACGCGACAGCACCGCCTTCTAACAAAATTCTTTTTGCCTCGGCCAATGAATCCGGCGTTATTCCTCTTATAATTGTTTCCATTTTTATACCCCGTCCGGCGGTATTTCATCCGGATCAAACGGCGGAATATCATCGTCATCGGGATAACCCGGATCATCTTCTCCGTACCCTAAATCATCCGGTGCCGGTATATCTCGTGAATCACTGCCATCATCTGAATATTTTGCGCCGCCGTTTTCCATCTCTTGCAAAGCTTCGTCATAATCATCTGAGTCGGAACGATCTCTCGACTCCGGCTCACCCGGCTCATCCGGTAAAAATCCGGGCGGCGGATTCACATACCGAACCTGATCGCCCCTGAATCTGAGTTTCACCCTGCCCAATTCACCGTTACGATGTTTTGCTATGATAAGGTCTGCCGCATCCTTAATGATTTTGCCGCTCTTTATCTCTTCTTCCGTTGCCGCAACATCAGGCCTGTGAATAAACATAACAATGTCGGCGTCCTGTTCGATAGCACCCGACTCACGCAAGTCTGAAAGCTGCGGTTCTTCCTTCGAGGATATTCTTCGCAGCTGCGACAATGCAAGGACCGGCACGTCAAGTTCCTTTGCCATGATCTTTAAGTTTCGGGTTATCGACGAAATTTCCTGCTGGCGGTTTTCTTCCGCCCTGCGCTCTCCGCTTCCCATCAACTGGATATAGTCGATCATAATAATATCCAGTCCTTCTTTTCTGGCTTTCAAGCGCCTGCACTTTGACAAAATTTCCGCCGGGGTGATTTTAGACGAATCGTCGATATAAATTTTCGCTTTTTTCAGATCCGCACTCGCCTTCCAGAGTTTTTTCCAGTCCGACTGCGTCAGCTCTCCGGCAAGAGCTTTGGACATACTTACTCTTGCATAGGAACACAGCAAACGCTGCGCCAGCTGAATGCGCGGCATTTCCAAAGAGAAAACTGCACAAACACGGTTATCGCACAGCGCCGCATGCTCAATAATATTCATACCGATCGTCGTCTTACCTACACCGGGACGCGCAGCCAATACGATGAAGTCCGATTTTTGGAGCCCGTTCGTCATTTTATCCAGCTTCGTAAATCCGGTGTTAATACCACGCAATGCATTTTTATCTGTAGAAATAACCTCGAATTTATTCAAAACCTGGTCATAGCTGTCATCTTCACGCATGTCGACCAGCGTGGAAGTATCCATTGTCCTCGAAATATCGAAAACCTGTTTTTCTGCAAATGCTATGCTGTCCGCCGCATCCGTACCGTTCATCGCTTCTTCAATGATCTTTTGCGAAGAACGGATCAATCTGCGGTGTACGCTGTCCCGCTTGACGATTTCAAAATATGTCTTGTAATTTGCTGCCGAAGGCATGATTCTGGCAAGATCGGTCAGATAGGTAATCCCGCCCGCTTTCTCCAATGTTTTATCATTCTCCAGCTGATCGGCGAGCGTAACAATATCTACAGGCTTGCGGGCATTGAACGTTGCTTTCATCGCACCAATGATCAACTTATGCGATTCCTGATAAAAATCATCTTCCGACAATTTATCCAGGATATCCGTAAGCGTATCGTTATCGATCAGTAAACATCCGAGTAGTGCCTGTTCCGCTTCCAGATTGTTAGGCAAAACATTCGTCTTTGTTGCCATGATCACTTCTCCCGCGGCTTAAACCGCTGTCTTTTCCCTGAGTAACTTTTTTTCTTTAAAACGCTTCCCTATTGTGCGGAAAATCTGAGCCAGGTCATCCGCCGACCCTCCTTCCAAACTGTTTTTTGGAACGATCAGGGCCTGCGTTTTCCCGATATATACGTAAAACAAATCTTTTCGCTCATAGATCTTCGCAATCTGCGTATATGGGATCTCATATTCTTCTTCGCGGTCTGCAACTTTCAGTTTCAGAGACATCGAAGTTTCATTAAAACAAAAAAATTGCTGCGTCTTTAAAAAAACCGTGTTGGCGCGTACGCGCTTTTCTGCCTTTGATTTCTCCAGTGCCTGCATTGCAAAGGGCATGATCACCGCAACAGCAAAAAGCGCACCGGCTCCCAAAAAAAGAATTTTGTTGCCGCTGAGGCCGCCAAAAACGCAGAATACAATTCCCAGCCCCAAAAACAAGATCGGATAAGCAAGCGATTGCGCTCCGCGTGCCACAAACAAATGAAACACGCAGAAGCGCTTATATTCCGCAAGATTGTTTTTATAAAAACCCTGTATCATAATCAGGACAATGACTCAAATTGCGCCAGAGTATCACGGAATTCTTTCATTGCCGCATCAAACGCATCGCGCTTTGTCAAATCAACTCCTGCCAGTTTCAGAAGTTCGACCGGGCTATCGCTTCCGCCGGAAGAAAGGAATTTTTTGTAATCACGGACAGCCTTCTCCCCTTCTTTGAGAATACGGCTTACGATCGAAATGGCGCTGATGATCCCCGTCGCATACTTATAAACATAGAAAGAAGTATAGAAATGAGGGATCCTTGACCATTCATACGAAATTTCCTTATCATGCACGATCGCATCGCCATAATACTGACGGTTGAGATCCAAGTAAATTTTGTTGCAATATTCTGCCGTCAAAGGAGTCCCTTTCTCAGCGGCATCGTGTGCAAGATATTCAAATTCTGCAAACATTGTCTGCCTGTGCAATGTCGTGCGAACGGTATCCAGGAAATAATTGAGCAGATACTTTTTCATCTTCAGATCACTCGTCTGCCCAAGAATATATTTCAGCAACAAAACTTCGTTGACCGTGCTGGCTACTTCCGCGACAAAAATACGATAGTCCGCTTTCGCATACGGCTGATTTTCGTTAGAATAATACGTATGGATCGAATGTCCCATTTCATGGGCAATCGTAAAGACATCGTGCGTCGTCTTCTGATAATTCAAAAGCACGAACGGATGCAGTCCGTACATCCCCGTACTGTATGCACCGCTTCTCTTTCCGGCTGTTTCACAGACATCTACCCAGCCTTCCGCAAAGCCTTTTTTCAGGAGCGAGCAATACTCTTCGCCCAAAGGAGCAAGCCCCTTCACCACAAGATCACAAGCATCTTCATAGGAAAGTTTAAGGTCCGCATCTTCCACCAAAGGCGCATATATGTCATACATATGCTGCTCTTTGAGCCCGAGAATCTTCTTCCGCAATGCTATATAATCATGCATGTCCTTCAGGTTTTCATGAACAGAAGAAATCAGATTTTCATAAACGCTGGCCGAAACATCCTCTCCGTCCAACGCTTGTTCCAGACAGGAATTGTACCCGCGTGCCCTGCACAAAAATACGTCTTTCAAAACATTTCCGTAATACGTCGCCGCAATCGTATTTGTCAATCCGATGTAAGCAGCGTAATATGTTTCAAACGCCTTCTTACGCAGTTCACGGTCAGTCCCGTGCAGCAAAACGCCGTATACGCCGTGCGTCAACTTGATTTTTTCGCCGTTTTTATCTTCCACTTCTCCGAGCTTGATATCTGCATTGTCGATCATGGAAAAAACATTGCGGAACTGAGCATACATCTCACCGCCGGATGCCAGCAGTTTTTCCTCCGCCGCCGAAAGAATATGCTTTTTGCTGCGGATCAACTGACGCAAAAAGTAATCGTAATCTTTGAGCCGTTCATCTTTACAAAAACTTTCCAGAGTTTCATCGCTCAGCGAAGTCAGCTCCGGCTCAACAAAAGATGTTGCAGAAGAGAACTTTACATACAAAGACATCGCACGCGCCTGCATCGACGTATATTTCGCAACTCTTGAATCCTCGTCATGGCGCATATGTGCATACAAATGCAGCCGTTCGATTTTTTTGCCCGCTTCTTCCGAACATTTGCAATATTCGGCAAAATTCTCTGCAGTGGTGAGTTTTCCCTCAAACCTACTGAAATCGAGCATTTTTTCTGCTTCCGAATAACATTTTTCCCATGCTTCATCCGAAGCAAAGATATCTTCTGTCTTCCACTTGTATTTGTTTTCTACTTCGTTTCTTTCCATACTACATCTCCAATATCAGTTTTTATTGCTATGAATCGGCGCAGGAATTCTGCCGCCGCGTAAAATAAACCTTGAACTGTCCGTCGTATTGACCGGCATGATCGGAGCTCGGCCGAGCAATCCGCCAAACTCAACACTGTCGCCGACATCTTTTCCCGGCACCGGAATTACACGGACTGCCGTCGTTTTGTTATTGATCATACCGATCGCCGCCTCGTCCGCAATAATAGCACTGATCGTCGTTGCGGGCGTTTTCCCGGGAATCGCGATCATATCCAATCCTACAGAACAAACTGCCGTCATAGCTTCCAATTTATCGATATTCAACAGCCCTCTTTCTGCAGCCTGGATCATACCGATGTCTTCACTGACCGGTATAAATGCACCTGACAAACCGCCAACGTGAGAGCTCGCCATCACGCCGCCCTTTTTCACTGCATCGTTCAGCATGGCGAGCGCCGCCGTCGTACCATGTCCGCCCACGCATTCCAGTCCGAGCTCTTCAAGAATGTGCGCAACCGAATCCCCCATTACGGGAGTGGGCGCCAAAGACAGGTCCACAATACCGAATTCGGCATTCAAACGCTTAGCCGCCTCCTTTGCGATCAACTGCCCTGCTCTTGTAATTTTGAAGGCTGTTTTCTTAATCGTTTCCGCCGCATCGGTCAGATTTGCATCGGGAATATTTTCCAGAGCATGCTTGACTACGCCCGGGCCCGATACCCCTACATTAATGACCGTACCGCTCTCGCCGACCCCATGGAAAGCTCCTGCCATAAACGGATTGTCTTCCACGGCATTTGCAAAAACAACCAGTTTTGCACAGCCTAAACCATCCTGATCTTTTGTCAGTTCCGCCGTTTTTTTCACAACTTCACCCATAAGTTTAACGGCGTCCATATTGATCCCGGATTTACTTGATCCGATATTCACCGAGGAGCAGATGCGCTCTGTCGAGGCAAGCAGTTCGGGTATGCCTTCGATAAATATTTTTTCGTAGTCCGCCGTACCTTTATGTACGAGAGCAGAATATCCGCCCAAAAAATCGATCCCGAGTTCTTTTGCCGCCTTATCCAAGGCTTTTCCGATCAATCCGGCTTTCTCCGGAAACGGTGCGGCGATCAAACTTACCGGCGTAACAGACACACGCTTATTTACGATCGGGATCCCGTATTCTCCCGAAAGCTGCTGTGCTACTTTTACTATATTTTTCGCTTTTCGGCAGACCGTTTCATATACGTTCTGTGCAGTCTTTTCAGCGGTCGCCCCGATACAAGGAAACAACGATATACCCATCGTGATCGTACGGATATCAAGGTGTTCCCTTTCGATCATATCGATGGTTTCCAATACTTCAACTTTATTAAACATTTCTTCGGCCCTTCTCAGATATTATGCATAGCATTAAAAATTGCTTCATGCTGCATGCGGATCGACATACCGATCTTCCGCCCAAGTTCTTCACATTCTTTTGCAAGCTCTGAAAGTTCCATTTTCAGTTCGCTTACATCCACCAGCATGATCATTGCAAAATAATCCTGCAAAAGCGTCTGGCTGATATCCTCAACGTTCACTCCTTTCTCCGCAAGAAAACTGCTGACTTTCGCAATGATCCCGATCTTGTCCTTTCCCGTTACTGTTACTACTGCGCGCATTATTTCACTTCTCCTATCCGCAGCGGTTTTCGATTGGCATCTTCCTTCTCTTTTTCCGCCGCAAAATTTTCATCATGTCCCACGATTTCATATTCTATGATCACATTTCCCTGCGTAAGATAACATACCTCATCTCCCTTTTGGAACTTAGGCAACGGCTTTTCTTTATCACAGTAAATCTTTCTGTCCATGTATTCCGATTTTTTCTTGCTCCATTCGGAAAAGATCAGAACATAAAAATCCACTCCGTCGCGCAATTCAGGCTCCTCATAGCGCAAAAATATACTGTTGTTGACCTGTTTCATACCGACAGAAACATAACTGATCAATTTATAATATCTGCGCGCACGATGAAACTTGATTCCCATAAAAACATAAGCAAAGACAACGTACAAACAACTTACCACGCTCACTATGACCTGCGGAACGGGCTGCATCGGATCTTTGTACGGAAGCGACGTAAAATAAGCAAGACACGCAATGCACACGACAACAAAAAAGAGCGTAACGCCTAAAAATCCGCGCAAAATATTTCTTTGCTGTTTGTAAGCCGAAATCAGGTCATCATCATTAAAAACAACTGTCATGTAAATTTTCTCCTGCTTTATTTTGTAATAAACAAAACTCCCAGCGTGTTTCTTCCGCAATGGCTCGTTATGATACTTCCCGCCACCGTAACATCGATCTCTTGAAAATCAAACAGCTCTTTCACCATCGATGTTGCCAATTCAACCAGTTCGGGATCTGCATTGCTGTGCGTAACGAAACAGCGTCGCTTATCATAAGAAGGATATTCCGATACAAGATCATGAATATAATTGCGGATGCAGCGGGACATTTTTCCGATATATTTCTTTTTCGGATAAAGCTCTCCGTTCTTCATATCGATCAAAGGGTGTATCGCCAAAACTTTTGCCCCGTAATAGGACAACGTAGAGCAACGTCCGCCCTTGTAAAGATACAGCAGTGTGTCCGGAACAAACGAAGTATTGACTTTACCGCGCAGCGACATGACCTCATCATAGATCTCCTGTGCGGATCTGCCTTCTTCTCTCAAATCGCATGCTTTCATCACAAGCAAACCTTGTCCCGTCGAGAGTGCTTGCGAATCCACAACCAATACCTTGCCGCCGAATTCTTTCGCCGCAGTCGCCGCAAATCCGTAAGAACCGCTGGCCTTGGCTGATATGTCGAAATGAATGACTGTCTTGCCTGCGTCCGTAAACTGTTTGAAAAATGCGATATATTCTTCCGTGCTCGGAGCCGCCGTTTTCGGAAGTTCGCCCGTTTCGTCAAAATAACGAAAAATATCTGCAGGCGTGATGTCCACTCCGTCCTTATACGTATGTGCACCGAGAATAACACTCAGGCGCATCAGACTGATCCCGTTTTTTTCGAGCTGTTCTTCGCTCAGGTCGCAGGTACTGTCAGATGTTATTACGATGTCGCTCATAGTCCGTTTACTCCCTTTCCCCCGTTATCCGAATTGAAAAAATCCAAAAACGGCGGTCAAAATTTTTTTGTTTTTCAATGACCACCCGGTTACCACCCCGACAATGCTGTCCATCGGTATGGGGCCGAATGATCGGCTGTCGCTGCTTACACTGCGGTGATCTCCCATAACAAAGACCATCCCCGCAGGAACGACAATACAGCCGTCGACAATATAGTCTCTCTTCTCTCCCGGCGAAGGAAACGTTTCCGTCCATACTTCGCCAAGATAAGGTTCCTCGACGACCTCAAAAGAATCTGCTCCGGCGTTTTTACGATACAACACCCCGTTTTGAGCTCTGATCGCATCGCCCGGCAAGCCAATAGCCCTTTTGATCAATTCGCTGTTATTGCTGATATTCGGGGTCGCATGAAACACAATGATATCTCCGTGATCGGGCCGATCCAAAGTATTGACAAACAAATAATCACCGCCGTGATATTTTCCGTCCGAACCCATTACCCCGCCGTATAAAGTCGGCTCCATAGACGATCCGTTTACCTGAACACCGATCAATACATTTGTAAAAACGAAAATAAAGATTGCAAAAACCGCCAGCAAAACAGCAAAAAAACGAATGGTTGACATCGTTTCACGCTGCGGATAACGTCGGTTTTCAATCAATTCTTTATAATTCGTACGTTCACTCATCGGATACCGCCTTTTGCTTGACCGCCTTTAAAAATTCCGGATACGACAACATCACGACCCTGCCGCATTTATCGCATTTAATCTTGTAATCAGCCCCCGTGCGAATCACCGTCCAGATATTTCCTCCGCAAGGGTGCTTCTTCTTCGTGATAACTTTATCTCCTAAAGAGTATACCATATTTTTTACCTTATAAAAAGTAAATTCCGTGAAATTTTTAAATCCAAAGCAAATTATTCACACAAAAAGTCTCATCCGAAGAGAATGAAAGATAAATGGCGTCAGAAAATTGCATCAATGCCTTATTTTCCTCCGTTTTGAAATCTTTCGGGGAAAGCACCCGATCGGCCCAATATTCTCCGCCCGTAACTTTCAGATTGCAATAGAATTTCTCCGATAGTCCATTTTTCGACGCAAGAATGCAAAGCCGGATAATATTTGACTTCGGGCTATACAGATCCATTTTCAACAGAGCGTTCTGATCAGGTCTGTATTTCGGGTCATTGATTCTGTAAAAGCGCAGTCCGTACGAAGAATAAATTCCTTGAATTCCAAATGGTCCTTCAATCATGGAAATCGTCGGTGCTTTGCTGTCCAAAAAACATTCCGCAAGCACGTTTTTATCCGGTTTATCAAACACAAAACTGTCAAATTGATGGATACTGCTGTATAGAATCCTGCTCTTGTCCGTCAGATTCGAGTACTGCTTGTCGATTTTCTTGACAGCAATCTTGGAAGAAACCGCAAATCCGCAACTGTATTTCGCTTTTGCAAAAGCAAACACACGTGCGCTTCCTTTATATGCGTTCAATCGAAACAGCTGTTCATTCTCTTCCGTTTCACGCTTAAATTCACAGCGCGTCCAGTCTCTGGATGAAGAATCCGGACAGTCTTCGGCCATAAAAACTTCACAATATACCATTTCCCCGTTTCGGTCAGAGCGTATCTTGGCAACAAGCTCCCCGTCATCCTCTTCGATACTGATCTCCGCCGGCGAAGGAATAAAGACCTCACGGCTTTTCAGATACTTATCCGCAAAAAGATCCAGATCTTTCATTCCGGTATTGCCGATCTTTCCGTTATACCGCACTGCAAAGTAAAACGTCTTATCCTGTTGCGGATTGATACGGGCAAAGGTATCAAAAGCCCTGTCGGCATCAAACTTTTCATCGTTTGTCGAACACAACATCAGAACAGGACATTTCACATACTGCGCATACGCCTGCGAATCCACTCCGGCCAAAAAACGATATCGTTCGTCATCCATCTTCAAC
>CASEWU010000224.1 GCA_949291725.1 uncultured Bacillota bacterium
CAGAAAACAGAAAAGCAAAAAAATTGAATATTTTCAAAAGCCGCTGCGCCGCCTTGCTCTTTGCAAGGCGGCGCAATTTTCTGCTTTTATTATTTTATTCAATCCGTTCGGGTTTCGTTCCCCGCTTTCTCCTTATTTTTCAACGGAATTTTTCTTTCAAAATTCAAACTTTGTATCGCGCGAGAACAATTTCAATATAATATCCATGCAAAGATTTTTGCCGTCTTTATTGTTCAAAGGCGAATCGGTAAAGCAGATATCGTAGACCGCATCCGTGATCGGAAGTTCCACGCCCAATTTTTCACCCAGCTTTTTCATTGCCGCCGCCGTCATGACGCCTTCGGCAAGTTTTTCGAATTTCTGCCCTTTCACGAGCATTTCCCCGTACATGCGGTTGTGCGAATGATGCGAAAAGAGTGTCGTCTCGTAATCGCCCAAATGTGCCAATCCGTATGCGGAAAGCTCATTGCCGCCGAGAGCCTTGATCAACCTTGCAACTTCTCTTGCTCCGCGCGACATCAGAGGACCTTTCAGCGTAGAAATGCCGCCGCCGTCCAGCACGCCCGCCGCGATGCCCATCACGTTCTTTGCCGCCGCTCCGATTTCCGTGCCGATGATGTCGTTCCCGTAATAAAAACGGATCAGATCGCTCTTGAAATCGTCTGCCAGCATTTTTTTCAGTTCCACGTTGTAACTGTCGATCACCATGCAATTCGGAATGCCTGCCGTAAAATCCTGGATATGTCCGGGTCCCACCCAGACCGCGATCCGATCTTTCGCAATGCCCGCATCGATCAGGATCTGCGAAAGGCGCTCGCCCGTTTCCACTTCGATCCCCTTCATGCAGAGCACAAAATATTTTTCGGAAACGTCTCCGCAAGCCTTGATCTTCTCGATAAATCCGCGCACCCCCTGCGAACTGATCGAAATAATGATGATTTCCGCGCGCGTCACCGCCTTCGCAAGATCACAGGTCAGAACAATGCTCTTATCCAAAGTAACATATTCGTTCCTGCCGGTATTTTTCAAAACTTCGTACGAATAATCTCCCTCCGGCCCCCATGACCAGACTTCTTTTCCTTTCTTCGTCGCAAGATACCATGCAATAAACGAGCCCCATCTTCCACAGCCCAGCACCGATATTTTATTCAATCCATTCCCCTCCGATTTCCTGTTTTTTGTCAATAAAATTAAAATACGTACCTATGAAATGAAAACTATTTTGCCGTAAACTTAAATTTCTTTCCGTTCGATGAAGGCACGCGAAAGCGTTACATCGTCGGTGTATTCGATCTCCGAACCGATAGGGATCCCTCTGCTGAGCCGCGTAACCTTGATTCCCAGCGGTTTTAAAAGTTTGGCAATATACAGAGCGGTCGCGTCCCCTTCCACATCGGGATTTGTCGCGAGGATCACTTCCTCCACCGGCTCCTTCCCCACGCGGGCAAGAAGCTCGCGGATACGGATATCGTTCGGTCCGATCCCTTCCATCGGGTTGATCACTCCGTGCAGGACATGATAAACGCCCTTGTATTCGTGCAGTTTTTCCAGTGCGATGACATCTTTCGGCTCTTTGACGACGCAGATCACGCGGTGATCGCGCT
Organism: uncultured Bacillota bacterium; assembly: GCA_949291725.1. Taxonomy (GTDB): domain Bacteria; phylum Bacillota; class Clostridia; order Christensenellales; family Borkfalkiaceae; genus Borkfalkia. The sequence continues at coordinate 1,605 of CASEWU010000224.1, forward strand.
GCCGGCATATCTCGCACTCTTCATCTTCCGTAAAATTTCCGCATACTTTGCAATAGCGGACTTTCTTTTTTACGTTCAGGATCGCGGCAGCAAATTCCTGCGCCTCGCTCTCCGTCATGTTGATGATCTTATAGGCATACCGTTGGGCAGACTTTTTGCCTACCCCCGGGAGTTTGGAAAACTCGTTGATCAGCCTTCCGATCGGTTCAATGTACACTTGCATTGTTTAAAAAAGGCCTCCCATGCCGCCCATTCCGCCGAACGGGCCCATCTTTTCCTGGTACACTTCGTCCGCTTTTTTATAGCCGTCGTTGATCGCCGCCATGATCAGATCTTCCAGCATCTCGACATCTTCGGGATCGACCACTTTCGGATCCAGTTCGATCCCGTCGATCTTCTTTTTGGCGTTCATGTACACGACCACCGCTTCTCCGCCGCTCGTGCCCACGATCTCCCAGTCTTCCAGGAGTTTTTCCGTTTCCTGCAGCTGTTCCTGCATTTTCTGCGCCTGCTTCATCAGGTTCTGCATGTTTCCGCCACCCATTCCGCCTTTGAATCCTGCCATATTTTCGTCCTTCCTTTTCAATCAATCTTTTTCCGCGCACGCTGCGCCGTTTATCCTACAAGTTTCCCGTAAACTTTCGTCCGCCGTGAATCTTGCCGCAAAATTTTTATTTCACTTCAATATCCGTATCGGGAAAATCTCGCTTAAGCTGTTCGATCTGCTCTTTTGCAGGATCTGCCTGCTCTCCTTTCTGCCTTACCACAAAATCATGGATCCCGATCGCCTCCAACGCCTGTTGCAGGCTCTTATGGTTTTCCGCGCTGTTCAGCCGCGAAGCGATGATCTCGTTGTCCGTCGTAAGTACGAACGTATCCCCTTCGAACGAAGTCTCCAGATCCTGACACATCGTAAACAGCACGCCGCTCTTTACGTTTTTCCGAAGGGAACGCATAAACAGCGCCCCCGCCGCCTTTTTATTTTCCAGTGCATTTGCATTTACCGCCGTTTCGGGTTTGCGTGCGATGCCCGACGAGCGCGGCGCGGAAAAAAGATCTGCAGGAGG
>CASEWU010000225.1 GCA_949291725.1 uncultured Bacillota bacterium
CCCGCCTCCTCGCTTTTCTTATTCTTGCATTCCGTTCTTTGCAGACAGGTTGCGCCCCGTCTTTTTATGCCGATAAAAACAAAACAGAGACAACGATTTTCTTCCTTTAATAATCGTATGCAATTCCGCTGCGCATGGAGTTGATCGCATTCTTCTCCAAACGGGATACCTGCGCCTGGGATATACCCACTTCGTCCGATATTTCCGTCTGCGTTTTTCCTTCATAATAACGAAGCTGCAGAATCTTTCGTTCCCGCTCCGATAAATGCTCCATCGCTTCGGCGAGGGCAGCGTGTTCCGTCCATACTTCGTCGTTATTCTTTTCGTCGCCGATCTGATCCATCAGCATCAGCGCATCGCCCGACTTGTTGTATACGGGATCAAACAGCGATACGGGGTCGGAAATTGCGTCCAAGGCGTACACCACTTCTCTTTCCCGCACCTGCATGGCTTCGGCGATCTTTGCGATCGTCGCTTCTTTGTCCTCCGCTTCCAGCTGTTCGCGCGTCTTTAAAATGCGATACGCCGTATCGCGGATACTCCTTGATACGCGCAACGAATTCCCGTCCCGAAGATATCTCTTGATCTCTCCGATGATCATCGGCACGGCATACGTCGAAAAGCGCACGCCGACGTTTAAATCGAAATTATCGACTGCTTTGAGCAAACCGATACAACCTGCCTGAAAAACATCGTCTGCGTTCGCATTTTTTGCCCAGAATCTCTTGACCAGCGAAAGGACCAGCCGCATATTGCCGACTATGAACTTTTCCCTCGCGACCGCATCCCCTTCTTTCAGACGACGCATCAGCGCATCGCTTTCCTGCGCGGTCAAGACGGGTAACCCCGAAGTATCTACGCCGCAGATCACGACCTTTTGTAACAAACAATCACCTCCCCGCAACTGTCTATCGTTGTGGGGAGTATGCGCCATTGACACATTTTTATACATGCGTACCTACAAAATGATGACAAACTTTTTTTCGGTCGCCCTTTATACTTCTAACAAATTCCTCTTCGCAAATTCACGATTCCCCCATATTCTGCAACGATGTACTTGATAAATATTGTCGATAAATCGCGTTTCATGGTTTACTTTCGTATAATGATCTTCCCAAAAAGTACGATTTAAGTGCTGATCCTGAAAATGAAATGAATGTTTTTACAGCTCTCTATTTAAAAAAGATTCAGTTCAAAAATATTTCGAACCGATACATCCCTGCAAGCGGATTTTCGAAGCACAGCAAAACACCGCAGCCATAAGACTGCGGCAGAACGCGGCAAAAGTATTCAGAGGAGTAATGCCACTAAAATTTCAGACCAGCTTTCCTATTTCGTTTTTCAAACGCGCAATGATTTTCTTTTCCAGCCTTGAGATGTACGATTGAGAAATTCCAAGGAGATCGGCCACATCTTTTTGCGTCATTTCCTCCCTGCCGTCCAAACCAAACCGAAGATTCATGATCCTGCGCTCTCTCTCCGGCAATCGGGCAAGAGCGCTGCGCAAAAGCTCTTTTTCTACCCCCGATTCTATATCTTTGTAAACGCTGTCGCTGTCTGTACCGAGAATATCCGACAACAGCAATTCATTTCCTTCCCAATCGGTATTAAGCGGCTCATCGAACGAAACTTCATTTCTCACACGGACAAGGCGTCTCAAATACATCAAAATCTCATTTTCTATGCAGCGCGATGCATAAGTTGCCAGCTTTATGTTTTTATCGGGACGGAACGAATTTACTGCCTTGATCAATCCGATCGTTCCGACCGATACAAGATCATCCGAATCCGCGCCTGTATTATCAAATTTGCGCGCAATGTATACGACAAGGCGAAGGTTATGTTCGACCAGCGAAGACTTCACCTCTTCATCGCCTGCGGAAAGTTTACAAAGAAGATCCGATTCTTCTTCCGCCGAAAACGGCAAAGGCAATGCTTCTGTTCCGCATATGTAATCGAGTACATTCTCTGTCCCTTTCAGCTTTTGTACGAGTTTCATAAGCGATGCCCGAATGGATTTCAGCATAACCTGCACCTCCGCTACCGAAAATATTCTTCTTTCGCAAATGATGGGGGTAAAATGATCTCGTATTCCCCCACCAACGGCTGCGGACTGATCGCAACCGCCACATCTTCTATTGTATGCTCCTTGCCCTCAAAATATATCTGTATGCGATCGATACGAAAAATAAAAAATTCCGACTTACCGTTTACTGTCTGCACCTGAATTTTTTCATAATCCGGCCGCTCTGAAAAATCCGAAAACAGAGGCAAAACGACCGACCGCTCGGCAACTGCAACTTCTTTGCCATACCTGTCCCGAAGCCTGTTGCCTGTGTCCGCAAATCCCCGTACTTTAACACTTTTCTCCTTATAATACAAGGAACATTCCAGCGTACACGACAGAACTTTTCCGCGTTCGGATATCCTTTTGGCGACCCTGATCCCTATCAAAGCAAATAAGACACACGCCATCACCAAACCCCCGGACGGGATACCGTACACAGTATACATCAGCGTATCCCCGCTTGCACTCATCTTTCCGCCGAATAACGCAGTCAGAATTCCGGCAAACGCAAACATATACCCTAAAAAAGCCGCCGAACAAAGCACGTATGTCCGCTTCTTTTTAAATTCTGCCGCAGTCAGCGGAAGAAGCGCCGCTACCGAATATTTAATAATAAAATCCACCGCTCCCGGCACGGTATAATAAAGGCACAGGATGGTATAGCCTGTACCTAAAATCGTGCCAAGCAAAGCCGACAATGCGATCCGCCAAAGTTTCGCGTTCCCTTTCACCGTCCTGACCGCACAATACAGCAATGCCGCATCCGCACAAAAATTATCGAGAATGAGCAAGTCCAGATAAACAACCATCCCCTCTCCTCCCCGAAATTGTGATACAATTATAGCATGCATTCATCGTCGTTTTTTTTATAAAAAACAATATTCAGGTCGGATTTTGGCCAATGCAAACTCGTTTTTTCTCAATAATTGCTACCCCTTTTGAACCTTAAATAGGATCATCCTAAATAATTTTTTTGTTTTTTTCACAATATCCTTGACAGCTTATTTATTTTATGATATTATTTTGATATCAAATAAATATCGGAGGTTCTTCTTAAATGGAAGAAAAGCTTTTAAACGGGAAAAAGAACGGTCTTGCAG
>CASEWU010000226.1 GCA_949291725.1 uncultured Bacillota bacterium
ATAGCGGATATCCTGAATGCCGAAGGGGTATTGAATCCAAGCAGATATTGTTTGGAGAGGTACGGAGTCGTGGGTCGCAGAGAAAATGTGGGATTATGGTCGTTTTGTGGGGTGAACAGTATCTTACAAAATCCTACCTATCTGGGACATATGGTGCAGCAGCGCGACGGTACGGTTTCCTATAAGAACCACAAACGCTATATAAAAGATGAAAGTGAGTGGGTTATAGTTTGCAATACGCACGAACCGATCATATCGCAGGAGCTTTGGGATAAAGTGCGTGAAGTGGAGAAATCCGTAGCGCAGGGCAGGAAAACAAAGCGCGGATATACGCATCCGCTGTCGGGGTTTCTATATTGTGCAGACTGCGGCGGGAAAATGAAGATGAATTCCATCAACCGTAACGGCAAAGTAGATTTCAATTTCAACTGCGGCAATCATGTACGGCTGGGGAAGTCTTATTGCTTTTCCCATTTCGTACAGGCAAAGGATATAGAGGCGATAGTTCTTAACGATATACGCGAAATGGCGCAAAGAATTGCTTTGGATGAAAAGACTATCCGCGAGGAATTTATACGTCACAACGCCGAGTTTGCGGATAAGGCGATTAAATCCGCCAAGAAGGAATTGCAGGCAAAGCGTAAACGCACGGAGGAATTATCCCGCCTGATGCAGCTTGCTTATGAAGACAGGCTGAAAGGAAAAATGCCGGAAGATATCTGTATCGGCTTTATTCAAAAGTATTCCGAAGAGCAGAAGAAAGTCAATGCGGAAATCGCGGAGTTGGAAGCAAAACTTACCGAAACGACAAACACGATACAGAGCGCGGACGAGTTTATACGGAACATAAAGAAATATCTCGAAGCGCCGGAACTTACCCGCGAAATGTGCTATGAGCTTTTAGACCGTGTGGTAGTAGGCGGTCATCCGAAGCATACGGGTAAAGAGCGCGTGATAGATATTGTCTATAAGGTCGATATTGCATCTGTTCTGCGCTACAAACTCAATAATCCCAATAAATAACGATAAAGACCTGCAAATAAAAGTCAAGTAAACATAAGCAGAAAAATCTAAATTTTTTACGGGCAAAAAAGCGCAAGGTAAAAAAGCCGTTTGCTCGAACGGCAGCAACAATGAGTATAGTTAAGCAGCCTCTTGTAACGAATTCAGGTGCTCCATTACGCGAGCGTAGTAAATGCGTAAAAACTTGTTGGCACCCGCCATCATGTAGACGTAAAAATGTTTTCCTTCGGTACGTTTCTTGTCCATGAAAAGGAACACAGGCTCGTTTGCGGGAGCGTTTTGGAGGATGGCAAACATGATCTGAAACAAAGTCTTGCGTAGAGCGGCAGAGCCGCGCTTGGAGATGGAGCGTGACTGCGGATTGAAATTGCCGGACTGGAAGGGCGGAGCGTCAATGCCTGCAAAGCCCACGAGAGCTTTTTTATTGGAGAAACGGGAAACATCGCCTATTTCGGCAATAAGCTGTGAGCCGAGAACGGATCCAACGCCAAATAAGCTCATTACAGTATCATACTCCGGCAGAGAACTTGCCAAAAGATCCATTTCTTTCTGTAGAGAGGCAAGCGTTTCATTGAGTGTATTTAGCTGTAGAATTGCCGTAGACACAAGAGTGTGAGCGGCAGCCGAATCGGCTAAGGACGGAGCGCTGTTACATGCGAATACATAAATTTCCCTCGCTTTTGAGTCGGAGAAATTATAACCGCATTTTCTGCACCATGAAAGATAGCTCTTGGAAAAAGCGGAGAAAGATTTCTTGGAAATGCACTCGCAATGCGGGAATCTGAGGACAAAATCGATCCATTTCTCGTGTCCGTCCATCTTTCTTGTGGAGGTACTGAACAGAGTATTAGCTCCGGGAAAAGTCTGGTCGAGAATAGAGATGAGATTGTTTTTGAGCATGATTTTAAGTTTGTTGTATTGATTGTATTGTCTGTTAAAGGCTTTGAGCAAAGTTCTCGTGTCGGATCGTGAGGAAAAGAGCGGCAGCTCATTCCAGCGGTTTAAAGCAAAGGCGGCAAGTTTTACGGCATCTTTTTTATCCGTCTTGCCTTTGCGAACGGTCAAAGATTTGTTGCTGTAGCCTTTTACGAGAATAGGATTGACGACGGAAACGAACAACCCGGATTTTTGGAGGAACAGGGCAACGGGAAGATAGTAGTTGCCTGTGTACTCCATAACGATTTTGGTATCACCATCCAGGCTTTTCATGAGAGTGACGAGTTCATTAAGTTCCCTTGGATTGTGAGAAACCTCGAACGGGGAAGCGACAACTTCTCCGCCGGGGCGCAGGATGGCAACGGTGGACTTACCTTTGGAAACATCGATGCCGACAGCGTTCATAAGTGACCTCTCTGATATGGATTTGTAAACAGGTGACCGACAAGAACCATTACCGATTCAATCTGATTTGTTACACGGACGCGAAGTCCAACCTGCAGAAACCGAACGCTATAATGGAAAGCCGGCTGACAGTCTTTTATCACGTGCGTGCAAGCACAACGTATGGGCCGCCAGACCTTAAATACCTTTCCATTATAGCTTAGGTAACGGAACTTGGAAAGTGCCAATCCAAATCCCGCACTTTCTCGGTCATTTATATTGTATCAGCGTATGGGTTGTCTAACTCATACGCTTATCTTATATCTGTTCCTTCTCTTTGACAGATAGTGTCCATAAAGTTAGGTTACAACGGTAGGGAAGAATGCGAAAGCGATACAAGAATATGTAGCAAACCAGTTGAAGACGGACAAGGAAGCAGACCAGTTGAGCATCTTTGACCCGAGAGACCCGTTGACGGGTAGCAAGTAACCAATGCATGGCTGGCAGGCCAACAAAAAAACGCATTTGCGTTACGCCAGTGAACAAGGGCTATGCCCGAAAAATAAAAACCACGTGCTTTGCACGTGGATGATTATTATGCGGCAGAAAAGGCATATAAAGGGCCGTTGCGCGGCAAACTGAAAAAAAAGAAAAAATTCGAAAAAATTTTTCAAAAACCTATTGCAAAGTCCAAAAAAGTGTGATATTATATAAACAATAAAAAATGTAATCGATTACATTTTACGATAATGTCGCATGTCGGGCCGCAAAACGGAATAAAATTTGTCGGCCTTACTTATTGCAAAAAAATGTAAACGATTACATACCATGCAAAAAGGAATCTTAATAGGGAGGAAATAAGATGCGAAAAAGTACTTGGATCAGCAGGATTTTTGTTTTTATTGCCATCGTCGCTTTGAGCGTAGCCGTATTTGCGGCGTGCGATAAAAATGAGACCCCGCAGACTCCGACGACGCCTGTTCCCGTGCAGTCGATCACGATCACGGGCAAGCCGGACGGAGAGGTGGATGTTTCAACGGGCACCATTCAGTTGGGTATCAGTTATACTCCGACGGAAAATGTAGAGGAATTCAGCGTCAAGTGGAGTTCGAACACGCAGTCTGTGGCAAGCGTCGATGCGAACGGCCTTGTGACCCTATCGGGCGCGGGGCGCACGACCATCACCGCCGAAGTGATCGGCAACGCGAGCGTGAAAGACAGTTTTTCTCTGACGGTCACAGACAGCGCCGTCGCAGTCTCGTCGATCACGATCACGGGCAGGCCCGCTGGCGACACGGTCGAGGTGGGCGCAGAACCCATTCAACTCGATTACACGTATGCTCCTGACAACGCTTCCGATTTTGCGGTCGAGTGGTATTCTTCCACTTCTTCCGTCGCTACGGTCGACGCGAACGGTCTTGTGACCGTACACGGCGCGGGCGCTTCGGAGATCAGCGTTACGGTAAAGGGGACGAGTGTCAGCGATAAATTCACCCTTCTCGTCGGTGCGGCCGCTGTCGAGGTCACCGGTGTGACCATCGGTAACAAACCTGACGGCAATACGCTGCGCGCGGGGACTTCCTGGACTTTGGATTATACGTTCGAGCCTGCGGAAGCGGTTGCGTTCGATGTCGAATGGAGCAGTTCTGACCCCGATGTCGCCACGATCGGCGAAAACGGCGCGGTGACTGCGGTGGGCGCGGGCAAAACCACGATCACCCTGAAAGTTGCAGGGAAAGACGTTTCCGACTCTTTCGAACTGACTGTCTCAGCGGCGCTTGATCCTCTGCATGAAGACTTCGAATATGCTACGATCGTCAATTCTTCGGGCAGCGGCAACTATTCTTTGATCAAAAACAATTATGACCACGTAACGGTCGATTTGACGAGCGATACGAATGAGGTCCCCGCCGGCGGCAGCGGTAACGCTTTGAAGGTGAGCACCACGAACGGATGTCCCGGCGCACAGTTGACGCCGAGCGCTCTTCCCGTAGCGGGTGAGTCGTATACGCTCAGTATCGACTTGCGTATGCTCACGGGCGGCGCGACATTGTATTGCAATATCAATGTCGACGGAACAACCCTTTCCAATCCGCCGGCAGTGACTTTGGCGGAAAACGAAAGCGGAAAACTTACGGGTACGTTTACCGTTCCCGAAACGATTGCGTCCTTCCGTCTGGAAGTGTTTGCCATCAATTCTGCAGCGGGCGAAATGGCATTCGCGATGGACAATATTAAAATCGATATCGTTCCCACGATCGAAATCGACCGTCCCGAAAACGATATGGTGATTTTGGAAAACGGTACGCTCACGCTGACCGCCACAACGAATATCGACGGCGCTTCTATCGTATGGACTTCGGGCACGACGTCGGTCGCGGATTTTGTGGACGGCAATAATGTTCTCACGCTGAAAGAAGCGGGCGAAACTGTCATCACGGCAAAGATCACCGTGAACGGGCAGGAGGTGGAAGATCACTTCACGCTGAAAGTGCTCGGCACGGGCGTTGAACTCGTCGATCCTCCCGCAAACATGAAGATCGGTGATGAGCAGACGGTCGAGATCGTTGTGACCGGCGAAATTGGCGGCACGCTCAGCGCGTCTGCCGGTCCTACCGGTGTCGTAGAAGTCAGCGTTTCCGGTAATACCCTTACGATCAAAGCAGTAGGCGAAGGTACCGCTACCGTTACGGTCGGCTCGGTCGACTACGAGGATACGTTCACGGTAAACGTGACCTCCGGCGCGATCGTAGAAGATTTCGAAGGCATGGAAGCCGGCTCTGAAATTACGAGCGATATTTATACGGTAAATACGAGCAATAGCGCAACGCTTTCCGTAACGGATAAAACGGAAGAAATTCCTGAAAACGGAGGAAGCAAGGCGGTTCTCGTCTCCTTTACGGGTGGCGCCCAATGGCCCGGAGCAGCATTCACACCGAAAGAAAATTTAGTCGTTGGCGGCAGGTATAAGTTTACGGCAACGGTGCGCGCCGTTACAGATGTCGGTACGATTAATTTGAAACTGGAAGCAAATGATGCGGCAGGTTATTCGACGAGCGTTACGCTTGCGCGGGGAGAGAGCAAGACGATTTCTCTTGAAATCAATGTTTCCAGACAAAATCCTGAAATTCTGCTTTTTGTATCTTCACAACAGGATATATTGGCTCAGTTTACCATTGACAACGTGACGTATGAAGAGGTCCCTTCCGTGATCATCACGGGCAGGCCCGCAAACAATTCTGCTCGGGTAGACGACGGCACGGTGCAACTCGGTTATGAACTCTTTGGCGGAGCGTCTGCGGACAGCGTTACCTGGGCTTCTTCCGCGCCGGAAGTTGCCACAGTCGACGCCTCCACGGGGTTGGTAACGCCTCTTACGGCAGGCAAAACCACTATCACCGTCACGGCGGGCGACTATACCGCATCCTTCGAATTGACTTTTACACAGCCTACGCTCATCGCGTCGGAAGATTTTGAAGATAATTTCGAGGTCACGCATGAAGGAGATTGGGTCGGTACGGGTGAAGAAATCTCATTCAGTTCCGGTAGTAACAGTACATTTGATATGCAGTATTCGGAAACGCCCGAACATATACCCGAAGGCGGCAGCGGCCATTGCTTGTTCTGGCAACCGTATAACGGTACTAACAATTGGGCCGGATTAAATTTCAACGGTATTCCGTTTGAGGCCGGTAAAACGTATGAGATCAATTTCTTGGTTAAATTAGTAGAAGATGTCGCTTCGTCTGGATTCTATGTATTCTATCAAATAGACAGCAATCCTAATGTTACACTTGCAACGCTCAATTTTGACGGGGCTGGCTCAACGGTGAATTTCTCTGCACAATTTACAGTTCCCGAAGGTTCGTCTCAAGTAAAATTATGGCTTTCAATGCAAACTATCGATGGCGGAAAATTGGCTTTGGATAACGTATCTATTTACGAAATTTAACGGACGGCAACCTCCCGCCCCTCGGGGCGGGAGGCGCCAAGGCGATAGGGGAAAGGCCTGCATGGAAAATTACGAAATCATAAAACACCGTCTCGGCAAGATGACGGCTGTCTATACGGTCATGGACGGCAGCCTGCAATTTACTTTGGTACCGTCCGATTCCGAAAAATATATTTCGGAAGACAAACTTATATTAAAAGAAAGAAACTACAGCGCGCCCGACAGTGCGATCCAGGTGCACGTCTTCGGCGACAGAGTGAACAAGCAGTATTCAGCGGGGCAGTCGATGCGCAACTCCCGCTCGGCTTTTGCCCTGAAATACGTCGGGCAGACGAAAAAGACGAAGGGCAAAGTGACGGAGATCGTTTCCCGCTGTGAGCGCGAAGACGGGCAGTTTGCCGAACATCACCTTTTAAGAAAGTGCGGCGATCGCTTTTTGGAATGCTATACCGTGTACGGCAACGATTCCGATCGCGAGATCACGCTCGAAATGCTGTCCTCCTTTTCGATCGGCTCGCTCACGCCGTTCCGCATGGATAATGTTTCCGATTCCATCGATATTTACCGCATGCGCAGCCAGTGGAGCGCGGAAGCGAAACTGGAAAAAATGTCCGCCACAGATCTCCTGATGGAGCCCTCGTGGATGAATTACGGCGTGCGTGGCGAACGATTCGGCAGTATCGGAAGCATGCCTTCGAGAAAGTTCATGCCCTTCATCGGGGTCACCGACCGCGAAAGGCGCGTGACCTGGGCGGCGTCGCTCGCCTGGGCAGGCTCGTGGCAGATGGAATTTTATCTCGCGCAGGATTCCGTCAATATTTCGGGCGGACTTGCCGACTATGAATTCGGCCACTGGCGCAAAACGCTGAAACCGGGCGAACGGCTGGAAACGCCGCATGCCTTCCTCGTCTGCGTAAGCGGGGGCATCGACAAGGCGGCGCAGTACCTGACAGAAGCGCAGTTATCCTCAGCAGTCCCCGAAGCGGAACAGGATCTTCCCGTCCTGTATAACGAATATTGCCGCAACTGGGGCAAATGTTCTGAAAAAAATCTGATTCCCGCCATGGATGCGGCCGCCGCGTTGGGCGCGAAAGTTTTCGTCATCGACGCGGGCTGGTCAGAATATTCCTTTGACAAGAACGGCCGCCGCTGGTCGGTCAGAGGGGAGTATTATCCGGACGGTCTGGAATCGGTCGTGTCGCGCATCCACTCGCTCGGCATGCGCGCGGGCGTTTGGTTCGAACCCGAAAGTTTCGAGTACGAGGGCGAAAACGAAGATCTGCCTCTGCTGAAACGGGGCGGCAGAGTGATTCGCAACCTCGAGCGCGTCTTTTTGGATATGACGGATAAAAAGGCGCGGCATAGTTTGGACGAAGGCGTCACGGGATTTTTGAAAAAGTACTGTTTCGATTACGTCAAATTCGATTATAACGAAAACATCGGCGTCGGCTGCGACGGGGCGGAATCGCCCGCGGAAGGGCTCAGGAAAAACGTGAACGCCGTTTACGATTTTTACCGCTCGGTCAAAAGGGTGATGCCGGAACTTACGGTAGAGATGTGTTCCTCGGGCGGCATGCGGTGCGAACCGTCGATCATTTCTTTGGGCGACATGATGTCCTTTTCGGATATACATGAGGCGCCGGAAGAGCCCATCGTGGCCTGCGACATACAGCGCGTCCTTCATCCCGTCAAAAATCAGGTCTGGGCGACGCTTCACCCGACCGACAGCGACGACAGGCTGATCTACACGCTCGCCTGCGGCTTTTACGGCAGATTGTGCCTTTCTGGGCCGATCGACGAATTGTCCGCGCATCAGTCGGATATCGTCAGGCGCGCCGTTGCGGCGTATCGCCTTGCGGTGCCCGTCATAAAAGACGGTTTCACCTATTTTATCGGAAAGACTCCCTCGCAGAGGCATCCGAAAGGGTATAAGGGCTGTATCCGTGTCGGAAACGGCGGCCACGAAGCGCTCGTCGTCGTGCATGCGTTCGAAGATGCGCCCTCCGTCATCAAAACGGGAAAATCCGCCCTGCGCTCCATGCGCATCAAACAGATTTTCGCGCCCGAAGGCGTTCAGGCGGAACTTTCGGACGGTTCCCTGACCCTGAAAGGGATGCGCGATTTTACCGCGGCGGTCGTCCTTGTAGAGCGGAATCTGTAGGCCGGAGCAGCCTGTTATAAAAAAAATTAAAAAATTTAAAAGAATTTTTCAAAAAGGTCTTGAAAAGTCGCGCAACTTGTGATATAGTATAAATGTAATCGATTACATTATGACGAGAGGGACCTTATGAACATTAAAGAAGTAGCGGCTTATGCCAAAGTTTCCGTTGCCACGGTATCGCGGGTCCTCAACGACGATCCGAGCGTGGCGCCGAAAACGAGCGAAGCGGTCAGAAAAGCGATCGCGGAAACGGGATATGTCCGATCCGCTCTGGGCAGAAATCTCAGGCGGGCGCAGTCAGACGTCGTGCTGGTCGTCCTGCCGAACATGAACAATCCGTTCTACGCGGATATCGTGGAGGGGATCGACAGCCGGTGCAAGGATTACGGTTTGAGCGCAATGGCGTGCAACACGTACGGCTCGTATGAAAAACTCAAATATTTTTGCGGCTTTATCGAAAAGAGACAGGCGCGCGGCGTGATCATCGTGTCCGCTCCCTGGAAAAGGGATTATTCCTTCCTCGAAGGCCTGCCCGTCGTCGGGTGCTGCGAATCGCGCGAGGACATGCCCTGCGCGCAGGTAGACATCGACAACATACAGGCGGGTTACGACGCGACGAAATATTTGATCTCTCTCGGCGCAAAGCGCATCGCGCTGATCGGCGGCGGAGAGATTTCGCCCTCGAACATCAAGAGGGAACAAGGTTACCGCCTCGCGATGCGCGACGCGGGATATCCGATAGACGAATCGCTTGTCGTGAACAATTGTTACAATTATGAACAGGGCAGTGCTGTCGCAAAGAGGATTTTGGATGCCTCGCCCGACGCTCTGTTTGCCGCGTCGGACGAGATCGCGGTCTCCTTTATCAACGCCGCGCAGGACATGGGAATATCCATTCCCGACGAATTGAAAATTTTCGGTTTCGACAACGTGCATTATTCTACCTTCGTCAAACCCAAATTATCCACGATCGATCAGCCCCGATACGAAATGGGCGTCCAATTGGTCGATCAGTTGATGCGGGTGCTTGACGGCAAAAAGGCAAGAACGGTCATGTGCCAATATAAACTCATACGGCGCGGGTCGACCGAAAAGGGGGTTTTATGAGCAAATTTACAGAAAGTCTCCAAAACTGGTGGCGGAAACGGAGAGAAAAGAATCTGATCGAAAAGCGCGAAAACGAAGCGGTGAAAATGGATCCCGCGCATAAGCCGATCCTCATCGTCGTCTGCGTGCTCTTTTCCATCTATTCAATTACTCTGTTTTTTCCGCTCGTCTGGCTGTTCGTCAATTCACTGAAGGACAAGATTATCTTTCTCAACAATCCTTGGGAAATGGGCGGAAAAGTCCTTTGGTCGAATTATTCCGCCGTTTTCGAAGCGTTCGATTTCGGCACGATGTTTCTCAACTCCATATCGCTCGTTTTAACGCAGCCGATCGTGGGGGTGTTCAGCACGACCTGCGCGGCGTACGCGGTTTCGAAATTCCGTTTCAAACTCCGCAGGTTTATCTACGTCATCGCCATCTCGGTCATGTTCATACCCACGACCGGTTCGGTCGCCGTTACGTATAAACTGATGTTCGACCTCGGGCTGATCGACACCCTTCCCGGCATGATCATTATGGCGACGGGCGGATTCGGGTTCAATTTCCTTTTGCTTTACGGCATGTTCAAGGGGATTTCCTGGTCGTATGCGGAAGCGGCTTATGTAGACGGCGCAAGCAACTGGCGCGTGTTTTTGCAGATCATGGTGCCGCACGCGATGCCCATTCTCACCGCGATCTGGGTGCTCGGCATGATCGGCACATGGAACGACTATACGGGGCCTCTGATGTTTTACAGCAGCCACGACACGGTCGCCGTCGGTATCCAGCGCCTTTCCGAATCCCTGACCAATCCCGGGCCGTATTCGAGCGATTACCCCAAACTGTTCGCGGCGATGATTATCGCAACGGTCCCCGTGATCGTCCTCTTCATCGCCTGCCAAAAATATATTATCCGTCTGAACATGGGCGGCGGTCTGAAAGGCTGATGACTTTGCAAATAATTTGAATTTTTATATAAAAATTCCCGTCGATACAACCGACGGGAACCCAACTAACAGAATCTAATCAGGAGGAAAATAACATGAAGTTTCTGAAAAGAGCATTGGTAGTCGTGCTGAGCATCATCCTGGCGACGGGTGTCTTCGGTGCGTTCGCCGGCTGTCAGAAGAAGGTCGCGGAAGGCGTGCTTACCATCCGCTACTTTATCGGCGGATTCGGCAAAGAATGGCTGGAGAGCGCGGCGGAGAAATTCCAGGAACAGAACCCCGAAGTCAAAGACGTCGATCTGATCGACGATGCGAACATCCGCAACAATGCGGCCACCTATCTCAGGTCCAACGTTCCCGACATCATCATGTCGCAGAACCTCGCGTGGTCGAGTTTTGTGCAGTCCGGACTTCTTGAGCCGCTCAACGAGGTATATGAAGCGGAAGTGGTTACGTCCGAAGGCACCACAACAGTCGGGGAATATCTCGACGACGATTTTGCCAATTACGGCTATATGCAGCGTATCGCGGGGCAGGGCGATTCCTATCCCTGGGTCATTCCCTGGTCGGTGCTTACCTGCAGCATTGCCTATAATGTAGATATCCTCGAATCCACACCCCGCCGCAGCACTCCGGGCGAGAACTGGAAGGAGCCTCCCGCAACCGTTTCCGAACTCGTGGAATATGTAAACGACATCAACGCCAAAGGCGACGTGCTTCCCTTTACCTGGGGCGGCGGCGGTTACAACTGGCTGCTCTTCCCCGGTTACGTGTGGTGGGCGCAGATCCAGGGCGTAGACGAATCGAACATCCCGGGAGAGGGCAGTTTCTACGATTTCTGGGAATTCCAGAGCGCCGAAGTTTATCAGCAGACGGGTATTCAGGCCATGCTCGATATCATCCGCGATCTCGTCATCGACGAATCGACGGGCAACTGGAAGAACAGCCCCGACCGTCTGGAAGAACTGAGCACGACGGACGTCGAACGTAAATTCATTAACGGCGAAGCGGCCATGTGCTTTGCGGGCAGTTGGCTGGAAAACGAAATGAAGGACTTTATGCCTGAAAATTTCAACATGGTCATGATGGAGACCCCCGTCGTGGACGATGCGTATCTCGAAATTCTCGGGCTGGACGGCATCACGGTGGATCAGGACAAGGTCATCAACAACGCGAACGCGGGCGACGTGATGTTTATTCCCGCGAAGGCCACGAACAAAGAACTTGCCAAAGAATTCCTCACATTCCTCTGCAGTGAGGAGATGCTGGTCGAATTTACCGAATTCACGGGCATGATGCGTCCTTTCGAATACAACCCGCTTACGAGCACGTATAAAGATCCCGCGAAAGAATATTCCGAATTTACGCAAAGTTGTTTCAATCTGTATATGAACTGCGACGCGAACCTGTTCGAGTTCCCGAAAAATGCTTCTTTGAAACAGCAGCAGGATCCCACGTTCAACACCTATATTTATACGTATAAGCGCCCCGAACTTTTCCAGGAAGTCACGCTGACGACGGCGATCACCAAACTGAAAACGCTGACGGGCGAAGAGGTCATGGTAACGGGCGGTCCCAACTATGAAAGCGTATATACCCGTGTGAGCAAAGAATTCCCGAAGTGGGAGTCGGAACTCGGTTTGGCTTGATTTTAACGAAAGTTTTATTCCGGAGTATTATATGAAAGAGAATCGGAAAATGGAAGAGACCGCCGCCGGCGGTAGCGCGCAAGGCGCAACCGTCGCTCTGTCGGAGGAGGAGGTCAAAAGGGAGCGAGCGCACTCGATGCGCCACTATAAACTCAAACAGACGGGGTTTATCATCTCCCTTTTGGCGCTTCCCGTGGCGAATTTCCTCGTCTTTTGGGTATATGTCAATTTCCGCACCATCGCGTTGACCTTTCAGAATTACAACGTACTCACGGGCGAGTATGAATGGTACGGATTCACAAGATTTGTAGATTTCTTCAACAAGATGGTTTTGGGAGAGGATCCCGGTCTGTTCAACGCCATGATCAACTCGATCAAGTCGGTAGGGCTGAACCTGATCGTCATATTGCCGCTGGCATTTTTCTCCTCGTACGCTTTCTTCAAAAAAGTGCCGGGGGAGCGGCTGTTCAGGGTGCTGTTCTTCTTCCCGTCCATGATCTCCATCGTTATCCTCACGATGGAATATAAGTACATGTTTCACCCCGATTTCGGGCCGATCTCCATGTTTTTCGAAAAGTATTTCGACTGGTCTCCGGGCTGGTTCAATACCGAAGAACCGTATGCCTGGCCGCTCGTATGGATTTTCTGCGTCTGGGCGGGGCTCGGTTCCAACGTTATCCTGATCAGCGGCGCCATGCTCCGCATCCCGCGCGAAGTCATCGAGTCGGGCAGGCTCGACGGGCTCGGGTTCTGGCGCGAATGCTTCAGCATCGTGCTTCCGCTCGTCATGCCGACGGTGACCACCTTTATCCTTACGGGCGTCATGGGTATGTTCGGGTTTATGACGCAGCCGATGTTGTTGCTGCCGTCGGGACGCGAAGGGAAAAACATGACCGTCGCGCTGCATATTTACAATCTGGTCAATACGAGCGGCGGCGCGGAAGGCGCAACGATCAACGCCGCGACGATCGGTCTCGTGTTCTCGGTCATCGGCGCTCCGTTCGTGTTTATTATCAAGTGGCTCGTGGATAAATTCACGCCCGACGTGAGTTTTTGATCTTAAAATATCAGGAGGAAAGGATGAAAAGAAAAAGATTGGCTGCCCTGTTGATGGCAGGATGTATCAGCCTGACGGCGTTCCCGCTTCTTTTGGCAGGCGGCGTCGCGGCAACGTCGATGAGAGAGACAACATTGACGGACAACTTCGACGGGGAGGAACTCAGTTCGTCCTGGTCGGCGGATACCGGCGTAGAGCAGAAGGCAGTCTATTCCTGTATGCGCATCAAAGATATGACAATTTGGCAGCCTGCCATTATGTTGCAGACGTATGAAGTAAAGGGCGGTACGTCCTTTACCGTCAGTTTCGATATCAGCGTAAAAGAGCAGAAGGGGTGGCTCGGTTTCTTCCTCGGCGCACCCTCCACGGGCGTAGGATTTTACGAGTCCGAAGCGATGTGGATGATGTCGAGAGACAGCGTCTCTTTCTGGGTGGGCGAGGGCTCCAATATCGTCGAGGATCAGGAGCAGGCGCTCGCTTCCTCACCGCTTTCGGGCGCGACGGGAGAAAATATAGTGAGCGTTTACTTCGATGTGACCGCCGTAGGAGATGCTTCCGACAGGCTGTTCGACGTCGAGTTCTCGTTCGGCCCGCAAGGGGAAGATCCGACGACGTCGCAGACGTATAAAAACGTCTCTGCCTGCACCTATATGGGATTTGCGAGCATGGATAGCCTGTTCGTAGACATCATGAATTTCAAGATCACCGAGGACGGCGAAGAAGTCTTTGCAGACGATTTTTCTTCGGGCAGCATCGTTTACCCGGGTTCGAGCGATCCCTCCAAAAACTGGAAGGTCACGCATACGTACGGGCAGGAAAACGTATTCGTGGGGCCTTTGAAGCGCATCGTTTTCGACGGCGTTGCAGAGGGCAAACTGTATTCGAACGTAGCGCTTGCGTGCGACACCCGTTCAGATAAATTGTTTGAAATGGAATTCACCCTGTTCCCCGAAGCGCTCAACGACAACGCATATTTCGGCGTTGGGTTCGGGCTTTCCGGCGCGGGCGATTATGCCGATTCGGTCAATATGATCGCACTTCGCAAAGAGGGGACAGGCGTTAAATTCGTTAAATTGATCAACGGCCAGGAAACGGCCGCGCTGTCCGACGCGACGTTCACCATGGAAGAAGTCGGCCTGAACAACGCAGAAGGTGCGGAGATCCTGCTCACGGGATATCATGACGGTCAGATATCCGTCCAACTTGCGGGCAAAACGGTCACGTTCGGCGATATGAAGTTCGACGGGCATTTTGCGGTCGCGACGGCGAAACCGTTCAATACCGAGGTTACCGCCAACGACATAGCCATCGACGATTTCAGCCTCAGCGTTTATACCTATCGTGCGGGCACGGGATCGGATATGGCGATCAATTTCGAGGGCGTTCGGGAGTTCGAAGAACTCGGCTTTACCTATAAAGAGCACTATTACAACCGCAGCGAATGGTATCTGTCCGGATCGGGCATTTCGCTTGCGCCTTACCGTTCGGAATACGACAACGATTATCTGCAGATGGTCAACGCCACGGGCAAAGTTGCGTTCGGCCCGAAAAACCAGATGTATTCCGACTTTATCGTGCGTTTCAGCGTGTCCATGCTCACGACGACGGATACGCCTACAAACACCGCTGTCGGGATCGCTTTGGGCAAACCCTCGCTGGATACCGCCAACGAAGACGCGACCTGCGTATGGTTCAATTATAACGGTTCTTCCACGGCGATCAGCGGAATGAACGTGCAGACGGAAGACGGAGCGACCTCCGTACCCTGCGAAATCAACCTGTGGGCGGATACGACCACGTTGTATAACGTAGTGATGATCGTCAGCGACAGGACGGTTGAAGTTTACGTCAAACGTGCGGAAGACGATATTTCCGAACTCGGCATTCTGCGTGCGAAGTTTACGAACGTGAATACCTACGGTTATGTTGCGCTCACCTGCAACACGCTTGACGGCAAGAGAGGGAACTGCAAATTGACCGACTTCTCGATCACAAACATTGGATTCGGAGCATAAAGGGGGGAGCATATGAATAAAATTACGGCAGGAATACTCGGCCTGGCTACCGCCGCGGCCCTTGCGCTGGGGATCGGCGCTCAGGCTGCGCCCGTCCGCGCTGCGGAGGGGGACGCTGCGGCCGAAACGGATAATGTATTGCAGAGCGGCAGTTTTCTTTCGGACGGCTGGACTTATTCGGGCGATTATGAAAGGGACTACGGCGACGGCGCGTTTATCGACAGCGTGTTTTTCACCGCCGATCAGGTGCATACCGCCGAAAGCGGCGCTGCAAGTTTGGTGCAGACAAGTTCGGCCCTCTTTTACACGAGGAGCGGCCTGTCGGATGCCTATACGGTCAGTTTCGGCATCCGCGTCATGCAGGGTTCGGTAAACGTCCTGTTCGGGGCGGACGACACGAACAGCGTTTCTCCCGCGGGTGCGCAGACGCTCACGCTCGGCGCAACGTCCTATACCTTCGGTGCAGGCAGCGCGGTAGACTACGGGTTCGATATCACGAATGCCCGCGCAGACGTGACCGTTGCGGTAGGGGGTGCCTCCTCCACGATCACGGTAACGTGCGGCGGTCAGACCAAGAGCGAAACGCTTTCTCTCACCGCGGCCGATGCGGCAGGATATTTCGGCTTTTCCTTCCTTGAAGATACGAAGGCAAAGGGCAATCTCCTCGACGTCACGATCAGCGATGCGAAAGGCCTCGTTTATGCAGACACTTTCACGTCGGAAGTTTCCGTCGCCAAGGGTGTAACGGCAGCAAACGCCGCCGGTGCATCGGTCAGCGGATATGCCTGGAAACCGGTCATGGCGGAAGATGTCGGTGACGGCGGCGCGCGCGTGCTGCGCGTGGTCACGGGCAACGAGATACACAACTACGGCTCCGGTTGGCCGAGCGAATTTGCCTATACGGGATATGAACTCGTCGGCGGCGTCGGCGCAGAATATACGATCGAGTACGATCTGACGGCACTCCGTTCCGGTTGGTTCGGCCTGAAACTCAACCCGAACAAAGTGGAAGCGGGCGAACAGAAGATCAATACGAATACGATCGCAACGGGCAGCGAATGTTTCCCCGCTTTCAGCGACGGGAAGATCGCGTTGATAACTTATGGCCAGGGCGACGGTTCCACGCTCGACACGACGGAAATCGTCTCCTACGAATACGGCAGAAAGATGCACGTTTCCATGCATCTGCAACAAGAGGGCGATTACTCGACGAAGGTCGAACTGAGTTTCGTCTATGCGAACGATCCCGCGGCGACGGTCCATTCCGCGACCTTCACCATGCGCAGCCCGATCGGCGGCTATGTGGGATTCTGCAATCCGCTGGAATTCATCTTCTCCGATCTCGTGATCAAGGATAAAGACGGTTTTGTGGTCGGCGGCGACGATTTCTCCACCGAAAACACCTACGAAAACTTAGTCAAAAATTGGTATATCGGTCATAAGGAAGAACAGTATCAGTACGTGAACGTCGAAGATTTCGGCACCTATGCGAGCGGCAGCGCCAAATTTGACGAAAAAGCGGGCGCGGACGTTGAAACGACGATCGATTCGAGATACTCCGTTCCCGAACAGGTCGGCACGACCGAGCGGCCGGAAATGTTCTCCGCGTCCTTCAACGTCAACGCGGCGGCACTCGGAGGCGGCAGTTATACCTTCCTTTTCGGCAACAAGTCAAATTCCGTTACCGTCACAAAGGACGCCGTCACCGCTTACCAGGGCGGCTCGCTGGTAGGAACGGCTGCTTTTGAAGGCGAAGGGGGCGCATATGCCCTGCAGTTTGCCGCAGCTTCCGACGGCACGCTGACCGTGCAGAGCGGCGAAACGGTGATTCTTACCGCCAAATATGACGGCGGCACTGCGTTTGTCGGAACGTACGGATTCAAAGTGACCCGTCCCACGTCCGGCACGATGGATCTTTCGCTCGTCGATTTTGAAATGCTCGTAGAAGTGCCCACGGCACCCACGCTCGAGATCAATAAACCCGCTTATCTTGCTGTCGGGCAGGCGGTCGATCTGACTCCCTCCGTCATGAGCGACGAGATCGACTCTGCGGACGAACTGGATCTTGAAATCACCGTCGTCGATGCGGAGGATAACGAGATCACCGTTACCGACGATTATAAAGTGACTCTTCCCGCGACCGGATATTATACAGTCAGTTATAAATTGACCAACTCTTTCGGTCTGTTTGTAGAAGATTCGTTCACGGCGCGCGGCATTTACCGCGGCAGCGCGGAAAACCTTGCGGACAAAGTCAGTGCAGACTTTACCGCGACGCCCGCTGATTTCACGATCGCTTCCGGCAACGTCGCGAACGGAGCGCTTACCCTGAGCGAGGGCGGCTCTCTGCGGACGAAGAACAATTTCATCTACTTCCTTGCGGATTTCGAAGTGCAGGGCGCGTTTGAATTTGTGTTCGGCGAGTGCCACGATTACGCAAACGCCTTCTCCATCAAGGTGAATGCGGATAACACCGTGACGCTCAGCAACCTGTACGCTTCGGGCAATCTGCGCACGGCAACGCTTGGCAGAGATCTGAAACTGGACGAGGGTACGGCATCCGTGCGCGTGAAAGTGATGGGCAGCACCGTGACCGTTTACGGCCGCGCGTTCGATGATCCGATGCAGTACTACGAACTCGCGCAGTTCACGTTCGAGTCGGATATGCCCGCAACGTACGGCACCATCTCCCTCCGCGCGCAGAGCGGCTCGATGACCGTCGAGCAGATAGATATCTACTCTCTCGACAGTTCCATCGTGATCCCTCCCGACGATTATGATCCCGCAGACGAACCTCCCGGAAAGCACAAGAAACCTGTGCTCGGCGAAAACGACAATCTCGGCCTGATCATAGGTCTTTCCGTAGGGATCCCTGTTGTCGTGATTGCGGCAGCGGTTGTGGTCATAGTTCTTGTTCTGAAAAAGAAGAAAAATCAGAAGGGCAGCGATCCGGCGGATTCGGATGACGGCGCAGACGATTCGACGAAGGGGGATAAGGAAGAATGAAAAAGATTTTGACAGGTATCATTGCCGCCTTCCTGGCTGTATGCATGGTCTTTTCGGCGGTAGGATGTACAAAGGAAAGAGAAAAGACGGGGCTCGGCTATCAGATCGAGCAGGAAAAATATCTGTTCGGCATGGGCGAAGTCCCCGCAGACGTTGCGGGCGGCGCGATGGACAGCCGCGTCAGCATGGAAATGGTCGCGGATCTGTGCGGCGAACTCGGCGTGAAGAGTTTCCGTATCTGGATGCATCTTACGACCATTTGCGAACGCGACGCCGGTTCCGATACCGTACGCTTAAAAGCGGATGCGGTGGAAAAATATCAGCAGTTTATCGACCTTTTGAAGGAAAACGGCGTCACGCACATTACGGCGATGAATCACTACTATCTCTATCCCGTTGGGTATTCTGCGTCGGCAGGGTGCGTCGTGCCCGATCCGAACCTCGAATTTGAGGAGTACGTCCGCTTTATGGAGATGCTTAGGGAATGTTACCGTTTGCTCGCGGAAGCGTTCCCCGATGTGACCTATTGGGAACCGAGCAACGAAACGAACGGGGCGGACGGACGTTTCGTCGCAATGAACGGATTCAGCGAAGCGGAAGATGCCGATAACTCGCAGTATCTTTTCTCCGAAGACGATCTCGCGTATATCACGGCGGATATGTGCTGGTATGCGAACGCGGGGGTCAAGGCATCCAATCCCGATGCCTGCACCGTGCTTCCCGGTATGATCTTCAACACCAACGGTCAGGGGGCATACGCCACGGCTCTGTTCCTGCAGAATATCTATGACCAGATCGATTCCCGCTATCTCCCTTCGGGCGAAGAATATGCGGACATCAATCCGGACAACTATTTCCAGGTGCTCAACTGGCACCCGTACGTAGGCAGTTGGGGCATGCCCGACGACACTTGGGTGCAGACGAACAAAGACATTTATGCTGTGGCCGAAAGAAACGGCGACGACGGCAAAAAAGTCTTCCTGACGGAACTTGGCTGGCAGGATCAGAACGTACCCGAAAATCAGGAATTAATCGCGCGTGCGTTTGTAGCGACCATCGATTTGATCAAAGAGGAGTTGCCTTGGGTGGAAACCTTCCATACCTTCCGTATGTTCAACTGGGACACGGCGCCGCTTGAACCCGATTCCATCGAGCGTTTCTTCGGCCTGTTCACCTCACCGAACTCGGTGCAGGGGGCTTCTCCCAAACCTGTCGCGCTCGCGCTGTTCCATTATTTCAACGGCGAAGAAGCGGATGCGAGCGGGCTGTATAAATATGCGGCTGAGGCATCGACCGCCGCCGCGATTTCCTGAGGGATTTACAACATGCAAGCAAAAAAGACACTGAATTATAAAATAGAGCCCGAAAAATATCTTTTCGGTATCTGCGAACTTTTTGAAGGGGCGATCGATAAGCAGATCGCCCCCGAAGAAACGCTGAACCTGATCCGGAATATGGGCTTTGGCAGCATGCGCGTGTGGATGCATCACAAAGACCTTCTTGTTTCGGACGGGAATGACGAGATCTCTCTCAATCAGGATGCCGTTTCGCGCTATCACTCTTACGTAAACGGCCTGACGGAACGCGGGATCTCCCACATCGTCTCGATGAACCACAGTTATCTGTATCCCGCGGATTTCGACGGCAAGCGCACTGCAGAGAGCGAGATCCCTCTTCCCGGCAGCGCGTGCTATCTGAAATTTCTTCAGATGATCGAGCGTTCTTACGAACTCGTTTCGCGCGAATTTCCCGAGATCCCGTATTTTGAAGTCGGCAACGAAGTCAACATGCACAGATTCATCTGCAAGCCGAACTATCCCTACGGGAAACTTACGGAAAAAGATTACGACGAGCGCTATTGCTATACGCCCGTCGAAAAGGCGCAGATCACGGCGGATATCTGCTATTATGCCCGCCGCGGCGTGAAAAAGGGGAATCCCTCCGCTTTTGTCGTGCTTCCTGCGCCCACCCCTTATTTCGGATACACCGATTGCGCGGCCTTTCTCGACAAGATCTATACCGCCGTCGAGTCGGGCAAATACCCGACCGGTCTTCCCGCCGATACGGATGCGGACCATTATTTCGAAGTGCTGTCCTGGCATCCTTACAATTTCGGCGGCGACAGCAAGATTTTCGTGGACGGCTGTAACGAGATGTACGCGGTCGCGCAGAAACACGGCGACGACGGCAAAAAGGTATTTATCACCGAATTCGGGTATCACGATTTCGACTTTGTGGACAGCGGCCGCTGCAAAAACAAGCAGGAGGCGGATGCCTTGCAGGCTTCCTTCTTCAAAACAGACTTTGCCGCTTTCAGAGAGCAGTTGCCCTATGTCGAAACGGTACATATCTTCCGCCTGTACGACTGGGTCGCGGGCCCCGGGATCGAGATCGATTTCGGCCTGTTCACCTCTCCCGCCGAAACGGGCGAGATCCGTCCCAAAGAAAAGGGTAAGGCGCTGTTTTATCTGATCAACGGGCAGGATGCGGATATACGTAAAATCATGCTATATGCAAAGGGGAATTGAATCATGAAAAAAATTCTTGTATTTATGCTCTGTGCCGTAATGGCGTTCGCGTTTGTCGGCTGCGGCGAAAGCGGCGGCGGAAATCCCGGTACGCCTCCCGCTACGGGCTATAACCCGAACGGAAACACGGCGGAAAATACGGGCACGCCTCCCGTTTCCGCGGAAGACAGTGCCGTCAACGACGAGGTGCTTGCCATGATGTCCGTAGAACAACTGTTGTCCGTCACGCCGCAGAAAGATCTGAGCGTCTCTTCATTGGATATCGAAAAGTTTACGACTCCTTTCTACGATACGCAGATCCAGTACTGCGAGGGCTTTTTCCTTCTTGAGAACGAAGAGGGCACGACGGATCCCGTCACGCTCGCCTTCCCTGCAAAGAAGGTCCTCGAAGTGCGTTCCAACGACCTTTCCGTGCTCTATACAGAGGGAAAGGATTACGTCCTCAATGACGACGGAACCCTCTCCATTCCGGCGGGCAGTGCGATCACGCCTCTTTCCCGCGATGAATTTTATGTGGAAGAAGGGCAGTGGTCGGACGACAACGGCCCCGTAAGTGACCAGCCTTCGACTATTTACAAGGGCCACTATACGGTAACCTATATCCGTACCGATGGTTATGAGGGGATCACGGCAAACGGCCGCGGAGATAAACTTCAGACGTTTGCGAAGAAAGCGAATGCGGGCGAAGCGCTCAACGTACTAGTTCTCGGCGACAGCATTGCCGCAGGCGCGGGCGTCAAAGACTTCCCCAAATGGGCAGATCTGACCGAACAGGGCATCGAATACTATACAGACAGCGAAGTTACGCTCACGAACGCAGCGGTGCCCGGTATCCATTCTGCGGAATACGTGGGGCTGATCGATAAAAATATGGATGCGGTCGATGATAATATCGAAGAGGATGCAAAGGCAAAATTTGCGCTGGCGGAAGCGGCGAAAGGCACGGCTGACCTTGCGATCATCGCGATCGGCGCGAACGATGCCGGCGGCTGGTGCGGTGCAACCGGCACGCCTGTTGCAAATTATACGGCGAACGTTCAGAGAATGATCGAGTATGTCCGCGACGCAAGTCCCGACTGCTCCATCCTCCTCGTTTCCTGTATGCAGACAAATCCGAAGATTAAAGATACTGCAAGCGGAAACAAACTTGCGGCGGCAAACCTGTCTGAGTACGAAACCGCGCTTTCGGGTATCGCCGCAGGGGATGCCAACATCCTTCTTGCGAATGTTCACGGCGTTGAAAGCAGTCTTCGTGCACGTAAAAATATCGAAGACTTTTTGGGCGACAACATCAACCATCCCAGCGATTACATGAGCAGGATCTATACGCAGGTCGTATTGTCCGCTCTGCTCGATCTGTAATGTATTGAACAAAGGCATCTGCCCGCGCCGAACAGCGCGGGCGATTGTTTGCACGGCAAAAAGCGAAAGCCGTATCAGTTACGGCCGTCTTTTGAAATTATGGTGAAATAGATCAAAAGGAGCCTCAGGCATGAAGAATATCATTTTGGATACGGATATCGGGGGCGATTGCGACGACGCGGGCGCTCTCGTCCTCCTCAAGACCCTCTGCGAAGAAAAGAAGATTTCCTTAAACGCCGTCACGAGTTGTACGACGATGGAGGGCGCAGAGCACACGATCGCGAGCGTGCTCGCCTATTACGGCATGAAAGTGCCCATCGGCATCATGCACGGCGAGCCCTTTATGTGCGAGGGCGATTTCAATCGGTATGCGCGGCAGATCAAACAGGAATTCGGCGCCGCGCCCGAAACGGAAGACGCGATACGCCTTCTGCGCCGCACGCTGGCGGATACGCAGGGTAAGACCACGATCATCGCCATCGGTCCGCAGCGCAATCTCGCGCGCTTTCTTGCAAGCGGACCGGACGATTGCAGCCCTTTGACGGGCCTGCAGTTGGCCGCTGAAAAAGTGGAGGAACTGGTCGTGATGGGCGGCGCGTTTCTGCCCGAAGAGGAGGCGACCTATTTCGAAGATAAAAATATTTCGATCGAATGGAATATAGAGCAGGATATCCCCGCGGCGCAAAAGGTCGCCGACGAATGGCCCACGCCCGTCGTATACAATCCGTTTGAAGTCGGTTTCGATATTGAAACGGGCCGGAACCTCCCCGCAGGCAGCCCCGCGAGGAGATGTTACGACATCAGAAGCGGCCTTACGCGCGCTTCCTGGGATCCCTGTGCGGCGTATTACGGCGCTGTCGGATGCGGAGAACTCTTTTCCCTCAGCGAAAAAGGCCGCGTCTCTTTCGACGGCAGGGGCTATTCCGTATTTACGCCCGCAGAGAACGGCTTGCATCGCATTCTGACCCTGCGCGCGGATAAGAGGGGCGTAGAAGAAGAACTGGACAGACTGATGCGCTAGCGTAACGGTATTATTCGGCGCAAGTCCGCTTTTTCGGGCAGCATCGTGTATATATGGCAAACAGCAATCTCATGGCAGGCAGACTTTTTTGAACCGCCGTCTGCCCGCCGTCGATATAGGCCGGGGGTTACCCTAAAAGCAAAGATCCGCGCGTTATACGCGCGGATCTTTATCGTATGATTTTTCAGTGCGACTATCCGCCGGAACGCGCTGTGGGGAGGCGACGGCGGGAGCGAAAATACAAAAAGACGGGCAATGCAAATTGCCCGTCTTTTGAATAAATAAGGAGGTGATGACGATTTGTTTATACCCTGTCAATTGTCCGCTTTTTTGAGAACGATCGCCTCATACGGGCGCAGGCGCATCTTTTCGGAAACTTTTGCCGCGGCGTCGTAGTTGGAAATAAGGACCTCGGCGTCCGCATATACGGGCAGTTCGCCGCACTCGATTTCGCATTCTTCTCCCGTAAGGTTGAGCAGGATCAGCGCTTTTTCGCTGCCGAGAATGCGTTCGTAAACGAATGCGGAAGGGTGATCCGCCAACAGTTCGCGGAAAGAGCCCAAAGCGAACAGTTCGTCCTGCATGCGCATCGCGATCGCCCTGCGATAGTAGTGGAAGAGGGAATCTTTGCGCGCCATGCTTTCCTGCACGTTGATCTCTTTGTAATTGGAATTGATCTTGAACCAGGCTTTGTCCGCCGTCGTGAATCCCGCGTTTTTGTCCGCGCTCCACTGCATGGGCGTTCTCGAATTGTCGCGCCCGCGCTTATTGACGGCGCGCAGCATCGCTTCGTCCGAAAGGGCACCCGTGCGCTTGTTTTCCTCGATGGCCATTTTTGCTTCGCAGTCGTCTATCTCGTCGTAGGAAAGGTTCAGGTTGGTCATGCCGATCTCGCTTCCCTGATAAATAAAAGGGGTCCCCTTTAAGGTGAGAAGCATGGTCGCGAACATTTTTCCGCTCAATTCTCTGTATTTGCCGTCGTCCCCGAAGCGGGAAATCAGTCTCGGCTGATCGTGGTTGTCCAGATACAGGCAGTTCCAGCCCCGTCCTTCCAATCCGGTCTGCCATTTCGAAAGGGAGGCCTTCAGTTTTTTGGGCTGAAAGGGCACATCCGCCCATTTTTCTCCGTTCGGGCCGTCGTCGATCTTTACGTGTTCGAACTGTATGATGCCGCTGATCTCGTTGCGCGCAGGGTCGGAAAACATGGCGGCCTCGTCCAGCGTCACTTGCGAACATTCCCCGAATGCGGGTACGTCGCAGGGAGTAAAGACCTGTTCGTTCAGATAACGATAGTAACCGTGCGCTTTGGGGTTGTTGAAGATCTGTTTATCCCGTTTCAGAATGGCGTCCGGGCCTCCTCCCACAGAGGGGAAACTCGTATCTTTGCCCAACAGGTTGGCGCAATCGATGCGGAATCCGTCGATCCCTTTTCCGATCCAGAATTTGCAGATCTTTACGACTTCCTCGGGCACTGCGGGGTTGTCCCAATTCAAATCGAATTGTTTTTCCGTAAACAGGTGATAACAGTACTCTCCCGTTTCGTCATAATATTTCCACGCGCTGCCGCCGAACATGTTGCGCGCATCGCTCGGCTCTTTGCCGTCTTTTCCCGCTCTCCAGAAATAATAGTCCCGTTTGGGGCTGTCCTTCGACTTTTTGCTTTCGACAAACCAGGGGTGCTCGTCCGACGTATGGTTGATGACGAGGTCCATGATCAGTTTCATGCCCAACCGATGCGCCTTTTCGCTGAGGCGGTCAAAGTCCTCCATGGTGCCGAACTCGTCCATAATGTCGTAATAGTCGCTTACGTCGTAACCGTTGTCCGCATTCGGAGATTTATTGTAGGGGGAAAGCCAAAGCGCGGTCACGCCCAGATCTTTCAGATAATCGAGTTTTTCGTAAATACCGTTCAGATCCCCGATCCCGTCTCCGTTCGAATCGTAGAAACTGCGGGGATACACCTGATAAACGACCGCTTTCTGCCACCACTTTGCTGCTTTTTCCATTTTTCAAAACCTCGCTATGTAATCGATTACATAATCTATTATACCTTAAAAGTTGAGATTTTGCAACCGATTTTCAAAATTTTTGCCGTATGCGGAAAAAATTCGTCAAAAAAGGCGCAAACGCTTTCTTTCGGTGCGGTTTTTTGCTATAATATCGGAAATAAAAAGATTCCCTGCACGGCAGGGGCGGGAGATGCGATATGGCATTGACAAAAAAGAAGATCACGGCGGATTTTTGCGTGATCGGCGGAGGCATGGCGGCATATCCGCGGCCATTACCGCGGCACGCCTGGGCGTTAAAACGGTGCTCATTCAGGAGCGCCCCGTGTTCGGTGGCAATGCGTCGGGCGAAATACGCATGTGGATCTGCGGCGTAAAAGATTACCGGTTCAAAGAGACGGGCATCGCGGAAGAACTCAATCTGGAAAATTATTATTTCAACCCCACCAAAAATTTCAATCTTTGGAACGCGCTCTTGAATTCAAAAGTGAAAGGGGAAAAGAATATAACCTCCCTTCTCAACTGCACCTGTTTCGATGCGTGCACCGAAGGGGATGAGATCCGTTCCGTGACGGCCTATCAGATGACCACGCAGACGGTATTCGAAGTAGAGGCAAAACTGTTTGCCGACTGTTCGGGCGACAGCATCACCGCCCCTTTGACGGGCGCGCATTTCATGTACGGGCGCGAAAGCGCACAGGAATACGGCGAACCCATGTATATCCATTCCGAACGGGATATGAAGACGATGGGGAACAGTTGCCTCATGCAGGCGCGCAGGACTTCCCGCAAGGTGCCTTTCCGCGCTCCCGACTGGGCGGAAAAGGTGAGCGTGGAAAAATTGCGCAGCAGGGGCGTCGATCTTACGAATCCGTACGAAAATTTCTGGTATATCGAGATCGGCGGAAACGACGACGTGATCGGCAATGCGGAAAACATCAATCAGAAATTGCTCGCGCTCTGCCTCGGCATTTGGGATACGATCAAAAATTCGGGAGAGTTCGACGCGGACAATTACGAACTGGATTTCCTCGGATTTCTTGCCGCAAAACGCGAATCCCGCAGGATGAAGGGCGCTTATGTGCTGACGGCGAAAGACATCGTGGAAGGAAAGATCTTCCCCGATACGGTCGCTTACGGCGGCTGGCCGCTCGACGATCATAATCCGGACGGATTTTACGGCGATCTGGCAAACCACAATATTTTTCTCTCCAAGCCCTACGGGATCCCGTACAGATGCCTGTACTCGGAAAACATCAAAAACCTGTTTTTTGCGGGGCGCAATATCAGCCTGACGCATATGGCGATGAGTTCGGCGCGCGTGATGGGCACGTGCACGACGATCGGGCAGGCGGTCGGCGCGGCGGCGTATCTTGCGGATAAATACGGCTGCGATCCCGGCGGCGTAGGGGAGAAAATGGACGAATTGCAGCAACTTCTTCTCACGCTCGATTGCTGGCTGCCCGGCGTGGACCGCAAAGTGTCCGGCTTGACTTTGCGCGCGGCGCTGTCTGCCCCGTCCGTGGAAAATGCGGATTTGCTGCGCAACGGCAAAGACAGGGACCTCTGCGGCGAGACGAACAGGATATTCCTGAAACACGGTGTATCCGCCGCATATACTTTGCGGGAACCTGCGCCCGTACGTCTCGTAAAGATCGTTTTCGACAGCGACCTTCTGCGCGAGTCTTTCGGCGATATGCACGAATGCGAAAAGATCCACAGCATGCGCTGCAACACTTCGGACGAAGATCCCGTCATGTTTGTTCCGACGGGCCTGGCCAAATCGTTCGAACTTCGCGCTGACGGCAAAAAGATTTTCGGAACGGACCGCAATCTTTCCAGAAACCTTCTGATCCCCGTCGGCGGAACGGTAAGCGAGATCTCGCTCACCGTCAAAGAGAACTGGGGCGGAACGGACGAGAGCGCCGTATTCACTTTTGAACTGATCTGACGCGGAACCGCAAGCCGGTTTTTGCGCCGATCCCATCCTGAACGCCCGTTTCGGGCAAAATGGTTTGATTTCCCTCTGCAGATATGATATAATAGGGCGAATGAAACCGAAAGAGAGGTCTGTATGTTTTGGGCAGATAAATTGGCGGACGAGGTGATCCGCCGCAAACCCGACAAGGAAGAATATGTCTGCGCCGCGGGTATTTCTCCCTCCGGCTCCGTGCACATCGGGAATTTCCGCGATATTGCAACCAGTTATTTTGTCTATCGCGCACTGCTGCGCAAGGGCAAAAAAGCGAAACTTTTGTTTTCGTGGGATGAATTCGACCGTCTCCGCAAAGTGCCGAAGAACGTGTCCGATCATCTCGGAGATAACTCTTTTGAAAAGTACATCGGATATCCGTACGTCGATATTC
>CASEWU010000227.1 GCA_949291725.1 uncultured Bacillota bacterium
ACGATAGCGAAGATGCCGAAAGCGAACTGAAACGCGGATAGAAAATCGGGAATCGCGCGGCGGTATGCGCGGGGCGGTTCGCAAGCGGTTCAGCATAGTTACCGTAAATCGACAACATAAAAAAGAACTAACAAGAAGAGCCGATGCTTCTTATTGACATTAGATATAATTTTTGCTAAAATAAATCCATGGCTGAACTTATGCAGGCATTCAGAACGCGCGAAACTTCCTTCGACTTGCTATGCATCGATATGCGAGAAAAAGAGCAAATCGAAAGAGCCCAAAAAGAATACGGAGCCAAATCCGTTTTGGTACGGCGCGACTCGATCCCACACATCACTTCCAATATGGCCGACGCAGGCGTGTTCGATATCACATATGACTATTATATCGATAATAACGGTTCGCCGGAAGATTTGAAGGAACGGGCGCGCGAACTGATCCAAAAACTTAAAACCGTCGAAAAACTTTAATTCAGATAATTATTCGGACATAGAAGATGAATGATGAATGGAAAGACAGGGTTTGACTCTGTCTTTCCCTTTATGTTATGGAATATTAGTGCTTTTATTAAGCAACGACAAATTATATATTAACAAGGTTTGTCACATCTTCTTTTAAAAAAGCCGTCTCACCTAAACGAACGAGTTTATAATCGTCGTTACTATACCGCACTTCTGTTACCGAAGCGTTGGGCACCCATGTTATGTCTTTCATCTTTGACAGTGGCAACTTTTTCCAATAACACTGCATTGCACGCAAAAATCCTGCATGCGTTGCGATCAAAACCGTTTGCCCCAAATGCTTGTTCGCAATGCGCTCCACAGCGGCTATACCTCTGCTTTGCACTTCCTGCATTGACTCGCCGCCCGTGCACCGGGAAAGGCCGGTATTATTGTGCCAAACAGCGTAATCCTGCGGATATTCGACTGCTATTTCCTTTTGCAGCATCCCTTCCCACTTCCCGCCGTCGATTTCTCGCAATGCCGTATCTTTTTGAATCGGTATTTTAATTGCCTCCGCCGTCGGTAAAACCGTTGCATACGCGCGAGACAAATCGCTCGAATATATGGCATCGATTTTATATCGGCTCAAAAGATAATCCTTTAGCTCGACTGCCTGTTTCTGCCCCAATTCAGAGAGCGGCACATCGAGATGCCCGGCAAAAATTCCGTTCTCGTTCGCTATGCTTTGACCATGGCGGACAAATAGCAATGTTGTCTTCATTTCAATTTGTCATTCTTCTCCGCTTTTTGAAGTTTTTCTTCGTCCCTATCTATGTATTCTCGTCCTTCCATAGATTTTTGTATTGCCTCCTGCCGCGCAAGTATGCGGTTTACTTTCTTATACAAGTCCTCGATCAGTATCTCCGTTTTGAGATTGACTTTATAATCGTTTTCCGCTCTTTGACGGTCTTTTTCCTCCTGCCGGTTCTGGCTCATCATGATGAGGGGCGCCTGTATCGCCGCCACGCAGGACAATACGAGGTTGAGCAAGATAAACGGGTACGGATCGAAGGCGTTTGCCGCCAGGCAGATATTCAGGATCATCCACAATAATAACACCCCGACGAACGAACCGATGAACGCCCAGCTCCCCGCAAATTTTGCGATCGCGTCCGCCGCGCGCTGCCCGAACGAGACTTTGCCTTTCGCCTCTTTTGCGGGATTCACCGATATTTTACTTCCCGCCAATAATGCGAGAATTTCCTCGTCCGTCATATCGTGCTTGATGTCCTTAATGATCTCGCTGATCAACTCTTTATTGTTTTTCATGTTCTGCCTCCCTGTTATTTTCTGTACTGCTTTTCTTCGTGCCGATGACCGCTTCGCACTTACAGCAGATATATAACCCGTCCGTTTCCTGTAAGTTCAGTCCCTCGTTGCGCGCCCCGCATTGCGGGCAAACTTTTGTGTCGTTCATTTCCTTTTGCTACTCTGCCTTTTGCTTCTCTTCACCGTGATTGTCATCCGCTTCAATTCCGCATAAATCTTTTCGGTATCGGAAAGGATTCTTTCTTTTTCATCGCGGCCGCAAGGCAACGCTTCAAACACCTCTTTAACCGCTGCTTCGTAATTACGCTTGTGTCTTTCATTCAGCTTCTTCCACCCGATCCCTGAAAACATTGCTGCGGTTTCCGCTCGGAACGGCAGTTTCCCCTGCAACATAAGCACGGCGATGACCGGATACCCTGAATACCCCTGCCAATAAGTCGCGTTATCGTCTGAACGGTATTCCTCTCCTTCCCAGGTCACGGTATATGTCTTTGAGCTGTCCGAAGACAATACTCTCGCTCTTCCTGCACCCATTTCGACGCGGCTGTCTGCGATTGCGCTGTATGCTTCATATATTTTTTCTTTCGGCGGCATCTTTTCCATAACGCTTTCTATTATAGCACATTCAGAAAAATTTTCAATCGCTTGAAAACAAGGAACAAAAAATCCAAACGTCCAAAAAGGGGAAAGGCTCACGCCTTCCCCCTTTCTTTGTTTACGCCGTTATTCGATTTCGATACGGCTCTCTGCCGCTTTCTTTTCCGCTGCCTTCGGGATCGTGACGTTCAGGATACCGTTTTCGTACTTCGCCTTAATATCCTCTTTCTTCACGTCGCCGACGTAATAACTGCGGCTGCACGAGAAACTGCGTTCGCGGTGGATATAATTGTCCTTCTTGCCGCCCACTGACTTTTCGCTCTTGTTCACGGATATGTTCAGATACCCGTCGTTCAAATCGACGTGTATATCTTTCTTATCCGCGCCCGGAATCTCCACTTCCATCAGATAGTTGTTTTCATCTTCTTTGATGTCCGTGCGCATATACTTCTGCGAATGTTTGCCGCCGTAAAATGCAGGAAAGAAATCGTCAAAGAAATCATAATCGTTGCGCCTTGTCAGTTCATTTTTCATATTTATCATCTCCTTTTAGAGCGTTAGCACTCTATTTGTTTAAGTGTTAGCACTCTTTTCTAAGTTCTGCTAATATTATACCACTTCTATTTCCAAAGTCAAGCGTTTGATTAAAAATTTTCAAAAAAATTTCTTTGCTTTTCTTTACCTCTTTTTAGTAAGATAGTGTTCCCATTAACCCGGACAAGAATATCTGGAGAATTTTAACTATATCCCTATAATTTTCTTTGAAACCGGTTTCTATCCAAGTAGCGAAGAATGTTTTTATGGACATAATTAAAGTTCCGCTATTACGAAGGGCTCTTCCAAGCCCGCTACCGCAGGCAGGGGTATAACATCGAGGTCGCCTCCAAAGACTTTGACACGATGAAAAAGAAATTCATCGAGAAACTCATCGGGCAAGCCGAGATACAGGATATCCCCGTTGCAGATCCCAAGCGAAGGACTGCCAAAACCGTTCTCTTTGCGGATTATGCTAAAGACTGGCTGAAACTCAAAGAACAGACGACGAAGCCTTCCACATTCAAGGAATACTCCCGTATGTTTGAAACAAACCTGCGGCCGACGTTCGGACATCTGCACCTTTCGG
>CASEWU010000228.1 GCA_949291725.1 uncultured Bacillota bacterium
CGCCTCGTGCCTTGATTTATAAATACTTGAACCGAAGCCCTGCCGCTGTTGTCCGTAAAATATTTTTATCTTTGCGCTTTCATAAGATCAAACACTTTGCAGACCAAACAACAAACAAAGCAAAAAACTTTCTTTCAGTCAGATCCGATGTTCCAGGATTTTACGCTTTTTGTTTTTTGAAAATATACATACGGCTCAGAATACAGCCGCTGTTTTTTGAGACTGTTTCGAAATCAAACATATTCCGAAGCGGAAAATCTCCGTTCATCAACAATTCACCGCTCACTGTAAACAAAACATTTCCGCCTCGTTCGGATATTTCATACAGTGCGGACGGGTTCAGTCCCTTGAAACGGATCGTCTGCAAAGGCGCTGACGGATGGATTTTGGTCAGATTGACTACGGCGATCGCACTGTTTTTATCTTTGGATACCGTAATAAATCCTTCCGTACCGCTCCCGCCTAACCGATATTGATCGCCGTACTGCAACAGCTTCCGATTTGCCTTGTAAAACGTGATTTGTTCCTTTACCTGTTCCATCTCCTGCGGCGTAAATTTCGTCATGTCCAGTTCGTACCCGAGCACGCCGCCGCAAGCAACGTTGAAACGCGCTTCCAACGGATTGGTATTGCCGGTCTGATGATTCGGGCATGCAGATACATGCGCCCCCATCGCCGTCTGCGGATATCCGTAAGATGTGCCGCGCTGTATAAAGAGACGTTCGCGCGCATCTGTATCGTCGCTCGTCCAGTACTGAGGAAAATAACAGAGATTGCCCAAATCGAATCTTCCCCCGCCGCCGGCACAGCCTTCAAACAACACAAAGGGGAATTTTTTCATAATCTTCGAAACGACGCGATAATATCCCAACATATACCGATGAAAATATTCGCCGGCTAAGATGCCTTTTCCGTAACAATCGGTCAGCGAACGGTTAAAATCCCACTTCACATAGTCCGCTCCGCTGCGGGATATCACATCACTGATCGTGCGTACCACATAATTCTGCACTTTTTCATCCGCCATGTTCAGCATAAGCTGATGGCGCATCCGCTCCGGATCCCTGCCCGGAATCTTCATCGCAAAATTCGGATGCGTACGATAAAGCTCGCTGTCTTCGCTGATCATCTCCGGTTCTACCCAGATCCCGAACGAAAGCCCCATTGCATGGATCTTCCCCGCAAGATTTGCAAGCCCCCCTCCCGTCTTCTCCGGATTGTCAAACCAATCCCCCAAAGAACAGGTATCACTGTTGCGTTTGCCAAACCATCCGTCATCCAAAACAAACAGTTCTGCTCCCGCTTCTTTCGACGCTTTCGCAATCGCCAACAGCTTTTCCTCGTTAAAATCAAAATACGTGCCTTCCCAGTTATTCACCAGAACAGGACGCTCCCGCCGCTTCCATTTGCCGCGCACAATATGCTCCGCTATAAATGAATGCATCTGCAGGCTCATTGCATCTTCATCCGCGGCATAACACATGACCGCTTCCGGCGAATAAAATTCTTCCCCCGGCAAAAGCTTCCAGTCCAGCATAAAATCATTCATGCCAACCAACGCGCGTGTGATCCCGCTCCCGTCCGTTTCAAAGGTCTCCTTATGATTTCCCGAATATACCAGATTAAACCCGTAAACACCGCCCGCATTTTCTGCCATCACGAACGGATTGCGCGTATGCGAAGACATCCCTCGCTTGGAATCGTTGACAAAGATCCCCCCGCTAAGCACGCGTTCCACCCGCTGACGCTCATGCGCCCATGCTCCTTCAAATGTAACGATATTATAATCCGAACCGATCAGATCCAGCTGAAGGCTCATCAATTTGCGAATATGGATCTCTTTTCTGCTTGCATTTACGATTTTTGAAGATACCGCAATGACATCACTGTCCTCAAAGACCGTATAATACAAATACAGCGCTACCTTTGTGGGGGCATCCACAAATTTCATTTCCAGCGTCTTACCTTCCCCGTACGAAGAAGGAAGTCCCGGAATTTCCGGTTTTTCCGCCAAGATCTTGCATTTGGAAAATTCAAAATCCGCCGCAAATCCGCCGTCCGCATTCTCCAAAACCACCCCGTAATCCAGATAGTTACTCTTTCCGGGCGAAGAAACCAGCTTCCGCATCCCGGTTGCATATACCTGAAAATCTGAAGCACTGCTCAGCCTTTTCCCGTAATAAACATATTCTGCCGTATCCGCTTTGATCGCAAGCGTCGTGTTCACCGTATCCAGCCGTATAATCTGCCCCTTTCTCTTAATCATAAAAGCCTCCGCTTTGATTTGCGGATCGTTTTTCCGCTATATTCTCAAGTATATCATATTTAATTGGGTTTGTATAGTGAAAAAATTATTTTTATTAAAAAAACAAAACGTTCACCTCTTGCTGCATTTTGCCTTTTATCTAAAAAACAGTCCAAAAAAGAAGCATTTTATCTGAAAAAAGATAAAATGCCTTTTAAATTTATTAAATTTTAACTGATTTTATCTGTTTTTTATTTGCCTTACAAACACCTTGTTTTTTCAGCATCTGGAAATTTCTTTGCGCCTGCGCTCATAAAATGCGATCGTCTTTTCCATCAGTTCTCTGTCCGCAATCGGCTGTTCACAGCGCAAAGCTCCGTCTTCGTTGACCGACGACATATCCAACGCCGCTTCCGTAAACTGCTGCACGAGCTGTGCATGAAAACTGTTTGATGTGCAATCCTCCAAAGCCGCAGCATAACACAACAAGACGGCTCTCTCTGCCGCACACATATCCGACAACGCATCCGCTTCGTTCAGCGATACATCCCTTTTACTCAATTTTTGCATATACGTCTCCCTTGTTTTTAACTATTGCTGTTTCAAAGTATCCAACAGAGCACAATACCTTGCGGCATGATTTTGCGACAAAGTACGCATCCGTGCCGACAGAACGCTGTCCGTCAAAGTGTTTGCATACAGCTTTGCTTTTTCCCCTGCAAGATATTCCGCTTCCAGCAGATTGCAAATACGCGCCAAAGACCGCGCAGAAAAACGGTTGATCATTCTTTTTACTCCTATGCAATCAGTTTGCGCCAAAAGAGATTTCTTATGCGGGATTTCTCCATTTAATACGCCGCACCGATAAAATGCATTCTTACAAAAATTTGTCGTTTTGCAGCAATGCAAAAAAATTTCCTCTACACACATAAAAACCAAGGGCAGGCGTGCAAATGTTTGCACGCCTGCCCTTGGGCTGATCAGATCATATTTATGCGTAATTTTTTAACGAATTTTCGCAAACAGATTTTTTAAATTCACCCTGTAACTCAAGCAAAAATTCTTTTTTTCACCCTTTCAAATCCGCTGTACGCTATTTTCTTTTGAAAAGCGTCCTGCGGCAGCTGTCGCACTCGATGGGCGTTCCTTCCGCCAGTTTGGAAAGCTCGGCAATGGAAAGTTCCATTCCGCACTGCGGACAGCGGTTGTCCTTTACCTCACAAACAACGGGATATAATTTTTCACGGCGCTTGGCGTTATACTTTTCCAGCTGATCTTTCGGAACTTTCTCAGCCAGTTTTTTCATCTCCGCTTCGATCTCGGCAATCTCCGCTGCATGCGATTCTTTTATTTCCGCATATTTTTCCTTGTATTCCTTGTACTGGCGCTGCATGGCGATCGTCTGCTTTTTCACCGTCTGATATTCCGCCGACGCCGCCTCGATCATCGACGCAAGCTTATTGATCTCTGTTTTCAATCCGCGCAGATTATCCGAGATCTGCGTGGCATTCTTTTTATAGAAGGAAATTTCTCCGCCCTGCTCACCGATCATTTCATCCAGATTTTCATAATCCTTGATCGTATCGGCAATTTCCTTATACTTCTTTTCGAGTTGTTCATACAAATGGCGTATTTCCGCCGCTTTTGCATCCAGAGCTTCCAGTTTTTCAGGCGCCTTTTCCGACAAAAATTTACGCGACGTCATATACTTTTTTCGCTCTTCCGTAGCCGAAATCGCTTGTTCCACCGCGCGAAGTTTCCCGTCTGCCTCCTGGTATCTCAACAAATCGTCTATCATTTTACACCTCCGCTCTTAAAGCATAAACCGGTCTTCATAAAACACGCAAGGCACACCCAGTTTGTCTTTAAGTTCCTGATAAATTTTCTTAAATCCATAATTTTCGCTTGCATAATGCGTTAATTGCACTACATTCAGGCCCGACTCCATCGCATCGCAAATAAAATTGTGTTTTATATCCGCAGAAACGATCACTTGCGCTCCCGCTCGCTTTGCCGACGCGATCGCGCCCGCATCCACGCCTGCCCCGCAAAAAGACGCCGCGCGCGTGATCATCCGCTCTTCTCCGTACACAAATGCTCGCTCCGTACACAACGCATCCTTCAAATGCTGTACAAAAACCGAAAAAGCGGTCTCGTCCACATCATAAATCCTGCCGTAGCCGCCTTTTACCAGCTTTTCTTGCGGGACGAGCTCTCCTTTCCCGCCGGCCGCACGCGCCAGGCTTTCATCGATCCCGCCTTCCGCGCAGTCCAGATTCAGGTGCATGGAAATAATTCCGATCCCGTTCTCCGCCGCGCGCAGAATACGCGCCCCGAGCGGATCGTCCGCACGTAGCCCCGAAACAGGATAAAAAATCGCAGGATGATGCGTTACGATCAAATTATACCCGTTTTCAAGCGCGGCATCCAGCGCTCCTTGGGAAAGATCCAGCGAAAATACCGCCCCCGCGATCTCTTTGCCGCCGTCCAGCAATATGCCGCTGTTGTCATGCCCGCCGTACGACGCTATGTATTCGTCGCTCAGTTTCTTCGGAAACCGCGCGTCGATCTTTTCATAAATTTCTTTCAGCTTCATGCAAAATCTCCGTCAAAAGTACACATCGGTTCTTCACCGCAGGGATCTCTTTTCCCGCAACGCTCAACTGCTCACGGCATTTTCCGATTTCAGCTTGCAGAAACATCACAAAATCTTTCGTCGGGGAATTCAGATTATCGTACCCGAAAAGCAAGGTACGTTCATCGTATTTTCGCACCGCACCTCCTTTTTGAGCACAGATAACATCGTAAAATTTTCCGTCAAAAAACGTATAGTCGCGCGTCAGCGCATAGCCGTTTATCAACAAATATTCCCGCAGCTTTGAAGAGTTTTTCATCGGTTGCAAAACCAATCTTTGCGGCAAAAAACCGTCTTTCAAAATCCCGATGATCTCTTCGCCGCCCATTCCGCCGATCAATACCTGCTCCGCATCCTTCGGCACAAGTTCCAGCCCCGCACAGCAAAAGCTTTTGACCGTCCCCGCCTCTATGTATGCGGAAAGCAGTTTCTCCGCTTTCGCAAGGCTCGCCGCACTGATATCCGAAATATAACAACGCTCGCAAAGACCTTGCCGCAGTACAAATTCCGCGCAATACCCGTGATCGCACCCGACATCCGCAAATATCTTGCAAGCACGGATCTCGCTGCAGAGAATCTGCAACCGCAAAGAAAGTTTCATCAGTCAAGAAAATCCTTCAGCTTCTTGCTGCGGGAAGGATGGCGCAGTTTACGCAGTGCCTTCGCTTCGATCTGACGGATGCGCTCCCTCGTTACATTGAACTCCTTGCCCACTTCTTCCAGTGTGCGGGGCTTTCCGTCGTCGATCCCGTAC
Source organism: uncultured Bacillota bacterium (assembly GCA_949291725.1). Taxonomy (GTDB): domain Bacteria; phylum Bacillota; class Clostridia; order Christensenellales; family Borkfalkiaceae; genus Borkfalkia. The sequence continues at coordinate 5,635 of CASEWU010000228.1, forward strand.
CGCAGGCGCAACACTTTTTCTTCCCGGGGCGTAAGCGTGTCCAGCACGCCCAAAAGCTGTTCTTTCAGCATCGTGAAAGCAACCGAATCGGACGGCGTGATCGCGCGATCGTCTTCGATAAAATCTCCAAGATGCGAATCTTCTTCCTCGCCGATCGGGGTCTCCAAAGAGACAGGATCCTGTGCGATCTTTTGGATCTCACGGACGCGGTCGACCGGCATATTCAGCTCTTTTGCTATCTCTTCCGGCGTCGGTTCCCTGCCCAGCTGCTGCAGCAAAATACGTGAAGCACGCGTCAGACGGTTGATCGTCTCCACCATATGCACGGGAATACGGATCGTTCGAGCCTGGTCCGCGATCGCGCGCGTGATCGCCTGGCGGATCCACCACGTCGCATACGTGGAAAACTTGAATCCTTTCTGATAATCAAATTTTTCCACCGCTTTCATCAATCCGAGATTGCCCTCCTGGATCAGATCCAAAAACAGCATCCCGCGCCCGACATACCGCTTTGCAATGGAAACGACAAGTCGAAGGTTTGCCTCCGACAAGCGTTTCTTCGCCGCTTCGTCGCCTTCCTGCATCTTGCGCGCCAGCTCGATCTCTTCATCCACCGATAGCAGCGGCACCCTGCCGATATCTTTCAGATACATCTTGACCGGATCGTCCAGCCCGATGTCGCGCAGTGCCTGTTCAAAGAGTTCGCGGTCGCGCTCGTCTTCGTCTACGATCTGAATTCCCGCTTCTCCGATCGATTTGTAAATATAATCGATCTGGTCGGGACTTGTATCAATTTTTTCCAGAATATCACACAGCACATTGGTCGAAATACTGCCCTTCTGCCGATATTCACTGATGATCTGTTTAAGCATGTCATTCAGTTTCTGTTCGGATACACTCATTTTGTTTTTCTGCTGTCCTCCGCTTATGTTAAAAATTTTTCAGTTCAATGGTCAGCCGCAGGATCTCACGCGTGATCTCTCGCTTTTTTGCAAGATCCGTCTCCGCATCGCACAGCCTGCTCAGCCGCTCCAGCTCCGCTTCAACGCGCGCACGCTCCAGTGTCTGCACGCAATCATGAAAATATCGTTCCGCTCCCGGCCCCGTCAGGCCCTCTCCCACACTCAGGTCAAGAATCTGCGAAAGCTCGGGTTCGTTTTCGTCCACAATGTCGAAAATCGCACTCGCTCGTATCGGTTCCCCCGCTTTTTGCCGCGCTTTGACATATTCCGCGATAGTATTATGCACAGGATTGTCGAATTTGACACCCGAAATATCAAAATTTTTCGCATATTTCGCGCCAAATAGCACGGATGCCAATATAAATCGGCATGCTTTCAGTTTTCCGTCCGATCCGTCTTCCCGATGCACGGGTTCCCGTATCTCCGATTCTTCCCGCTGCTGCGGAACATTTTCCAGATCACGCCGCAGCGATTCGTAAGTCATCCCCGTTTCATCACGCAGCCGTTTGAGCAGATCTTCCTTCACGCTCTCACTGTCCGCTTCCGCGATCACCTTCAGCGCGGCTGCTATATAGGCACGCTTGTCCTCCGTCTTCGTAAGATCCAGCCCGTGCTTTTGCACCTGCAGCTTAAAATCGATCAACGGCATCGCTTTGTCCAAACAACTCTGATACCCTTCCGCTCCGCGGCGCTTGATCACATCGTCCGGGTCCAGCCCTTCGGGCAGCGGTACCACCCGCACGTTCACCTGTTCGTCCCGCAGGATCTCCAATCCGCGGATCGCTCCTTTCTGCCCCGCAAAGTCTCCGTCATAACTGATATACACGTTGTCGGCATACCGCTTTACAAGCCGCGCCTGCTCCTTCGTCAGCGCCGTTCCCATGCTCGCCACTACATTTTCAAACCCTGCCTGAAACAAAGAAATCGTGTCCATATATCCTTCCACCATGATAATGTCTTTCAGGACTCCCGCCTTCTTTTGCTTCTTGATTTGATTGATATTGTATAAATTCTTGCTCTTATTGAACACCATCGTCTCGCGCGTGTTCTTGTACTTTGCAAAATCTGTCTTTTCCAGCACGCGGCCGCCGAAAGCAACCACATCTCCCATGGCATTGATCACCGGAAAGATCAGGCGCTCCGCCTGCGCATCCACCAGACGCTTGTTTTTCTCCGATTCGATCACCGCACCGCTGTCAATGATATCTTCGCGCGAATACCCTTTGTCCAAAAGATACTGCGGCAGACTAATAAAATCCAACGACGCACCCAGTCCGAATTTGCGGACCACCGGTGCAGAAATTTTTCTCGATAAAATATATTGAATATGCGCGTCCGCATGCCCGGAATTGAGATTGTTCAGGTAAAAATGCGCGCTTTCGCGCAAAACTTTGAGAATATTGTCCCGTTTTTTCTTCTGTTCAATGACCTTTTCGGTATCAAAATTCATTTCCGGCATCGGAAGTTTCGCCCGTTCCGCCAACATCTCTACGGCATCCATAAAATCCACCGATTCGATTTCGCGGATAAACGTGATCACATCTCCCGAAACGCCGCACCCGAAACAATGATAAAAC
>CASEWU010000229.1 GCA_949291725.1 uncultured Bacillota bacterium
CAACACCTTTTTATTTCTTTTTTAACATTATTTTTTTTTTAAAAAATCGACAAGGGGCGGGCTATTTTCCACGCGGGCCCCGACCGTTTCCGACAAAACTTTCCATTATTTTTCCTTCTTTCCGCAAACTGACTTTTCACGATCAGCGATCCGATTCATTCCGACACATTTTTCTGCGGAAATCTTTCCTTTTTCCGCCGCGGCCGTCAAAGCGCAATGCGCGCGGACGCACTTCTAATCTTCCCAAAGATTTTCCACAAATTCTGATCGAAGCCGAACGGCGTTTTCCCTCTTTTCTGCCATTTGCCGCAATTCAATACTCAACCGCCGCCCCGTGTGCACAATTTTTTCAGGGCCGCAAAGACCCCGTGCGCCGAACACGTTTCCGCTTCTATAAAATTTTCCGCTTCGGAAATATCCCAAAGATAATGCGCATCCGAGTTCGTGATATACGGCAGTCCCAAGCGCGGATCTTGCTTGCTTTCCACCAATTCGAACCCCAAAGAGCGATCGAAAGCGCCTAAAACGCCGATCAAACCGTTCGACTGCTTGTCGACATGCGCAGGGATCGGGATGCCGCCGTACCCTTTTACAAGATCGGCAACATTTTCCACCGAAATTCCCGAACTTACGATCAGAAGGTCTTCGATCTCCCCTACAGGCTCATCGTTTTCGTTGAGGATCTGCTGTTTTCCGAAAATTTCCCGCTTATTCCGTATCTTCAGACGCGTCTTTTCCAAGTGCGCTTCCAGCCGCTCCAAATGCGCGTATTCCTCGAACAGGCAAAGAATGTGAATATCTTCGCTGGTCGTAAGCTCCATGGCAGGCAGAACGACCAGTCCGCTTTTTTTGCCGACCGCCATCGCCGCAGGACAATTCCGCCCCGTATTATGATCGGAAACTGCGATCGCATTCAGGCCCTTGATCAGCGCCATGTTGACGATATTGTTGGGTGTACTGTCATCGTCGCCGCAGGGGCTTAAACACGAATGGATATGAAAATCATAATACAGCTTCATTCCGCCGCCCCCTTCCTTTATCATAAACGCACTTTTGCCCGAAATCCCGCTATACGTTACACAATTTCGCTACTTTCTTGCTCGCTTCAAAAACGTTTTCATTCGCACCGAGCACCCAAAGCCCGAGCTCTTGCGCTTTTTTGTAAAAGGCTTCGTCCGGTTCCGTTCCTTCGCAGAGCACAATGCAGGCGCAATCGATCAAAGTTGCGACCGCCGCCACGTTGACATTGTTCATGACGGTCAGCCAACAGCAGGAATCGGGTGCTCGCGAAATGATATTACTCAGAAAATCTCCGCAATATCCGCTTTCGACCGCGCGGTCTTCTCCCTTGCAAAATACTGCATATCCGCTTTTTTCCGCAAATTCGGAAACCGTCATTTTCGTTCCTCCAGTTTGACACAGTCAAGCACGCCGCCGCTGAGCACCACGTCTTCCGCATGACAGCGGCATGTCGGCGCACCGCAGGCGCCGCAATCGATCCCCGGCAATTTTTTTAAATATTCTTCCACCTGCATCAGCTTCTGCATCGCCGCAAACCGATCGGAATCCAATCGGAACGACGTCGAAGGCTCCGGCGCTTTGTCCCAGATAAAAAAGCTCTCGTCCAGGCCGTAATCTTCCATCGTCGCCGGCGGTATTTTCAGTTTCTCCGCCAACTGCCGCATATGATTGCGCGCAATGAACGGATTTTCCACATTCAGAACACCGCCCACGCATCCGCCCGGACACATATTCAGCTCCACAAACTCCGCTTCGTCCAGTTTACCGTCGCTCATCTCCGTCAGAATCCCCAAAACATTCCGCACTCCCGAGCAGTGAATGTAATTGCCGAGCCCCAGAGAATTGCTCTCGCCGCCCGAAGATCCCCAACCGAGTCCCGAATACCCGCATTTGCCCAGTTTGCGCGGTTTTTTGATTTTATTCATTTTATCTACCAGCCGAAAATACACGTCGCTCTGCGACAATACGCCCGATATGTATTTTTCGTTGCTCACTTCTTCTTTGTGCAGCGAATATACCTTTGCAGGACAGGGCGAAATAAAGAATATGCCGATATCGTCCGGATGAACGCCCTTTTCCAGTGCCTGCTTTTTGGCAAGCTTCGCCGCAATTTTCGCCGGCGCATACACGTTGAGCATATGGTCGGCAAGTTCATGAAATTTGAGCAGGATCAGCTCCGCAACCGCAGGACACGCCGTACTGATCACAGGTCTCGGCAAATTTTCCGTCCGCATCAGTTTTCGCGTACAATCCGTTACGAGTTCCGCCGCAAGTCCTACTTCAAATACTTCGTCAAATCCCAAAGCCAGCAAACCTTCAATCACATAATTCGGATCGTTCAGATTGTTGAACTGTCCGAACAGGGAAGGCGACGGCAGGGCAATTTTATAATTATAGCTCGAAACAAGCTCGAAACTGTCATAAACAGGACGCTTCGCTCCCCCTTTACAACTGCGCACACATTCCCCGCAGTTGATGCATTTATCGTATAATATTCTCGCTTTGCCGTTTTCGATCCGGATCGCCTCGGTCGGGCACCTGCGCATGCAAGTGATACAGCCGATGCATTTTTCACTGTCCAAAACGACTGTCTTCAGCGTTGCCATTCTCTTTCCCCTTAACAATCTTTGCAGCGTTTTTCGCTCTGCGTTTATTCAAAATTGACGCGAAGAAACACCGTCGTACCCACTCCGACCGTGGAATCGATCTTCATCTCATCGCTGTACTTCTTCATGTTCGGAAGCCCCATTCCCGCGCCGAATCCGAGACTGCGTATACTTTCGGTCGCCGTGGAATACCCTGCCTTCATCGCAAGTTCGATGTTCTCGATCCCCGGACCGCTGTCCTTTAAATATATATCCACCCGCTCCGGATAAATCTCTACGATCGCTTTCCCGCCGTGCGCATGGATGACCATATTGATCTCCCCTTCATACATGGCGATCGCCACTCTCCGCACCGAGGCAGGAGCTACCCCCATCTGTTTTAACGTACGCTTTACGCTCTCGCTCGCATTCCCCGCCGATGAAAAATTTTCACCGTCCACATCGTATTCAAGTCGGATACACTGCATGATCAGCCGCCCAACCCGTTTGTATATAAGATACCGCAGGCAACAAATAATCGTTTATCCGTACTCAGCAATACGATCCCTTTGCTTTTAGCAAGATCGATCACTTCTTTTTCCGGTCTTTTCCCTCGCACAAACACAATGCAAAGCATATCCATCATTTCCGCCGTACGCACGACCTGCGGATTCAAAAGCCCTGTCAGCAATACCGACTGATCCTTCACATACGCCAGTACGTCGCTCATCATGTCCGATCCGCATGCGGTATGGATCTGTGTATCCAAATGTTCCTCTCCGCACAAGATCTCAGCATCCAGCAGCTTGACCACTTCCCTGATCGTCATAAAACTTATCTCCCCAAATAAAATTCAGTTTCCGCGCCCCCGCGCGGCTCGATTCTCCCGTTCAATACGGTTTATTTTCTGTATACCATTATCTTATCATACTTTCTCCTTCTTTTCAACAGGTTTTTGGAAATTTCCGATTGCCCCGCTCCCGTCATCCTCTCTCCCTTTCTCGCTTTTTGCAGATTTTTGCATGCAGAATGCGCGATCGACCCCAAAAACAGATCTTTGCAGGTGGACATTATGAATATGCCGCGCGCCGCAAAAAATTGCGGCGCGCGGCATGGAACTAAAAAATGTTGTGTAAATTTACAATACTTATTTTAAGGAAATCGGAATCCGCTGCCGTATGCTTTTCAGATTCCGACAGCCTGCATGATACCCAAGGCGATATAACCGACCGCCACACTCACGCCATACATGATCCCCATCACGGCAAATGCCTTTTTAAGGCTTTTTCTGCTTTTAAGCAAAATTGTCAAACCCAAACCCGCATTCGCACAGATCCCCGCAATAAATCCGCCAAAGGAAAGTCCGTTCAGAATATAAGCCTGTGTGATGACCGTGCTTGCGGCACAGTTCGGGATCAAACCGATCGCCGCAGAAATCAGCGGCTGGAACCATTTCCCGCTCCTTAAAAAACTCTCGATCGCACCTTCCGCGTAATGCATGATAAAACCGAACGCAATATTTACGATCAGGATATAAACAAAGATCTGAAGAGCATGTTCAAGCGGATGAAATAAATAGCGGTGAAGATTGTTGTCGTGATCGTGTTCGTGATCATGACCGCAGGGAGTACCGCAGATCTCTTCTCCCTCTCCCAGTTCCGCAAGCGGTTCCCGACGGAACACCGCGTTGAACAAATATCCCATCGCCACGGACACAGCAAAAAGAATGGCGATCACCGGCATGACCGCTACCGTTTTCGCTCCCGATCCGCTCGAAAGCAAAAGTACGATCGCTTCATCGCTTGTCGCAAAAAATACCGCCAGAACTGTACCCGTACGTATCAGTTTCTTATCGTACAACTTTGCCGCCATCACCGAAAATCCGCACTGCGGTATGATTCCCGTTGCCGCACCCAAAAGAGGCGCCAGATTCCCCGTCAGCACATTTTTGTTTTTCGTTATGTTGGTCCTGTGCTCCAAAAGCTCGATCAGGACATACATCAAAAACAAAAACGGAAAAACTTTCAGACTGTCCAGTGCCGCATGCACCAGTATATGCACGATTTCTTCCATACCCTGTCTCTCCCGTTTCTTTCTTTTCTTCGGAGCAATGATTATACGCCCGCAATGCCGCAAAACGCAAGCATTTTGCACACGTTTTCATATTTTTTCCGCTTTTCCGAAAAAATTGCGCGACCTTACCTCCTTTTATGCTCTGTACAAACCGCCGCAATTATTCCCTTCAATGCGTATGCTAAATACCCGCCGCCTCACAAATATTTTTCTGACATCCTAAGGACTGCACTGCTTTTGTCTGATCGTTTCTGTCGCATCGTTTCAGCCAAATCGGAAGCCAAATCGTTTTTGAGCATGCCCCGAAACAGCAAAAAACAAAAACTCCCCGAAATTTTCGGGGAGTTTTAAAACCCTAAAGAGGGAATTATTTATTTTCTTCGTCTTTCGGCTCTTCTTTGTTTTCTTCCGGCTGAGCTGCCGCTGCAGCAGCCGCCGCTTCCGCAGCCGCTTTCGCTTCTGCCTTTTCTTTTCTCGCAGCCGCACGAGCTTCACGGCGCATAGCCGCTTTCTCTTCTTTCGTTACGACCCTGTTCTTCTCGATGATCGCCTGCATTTCCTGCGGGGTCAGAGGAACAAATGCGGAAGAAGCTTCGTTTTCGGGCGTGATCTCATAGCCTTCATCACGAGCAAGCAAAGACATTTCCGTCGCACCGTCGAAAATATGGATATGGCGCGCATCCAAAGCGAGTTCCGTTACTTCGCCGCGAACAACCAGGCTGCGGCTGTCCACTTTCGCGATCATGTTGGAAGAATCGCCGATAATGCTGTTGACTTCTTCGCCTTCCTTGAAGTCGAGTTTGCAGTAAATGAGCGTTTCGGCACCGAGTTTCTCGACAACTTCGACAAACGCTTTGATGACCGTGTCGGGCGAAGCTGCGATAAAGCTCTCTTCTTCATGAATATCTTCGGGACGAACACCCAACGTGATGGGTTTGCCCGTGTTTGCATAATCTTCGATGTTGCGGATACGAGCTTCCACAGATTTCGGCAACAAGATCTTATTGTTGACAAATTCAACATAAGTCTTGCCCTTGGACTGAGTCAGCGTAGCGGGGAAGAAGTTCATCTGAGGCGTTCCGATAAAGCCTGCAACGAACTGGTTGATCGGGTAATCGTACAAGTTCTGCGGCGTATCGACCTGCTGCATGAAACCGTCTTTCATAACAACGATACGCGTTCCCATCGTCATAGCCTCGATCTGGTCGTGGGTAACGTAAATGAACGTCGTAGCAAGTCTTGCGTGCAGTTTGGAGATCTCCGTTCTCATCTGCGCACGCAGTTTTGCATCCAAGTTGGACAAAGGTTCGTCGAGCAGGAATACTTTCGGCTCACGGACAATTGCACGGCCCAACGCAACACGCTGACGCTGACCACCGGACAAAGCCTTCGGCTTACGGGTCAGATAGTCGGTGATACCCAGGATAGCCGCAGCTTCCTTCACGCGTTCGTCAATGATCTGCTTGGGCACCTTGCGGAGCTTCAGACCGAATGCCATGTTATCATACACGGTCATATGCGGGTACAGTGCGTAGTTCTGGAACACCATCGCAATATCACGGTCTTTCGGTACTACGTCATTGACCAGCTTTCCGTCAATATACAGTTCGCCTTTGGAAATTTCTTCCAGTCCGGCAATCATACGCAAAGTCGTCGATTTTCCGCAGCCGGAAGGTCCGACGAATACGATGAATTCTTTATCCTTAATATCCAGATTAAAATCCGTAACAGCCGTTACGCCGGACGGATAAACCTTGTAAATACCTTTCAGTAAAAGGCTTGCCATTGTATGATTTCCTCCCTACGATAAAGTTTTTTGGATTATCATAATTATTTTACAACATTCCGCCCGAAAACGCAATGGGCAATAATTACAAATTATCCTTTTATATCTGTTAATTCTGCCCAACTGTTCAGCATTTTTATCCGTAAAGATCGTAATTTCGCGCTTTTTATGACGAGCATGTGAAATTTTTTATTTCACGGGTTGTATTTTCGCATCATATTTGCTATAATAAAAAAAAGGAGCGGAACTTACTGCAAATTCCGGCGTTCCGCAGCAAAAAAAATGGATATCAATAAATATATACCGAAATATAAAACTTCGCACACGGGTCTGCAGTGTCTTGCCGACCTTACCGGAGAAGAGATTTTTGAATACCTGTATGCCGCCAAAGCCATGAAAAAGAAATTCCGCGTGGGAGAAAATCCTCCCGCACTGCGCGGAAAAACCATTGCCCTGCTGTTCGGAAACGTTTCTACCCGAACCCGCATTACTTTTGAAATGGGCATACGTCAGCTGGGCGGCGAATTTATTTATCTGCCCAAAGACGAAACACAACTCTCCCGCGGTGAAAGCATCCGCGATACCGCCGTCATGATGGAACGTTACGGGATATCCGCCGTCGTTCTGCGCGGATTCGATGACGAAAAGGTGCATGAATTCGCCTCCAACACCTCCATCCCCGTCATCAACGGGATCTCCGGCAACGCGCATCCGCTTCAGGTGCTTTCCGACCTGTTCACGATCTGGGAAGTCAAAGGCAGACTGGACAATTTGAAACTCGCCTACATCGGCGACGGAAACAACGTTGCCAATTCCCTTATTCTCGGTTGCTCGAAAGTCAATATGGATATTTCTCTGGCAAGCCCCCACGGCTACAGCCCCGACCGCACGATCGTCGAACGCGGTATGCAGTTCAGCAACGTTACCATTACCGACGACGTCTACGAAGCCGTTCGGGACGCCGATATTGTCTATACCGATGTCTTCATTTCCATGAACGACAAAAACGACGATCATAAAAAGCAGATCTTATCCCGTTATCAAGTCTCGAAAGACGTCATGGCGCACGCCAAACCCGATGCGGTCTTCATGCATTGCATGCCCGTCCACCGCGGCGAAGAAGTTGCCGAAGAAGTCGCCGACGGCAGCCAATCCATTATTTACGATCAGGCGGAAAATCGCCTGCACATGAACAAAGCCGTTCTTGCCATGCTCGTCAAATGAATTTCCCGACCGACATTTCATAAAACAACATTTTTTAAAATAACAGCGCCCGTCTGCGTAAAATGCAGACGGGCGCTCACATTTATCTTAAAACAGGCGATTATTTATGCATTGGGACACTTTGCCGTTTGCCGGGCATCCTGCTCTTCTCCCGCCCTTAAATTTCAGCGCTTAGCGGGAATGATCTCCAGCCAGTATCCGTCCGGGTCCTCAATAAAGTAGATGCCCATCTGCTTATTTTCAAAACAGATGCAGCCCATTTCGCTGTGCTTGCGGTATGCCCCTTCAAAATCGTCCACACGGAACGCCAGATGGAATTCACATTCCCCCAGGTCATATTTCTGCGGATGATCTTTCAGCCAGGTCAACTCCAATTCGAAATCACTGTTTGCATTTTTCACAAATACGATCGTAAAATTCTCGGTCGTATTCCTGCGGACTTCTTCCAGTCCCAACGCTTCTTTATAGAAACGAAGCGATTTGTCTAAATCACTGACATTGTAATTTTCATGAACCATCCGAAATTCCATACCCTTTACCTCTCCTTTTCGATTTTCCATCCCATTTTCGCCCTTGCTCCTGCCAGATTATTATAACACACTTATCTTTTCTGTCAACCGAATACACCTTTTTTATATACTTTATATACTTCATTCCGCCGCAACACCCTCTTTGCCTGTGCCTTCCCGAACCGCCCTTTACCCTGCTCCGCTCCCGATTTGCCCTTATCCTGTGTTCTCCGACTCGGATGCCGAAAATTTTTTCCTGTAAGAGTCGTTTCATCCTTTCCTACGCTCCTTCCTCTTTCTTGCCCGTTGCCGCAAAAATCTTTCCTGCCCGCCGAGCCCCATACCGCTTTGTGCCGGTCTCACAAAACTTTTTGTTGTCCGAAAAAACGCATCGCCGGCAATACTCTTTCGGGGCGCGCAAAAAAATTTGCGCGCCCCGAAACTTTTTCCGAAAAAATGAATTGACCGCAGAACCTTGCGATCCTGCGGTCAATCCATATATGATAAGGGGGAAAATGATGAGCTATTGTATGTAACCAAGCGGAAGCGTTGCGCGTTTCGTTTGATTACGTGCCTATTATAGCTTCTATAAGAAAAATTGTAAAGTATTTTTTTTTATTTTTTTAAAATTTTTTGAAATAAATTTTCTTTTCATTTTTTGTTAAATTTTCACATTTTTGCCCGAATCGTGTCGAAAAAAAGGTTAACCGCGTTAATTACTAACATTCTTATCTTTTTAAGGGTAATTTGTCGGATGCAAAGTTTTCATTTTTAACAAAATTAACATTTTCAGGAAAAGCCGGATTTTTATAGGATACGGCAAAAAAGACAGCCCAGGACGGCGGCGCAAAAGTTAGCGGCCAGCGCGATAAAGACAGGGGCGGCGTTTTTCCTCTTGCTCTGCGCGAAATAGACAGCGGAGATATAAAACACCGTTTCGCCCGAGGCATACAGAACGCATGCACAGCGTGCGACGTACGAATCGGCGCCGTACCTGGCACAGACATCGAAAACAAGCGCGAGCGAACCGCTCCCTGAAAAGGGTTTGATCAGAACGAGCGCCGAAATTTCCGAAGGGATCCCCACGGCGGAAAAAAGCGGCGAAAGTGCTTTGGAAAAAGCCTGCGAAAGTCCGCTGGCTTCAAACAGTTCGGAAAGGACGAGTATGGCAGCTATGTACGGGAAAAGGGATTTCAGCAGCGGCAAAGCGCCTGCCGCGCCGGCGGCGAAGCTGTCGTAGACGCGCACGCGGCGCACGGCGGCTGCAAGAATCACCGCGAGGAACAAAACGGGGAGAAGGCAGGCTGCGATTTTCATCTTTTTCTCCCGTATACGATTCTGACCAAAACCGCGCCGATCACAAGCGCCGCAAGCGCCGCCAAAAGAGCAGGAAAAACGATGTCGTACGGCGCCGCCGATCCCGCCTGCACGCGCAAAGACAGAACGGTCGCCGGCAGAAGTTGTACACCCGCGCAATTTACGACAAAAAACATTGCCCGCGCATATTCTTCGCCCCTTTCATCCAACAAGCGCATGGCGCAAACGCCGGCTCCTGTGGCGGCACCGCCCATCCCCAAAAGATTTGCCGCAAGATTTACGGAAATCTGTTCCAAAGCCTTTTCATCCTTCGTACGGAAAAACTTTGCGGTCAAAGGCTTGAGCACTTTTGAAAAACCGCGCAGCAAACCCGCGTCTTCTGCGACCTTTAAGAAACCGAGCCAGACCGCATACACCGCCGCAAGCGTAACGCCGAGCATCAGAGCATTTTTCGAACCTTCCAGCATGGCAGGCAGAAAAGCACCGGGATCGCGCACGATCAGCAGAATACCCGAAACCGCGAATATACACACAAAAATTACGTTCATGACTTCACTCCCTCTGCTAAGAATATGCAGACCGCGGACAAGATATGCCGTCCGTTCGCCCTTTCGGCAAGCGCCGCCTTGGGAAAAGCCCTGCTTTCACGTAATTTTCTGCACCTTTCGACCCATCGGCGGCTAAAAAACTTTTAAAATGGTTTTACATTATTTATAAAATGGAGTATAATAATTCAAATCATTGTACGGAATTTTTTACGGAGGGAACCATGGCAGAAAAGAAACCCTATTATATTACGACAGCGATCGCCTATACTTCGGGCAAGCCCCACATCGGCAACACATACGAAATTATTTTGACGGATGCGATCGCGCGGTTCAAACGCAACCAGGGCTACGACGTACGCTTTCAGACAGGTACGGACGAACACGGCCAGAAAATCGAAGAAAAAGCAAAAGCAAACAATGTTACGCCCAAGCAGTTCGTGGACGGAGTGGCGTCCCAGATAAAAGAGATCTGGGATCTGATGAACGTTTCCTACGACAAATTCATCCGCACCACCGACAAAGATCATGAACTGCAGGTGCAGAAGATTTTCAAAAAGCTTTACGAACAGGGCGATATTTACAAAGGCACCTACGAAGGAATGTACTGCACCCCCTGCGAAGCGTTCTGGACGCCTTCACAGCTGAAAGACGGGAAATGCCCCGACTGCGGCAGAGAAGTCAAACCCGCAAAAGAAGAAGCCTACTTCTTCAGAATGAGCAAATACGCAGACAGACTTTTACACTACTATGATGAACATCCCGAATTTATCACGCCCGTATCGCGCAAAAACGAAATGGTGAACAACTTTCTGAAACCCGGGCTTCAGGATCTTTGCGTTTCGCGTACCTCGTTCCAATGGGGGATCCCCGTCGATTTTGACCCCAAACATGTCGTGTATGTATGGCTGGACGCTCTTACAAACTATATTACGGGTCTCGGCTACGATGCGGACGGCCATTCGGACAAACTGTTCACAAAATACTGGCCAGCCGATGTCCATGTGATCGGCAAAGACATCATCCGCTTCCACACCATCTACTGGCCCATCTTCCTGATGGCACTGGGATTGCCTCTGCCCAAACAGGTTTTCGGACATCCCTGGCTGCTGATGGACGGCAGTAAGATGAGCAAATCGCGCGGCAACGTCATTTATGCGGACGAACTCGTCAAAGTATTCGGCGTGGACTCGGTACGCTATTTCGTACTCAACGATATGCCCTTCGACAACGACGGCAACATCACTTGGGAACTGATCAACGACAGAGTCAATTCCGATCTCGCCAACAATCTCGGAAATCTCGTTTCCCGAACAGCCGCAATGTCTCTCAAATATTTTGACGGCGTGCTTGCAGACAAAGGAGCAGCCGAACCCGTCGATGCGGAGATCCGCGGCATGGCAACTTCGCTTTATACGAAAGTTGCCGCCAAAATGGATGAATTCAAAATTGCCGACGCGCTTGACGAAATTTTTGCGTTCCTTCGCCGCTGCAACAAATACATCGACGAAACCGCACCCTGGATCCTCGCCAAAGACGAGGCAAAAAAAGACAGGCTGTCCACCGTACTATACAATTTGTCGGAAAGCATCGTGATCGCCGCAAGCCTTTTGCAGCCTTTCATGCCGGAAACGGCACAGAAGATCGCCCGGCAGTTCAATACTTCCCTGCGCCCGTACGATCAGTTGAATTCTTTCGGGCTGATCCCCAACGGAAGCAAAGTATCCCCTACCGAAACACATCTGTTTGTGCGCAGAAATTATAAAGACGTAGAGGCGCAATACGAGCAGATCCATGCGCAAGCCGCACAAGCAGGCACAGCCGACAAAGCGGCAGCGAAGGCGGAAACAACGGCAAAGCCTGCCGCAAAAGCGCATGAAACAAGTTATCCTGCAGAAATTTCTATCGACGATTTCGCAAAAGTAAAAATGCAGATCGCCAAAGTCATTGCCTGCGAAAAAGTGGAAAAAAGCGACAAACTGCTGAAATCGACCGTTCAGATCGGAAAAGAGACACGTACCGTCGTCAGCGGCATCGCAAAATTTTACAAACCGGAAGAAATGATCGGGAAAAAAGTTGTCATGATCACAAATCTCAAGCCCGCAAAACTGCGCGGCATCGTGAGCGAAGGGATGATCCTTTGCGCAGAAAACGAAAACGGAGATCTCTGCCTGCTTACTCCCGAAACAGATATCGAAGACGGAAGCGGCATTTTCTGAGCCGCCCCCTCTCCGACACGATAACAGTGCTATAAAAATATGGATAAACTCGGAGAAAGAATTTATACCCTGCGCAAACAGGCAGGCTTATCGCAAGAAGATCTTGCACACCGCACGGGTGTTTCCCGCCAGACGATCTCAAAATGGGAATCCGGCGCAATGGTTCCGGAACTTGTTAACCTGCACGCCCTTTGTACTCTGTTCGGCGTCAGCGCCGATTACTTGCTTTTCGGAGTCAGCACACAGTCAGTTGACGAAAAAAAAGAGATACGTCCTGCAGAAATTCCTGCAACGTCGGCAACGCAAGCAAGCCAGGAACAAGATAGTTCCTCGAATTCGGCGCAAAAAAACCGCAGGCGGTATAAACATACGGCTTTGGCATTTTTGACATTGTTTTGCGCTATTTCCGTCTTCTTTTCAGTTTTTGGGGCTTGCAGCGTCGGAAGTTATATGGCAACGATCGATGCCGCAGGGTCAGAAGGGATCGTTCAAAACGGCTTTTTGCTTGTTCCGCTGTCGCCTTCCCTGCTGATGGCGATCCTGGTGTTTCTGGCCGTCATGTTCACTGTTTTTACAGTCCTTATCTTTATCGCTCTGCTCAAATCCGATAAATTTTAAAAATGTAATGTTTTGTTGACATTTTGTCAAGAAGAAACGGTGGACTTTTCTCCTTGGAATGAATACAATGAAAGTATCCTCTTCGGAGGGCTTTATACAAAATCATCTGCCGCGCTTTTTGCCTGAGCGGAGCAGGCATTCTAAAACGATGGGAATGTTATATTGCTGTCCGGGGAAAAGAAAATTTGTAAGCAAAGCGCGGTTATTTGAAAGTACATTTTTCTTTGCCCCGGAAAGCATACGTTTTATCCTCCCCTCTTCCGCAAATATACAAAAACACATTCTGTTTTTTGCTTATTTTGTAAATTTTTTTATTTTTTTTAAATTTTTTTAATTTTTTGCCCGATCTGCCTTTACAAATTACATTTCCTGTGATAAAATGTAATTACAACATAGCATTTCCGCAAAGGCTCCACTGCGGCGGAAATACCTGAATCGTTGAAAACAAGGAGGAATACTATGAAGGTTCGTTCTCATAATTCATATTTATTTATGAATATTCTTTTCGCAGTCGTTACCTGCGCCTTGGTTATCTGCTTTTTTACAATGCTTATTCTTGACTTCGCACGTACGCCTGTCGTTGTTTTCCTGATTATTTTGCTTGCCTGGCTCGCTGCTTTTGCGGTTTGGTGTGCATCGCGTCTGGAAAAAACCGACCATAAAAAAACAGAAAATAAATAATTTTGATTTTAAAGAGCCCTGACGCTTTTTTGCGCCGGGGCATTTTTCTTTTTTATCTTTGTTCTCTTTAAAAATTTTACCATGGAACCGCCCTTCAGCCTTCCCGTCCGAAACATGAAAAAACTGCATTTTTTACTTTTTCCGAAAAAGTTTTCGCTCGGGCAGAAAATATTAAGAACCATGCATGTTTGGGTTCTGCGCATACAAAGCGAAAATTTTATCGGACATACCGAACGCATGGTTTTTATTTTTCCCTCGCTGAAGAATACGTTTTTTGGGCTGTACAACGGACAAAGGTTCAAAAAATGAGACGCAGTACCGTCATATGATCATGCAAATCAGCAGAAATATTTCTTTCTGAGTAAAAATGCCAATGACTGCGTTTAATAAGCAGAGAGGTGAGTATGAGAGACAGCGGAACGATCTTGTACCGCAGATTTCTTGCGGGGGATGCAAAGGCGCTGGAAGAACTTGTGCGCATATACAGCGACGCACTCGTGCGGTTTTCATTCAGTTATGTGCACGACTTTCAGACTGCGGAAGATATTATGGCGGATACGTTTGCCACATTGATGATCAAGCGGAAAAATTTTCGGGAGATCGCACAATTCAAGACATATCTGTACAAGATCGCGCGGAATAAAGCGATCGATCATCTCCGCGCCCAAAAAAGGTTTTTACCCATCACCGAACAGAGTGCGCATTCCCCTTCCGCCGAAGAAGAACTGTTTCTGCGGGAACGTGAAAAGCAGCTCTATGCACACATACAAAACCTTGCGCCACAATACGCGGAAGTATTGCGGTTGCACTATTTTGCAGAATTTTCCGTCAACGAGATATGCAGGATCCTTCACAAATCGACAAAGCAGGTTTACAATCTTCTTTCCCGCGCAAAACTCACCCTCAAAGAAAATTTTTGCAAGGAAGGTATTTCGCATGAAGACTTATAATGAGCGCACGCAAGACATCCTTCACCGTGCCGAAGAAAAGAAAAAACTGCGCCGCAAAATACGCATCGTTTCGGTCGGAACGATTTGCATGAGTATTCTGATTGCATTCAATCTTATACTTTTTATCCCCTATTCCACGGCGTTACCCGATCTCTCCGCATACAAAGACAGCGAATATTACAGCGTCATGCAACAACTGAACAGCCTCACTTACACGCCGCCCCGTTACAAAAATAATTTCGAGGCATGGTTTTCCGGATTTTTCTCCCAAAAGAATGCTGTCGGAGACGCAGGAAACGCCCCGTCCGATGAAGGGGACGGTTATGTGGAAGTTACGAACAATCAGGAAGAGGGCGTAACGGAAGGCGATCTTTTCAAACGCACGCAAACATCCCTGTTCTATCTGAACATCGCAAGCTCCGACTACAAGCTGGAATACTATCCGATCCGCGGGGAAAACACTTCCCTCGCGGCGGAGTACACCCTTTCGGCTGGCGAAAACGCCCGTTTCCTGACCTATTCAGGCCAAGCGGAATTATATCTCAACGAAACGGGAACGCAGGCGACCGTGATCGCTCCCGTTGGGATGAACGGAGCTCGGTATACAGTATTGATCGGATTAGATATATCCGACCCCGCCGCTATTTCGGAAATCGGCAGAACGTATATTTCGGGAGAATATCTGTCATCAAGGTATACAGGCGGCGATTTCCTTGTGATGAACGAATTTTTTGTGGCGAACAATCCGGATTTTTCGGACGAAGCACAATTTTTACCGCAGGCAGGGCCCGCAGACGATCTGGTCAGTCTGCCCGCGGCAAACATTTTCTGTCCGAAAAACGCATCTTCTGCGCGCTACACGGTCGTCTGCCGCATCGACGGAACAACTTACGGCATTGACGCGCACTATGCTTTCCTCTCTTATACCGAGGAAATGTATGTTTCCGAAAACAATATATTTCTTACCTGTCATTACCAGGACAGATACACGGAAAACAATACGAATTACCGCGTATCCCGAACGGACATCAGCTGTCTGTCCTATACCGATACGCTTACATTGGAAGGCACCGTTACCGTAAACGGAAGCATCAAAGACCAGTATTCCATGGATGAAAAGGACGGCGTACTGCGCGTTGCAACCTCCCTGAGCGAGACGATCACCCCGATCGGCGGATACCAGGATTTTATCGGGATCGCCGAAAACGCCGCGATCTGGTGCATCGATCTCTCCGATTTTTCCGTAATTGGCTCACTCACGGATTTTGCCCCCGCGGGAGATGAAATCACAGCCGCCTGGTTTGAAGGCGACATCGCTTACGTCTGCACCGCGGAAACCAGTTCCTACACCGACCCCGTCTATATCATCGATCTTTCCGATCCCGCCAATATCACCGTCCGTACAGACACCGGAATCATCCGCGGGTATTCCACCACACTGATCCCCTTTGCAAACGGAACACTTTTGGGGATCGGCTACGGCGAAACACGGGAAAACCTGAAAATAGAACTGTATGCCGAAACGGAAACAGCTTTGGAAAGTCTCGACTCTTTCGAACTCTACCCCTGTGAATTTTCCGAAAATTTCAAGGCATATTTTCTGGACAGCGAAAACGGCTATGTCGGGCTGCAAGTGCGCGACTACAACGATCCCCGCGGCGAATACTATATTTTCCTGCAATTTGACGGTTACGGAATCATTGACGAACAGAAAATTTTTATGAACGGCACGCCCGATCTCTGCCGTGCAACGCTCATCGACGGTTTTTTATACAACTTCAGCGAATACGGTTGTACAGTAACAAGAATTTCACAATGAATCCCCAAAATTTTTTACGGCGGTAACAATAAGCGGTATTGTGCGGCAGCCGCGCGGCGCTTTTTTGCGCCGCGCGGCTTTTCCCTTGACGAATTCGCCAAAAAAGCGTAAAATATTGCGCAAAGGGAATTTATCCGTCCACCTCTTTTTCAAGGCACAAAGATTGCAAAAACGGAATTCCTGCATACGAACGCTATGAATTTCAAACCGTACCGCCATAGAAAGGCTGCAAACGTTTATTTTTGAGGTTCCTTGTTGTCAATCGGTTTTAAATCCGATGTTTTTTGATTTTTTCGGGAGATAAACATGTTTATTGATACGCACGCGCATTTGAATTATGCCGACCGTTACGGCGACGAAGCCGCACTCATGCGCGCTTTACGGGAAGCCGGCATTGCAAAAGTCATCAATGTAGGATGGGACTACGATTCTTCGGTGTATGCAAAAGAACAGTCCGCACGGTATGATTTTCTTTGGTTTGCGGCAGGATTTCACCCTTCCGATGTCGAAAAATTCAAGGACGGCGACTTGGACAGGTTATCCAACCTGCTTAGTTCTCCGAAAGGCGTTGCTGTCGGCGAGATCGGGCTGGATTACCATTATGAAAACACGGACAAGCCCGCACAAATGCGCGCCTTTGCCGCGCAGATGGAGCTTGCTTACAGTTTGAAACTCCCCTTCATCATTCACAGCCGCGACGCGGCCGCCGACACGCTGGATCTTCTCAAACAAAACCGCCGTCTGCTCGCATACGGCGCGGTCATGCACTGTTTTTCGGGAAGCGAAGAAACGGCAAAAGAATATTTGCGGCTGGGACTTTATATCTCATTCGCGGGCCCCGTTACGTTCCGCAACGCAAGACGATTGGACGAGGTTGCCAAAATCGTCCCTTCCGACCGTATCCTTGCGGAGACAGATTCTCCGTATCTTGCCCCCGAACCATTCCGCGGCACGCTGAATACCCCGAAAAACGTTGTGAAAGTTTACGAAAAACTTGCACTTCTTCGCGGTGAAAAACAGGAAGAACTTTGTGAAAATATTTACAAAAATGCACACACGTTATTTAAAAAATTAAACGAAACAGGCAAATAAAATGGAAAAACACGAAACTTTTACTTATGAACTGGACGGCAATTTATACATCAATCTGACCAGCAAATGCACGAACGACTGCACTTTTTGCGTACGCAACGAACATGCAAGCTATTTCGGACATAAACTCTGGCTTTCCCGCGAACCTTCCCCGCAGGAAGTTCTTGACCGCATTCCGCAAGATATTTCCCGCTACAAAGAATATGTGTTCTGCGGCTTCGGCGAGCCGACCATACGGCTGGACGCTCTCTGCGCCATCGGGAAAGAGCTGAAAAAACGCGGCGCCACCGTTCGGCTAAACACAAACGGCCAGGGCAGCATGATTGCCGGACGGGATATTTCCGCCGACCTTGCGCAGGCTGTCGATAAGATCAACGTCAGCCTGAACGACGCCTCGGCAGAAGATTATGTAAAGCTCTGCCGCCCCGCCTACGGCAAAGCCGCCTTTGAAGGTCTGCAAGATTTCGCAAAAAAATGCGCGTCCCGCGGGATTTTGACTTGGTTTTCCGTTGTGGATATCATCGGAGAAGAAAAAATTGCAAAATGCCGCGAAATCGCCGAAAAATGCGGCGTAACTCTGCGCGTTCGCCCCTATATTAAAGACAGCGAGTAACCCCGTGCCTTTGCTCCCCTATACCAAGGTCAACGAGCGGCCCCAGCGCATTCGCTTCTATATCAGGAACAGCGAGCAGCCCTGCGTTTTCGCCTCTATCTTACGGACAGCGAGCTGTCCCGCGGCTTGCAATATACGGGAGCGGCGTTAAACCCTTGGACTATTTTCAGCGCTTGTTTTTTCGCTTTTACTCATCCGCTTATTACCCTCATGTACCAACAACGCGCAAGCAAAACGGTTCGCAAGGCGTGTAATCGGTTTTCTTGAGGCAAATCCAAAAAAAAGAAAAAGGATTTCAAAACAGACGTTTTTAAAATCCTCTTTCTCTTTTCATTTGTTCCGTAAACTTACACCGTCAAACGTTCTTCTGCATTGCGCAGTTATCCGTTCGTTTTAAAGTTTACAAACACAGTTTGCGCCAAAGGGCGCGGATTATACTGAATTTCTGACAGGAATATTATGGAAAATTTAAAAGACATTCTTTTGCGGAACGGCTTTTCGTTCAAAAAACAGTTCGGACAAAATTTCATATCGGACACAAATTTATTAAAATCCATTGTTTCGCTTGCAGGAATCGACAAAGAGACGACGGTTCTGGAGATCGGATGCGGAGCGGGAACGCTTACGCGTGAGCTTGCTGCCGCCGCGAAAAAAGTTGTATCCTTTGAAATCGACAAAAAACTGCAGCCCGTCCTCGCGGAAACGCTTTCCGGCATTGAAAACGCCGAAGTGGTATTCCGCGACTTTATGAAAACAAATCTTCCCGAACTGGAAAAAGAATTGGGCCATTACACCGTTGTCGCCAATCTGCCCTATTATATCACCACTCCGATCGTCATGCGATTCGTGGAAGAATCGGCTTCGGCTGATGCCGTGGTGATCATGGTACAGGACGATGTTGCCAAGCGCTTCTGCGCGCAGGCCGCGACCCCCGAATACGGCGCGATCACCGCGGCGATCGCACGCCGCGCCTCCGCTCAGATCATCAAATATGTTCCGCGAAAAATGTTTTACCCCGTCCCGAATGTCGACAGCGCCGTCGTAAAACTGACGTTCGAAAAAGACCGCATTCCCGTCAAAAACGCCGCCTGCTTCCGCGATACCGTGCGCGCCGCCTTTCTCTCCAGAAGAAAAACGCTGGAAAACAATCTTGTCAATGCCTTTCAGCTGTCCAGAGAATCCGCCAAGGATATCCTCGCCCGCGCAAATATCCCCGAAAAAGCGCGCGGCGAAACCCTTTCCCCCGAACAGCTGGCGCTTCTCTCCGATCTTATTTTCGAACTTCATCTTTCTGAGCGCTGATTTTATCCTGTCTTACCATAAAACAAACTTTTTTAACTGACAAACACAAAGGAGGGCGGCTGTCCGGGCAAATGATTGCCGGGACAGCCGCCCTCCTTTGTCATGCCGCGATCGGCAATAAAATCAATAACTTTTGATTTGTCAACAAGCGGCATCCGATTTTGCGTCAGCGGGCATTTCCTTCAAAACCTGCATTTTGGCCGCCTGCCTGTTCATATCCCGAAATTCCAGCACGACAAGCAGGACCGTCAGCAAAAACGCCAGAATGTCTGCACAGGGCGCCGCCCAAAGCATTCCTTCCACGCCGAAGCGCAGCGCAAAAACAACGACCAGCGGAACCAAAAATACAACGTCTCTCGAAACAGAAAGCAGCGTCGCTTTGACAGGTTTCCCGACCGACTGCAGAAAAATACTGCTGGATTTTTGCACGCAGCAGAGCAAAATCCCTCCCAAAAAGATACGGAAACAAAGATCGGCATACTGATTGTATAAATCGCTTTCACTGCCGAAAATGCTGACGATTGCCTGCGGGCAAAGTTCGAACAAAAGCATAGAAACAGCTCCGACCACGATATTGGCAATCAGAACGAGTTTATAAGTCTTTTTCACGCGCGCGAAATCGCGGCTCCCGTAATTGAAACCCGCAATCGGCTGACCGCCCACAGCGATCCCTACCGAAAAGGCAATCACGATCCCGAATACTTTCATGACGATCCCGATGACGGCAAGCGGAATATCTGCGCCGTATTCTGAGGCAGGCCCAACCACGCCGATCATGTTGTTTGCTACGGCAATGATGACAACGATGGAAATCTGCGTGATCAAAGACGAAAGTCCGAGTTGGCACACCTTCCAAACATTCTTTGCGCCGAAGCGGAAATCCTCTTTTGCAAGGCGGAACTGTTTGGGTCGGATAAAATACAGGCAGGACATAACGCAGGATACGACCTGACCGACCACCGTGGCGATCGCCGCACCAGTAACGCCCCATTTGAGCACAAAGACAGCGATCGGATCCAATATCAGATTCAATACAGCGCCCACGACCGTCGCAGCCATGGCGTATCCGGGCGCCCCGTCCGCGCGGATCATGCCGTTGACGCCCGATGTCAGAACATAAAAAGGAATGCCCATCAGAATTACAAAAAAGTAATCCGCCGCATAGGTGTGCGAATCGGGAGTAACCCCGAACAACGTGAGAATAGGTTCAAACGCCGCATACCCGATCACGGTCAGCAAAATACCTGCGCACAGCGAAACGATCAGCGAGATCCAGCCGCACCGATTTCCCGTGCTTCTGTCCCCTTTTCCCAAAGACAGACTTAAAAGCGCCGCCGCGCCGTCTCCGATCAAAAGCGCCACAGCCAGCGCGATCACCGTAAAGGGATAGACAACGTTCGTCGCCGCATTTCCCAAATACCCCACACTCTGTCCGATAAATACCTGGTCCACTATGTTGTACAGAGCACTTACCAACATGGACAGCACACACGGAACCGAAAACTTTAACAAAAGCTTCCCGATCGGCTGCGTCCCCAAAAAATTTTCCTGTTCACTCATATTTCTATACCTCTCCCTGCTTATCGGATACTTCTTCCTTATCCTTTCCGATAAACCATAAAAAATAACGATTTTAATGTGGCGGGCAAAATCAAACCCGCTTTTACCGATCGGCAAATTCTCTTTTACGCCGATGCGATCCGCCCCGAAAGATGACACGGCGACGCCCAAACGCAGGCGCATTTTTTCTAAAAGGACATTTTCAAGCACAAAAAAAGTGCGCAGTCTGCTTCAGACTACGCACCAAATTTACTTTGATTGGACTTACGTCTACGCCGGATCGGCACCATTCATTTTCTGTTATTATTATAACATTCCTTTCACGCAAAGTCAATCTGACCCTGCCCGTCCCCGAAAAAACGGCTTTATAGTGTAAAAATACCACAAACAGAATGTAAAATAACCACAGGTCTTGATAACTTTCTTATCTTTTCAAAGCCCGAAAAACAAACTTCTTTTCCTTGCATTTTCAGCGTTTCCGCCAACCTTGGCTTTCCCGTGTTATCGACCCGATCCGATATAAGACTTTGGGAAGATTTCTGCGTGTACGCCGACCGACGGCGCGCCTTAGGGTATATCTTTGCGGACCAGTCGTTTGCCTGTCCATTCATCGACCGTTACTTTAACAACGGTCGTAATCGCCAATGCTTTTGCGGAAAACATTTCATCCGAAAACGTTTCGTCCGTATAATGCGCCATCAAAACTTTCAGCCCGTGCAGACGCTTTTCAGGCTCCGTTACAATTTCCGCCTTCCCTTTTCCGCTCACGCTTTCATAATCCGTCGTATATCCGCAGGGCGCCACGCCTTTATTGAACACGCGCAGCATCGTGTACGCACAAAAACCCACCTCATTATTTTGTTTGAGTAGTTCCAGTTTTTTTCCTTCCAACGCGCAGTGAAAGTACAGCACAAGGCTCCCGTTCTCTTCCTCCGCTCCGAAATTTAAAGGCACGAGATACGGCCCGCCTTCTTCATGAAAAGCCAGCGTCATGCTGCCGCAACGCATCAGAATTTGCATTTTTTCCTGAAAATTCACAACTTCCCGTTCGGATTTTCGCATAACGTACCGGCCTTTTTACGACAATTGTTTCTTTTTATAGTCTTCAATCGCCGCTTTGATCGCCTGCTCTGCCAAAACAGAACAATGGATCTTCTGCGGAGGAAGGCCGCCCAGCACTTCGATCACTTTTTTATTCGTAACTTCCAGCGCCTGATCGACGGTCATACCCTTGATCATTTCCGTCGCCGTGGAAGAAGTGGCGATCGCCGCCGCACAGCCGAACGTCTTGAATTTTGCGTCCGTGATGACCCCGTCTTTTACTTTTATAAAAACCTGCATGATATCGCCGCACGCTTCGCTGCCGATCATGCCCATCCCGTCATAATTTTCAATTTCGCCGACATTTTTCGGATTCTGGAACGCTTCCATAACTTTTTCTGTATACATTTTTATATCTCCTTTTCGAATACTTCGTTTTTCAGATCTTTGGGGAAAAGCGGCGAAAGCGCGCGCAATTTCACGACGATCTCCTTAAGTTTATCCACCGCATAATCGATCTGTTCGGGCGTGTTGTGGATCCCGAACGAGAAACGTATACTGCCGTGCGCCAATCCTTCCGGTACGCCCATCGCAAGCAGCACGTGCGACGGTTCCAAAGACCCGGAAGAGCACGCCGAACCGCTGGATACGGCGATCCCCGCAAGATCAAGGCTGAACAGGAGCGACTCTCCTTCGATATAACGGAAAGAAAAATTCGCGTTGGCAGGCAGTCTGTCTGTCGGATGTCCGTTCAGTTTTACATACGGGATCTCTTTGCTCACGCGCGAAATAAACCGATCGCGCAGGGATGCGACATACGCCGCATTTTCGCCGATTTTCTCCTGCGACAGGCGCAGAGCCTCAACCATTCCCACGATCGCAGGGACATTCGTCGTGCCGCCGCGCATTCCGCGTTCCTGGTGTCCGCCCGTTATGATCTTTCCGATCTTCAGTCCCGACCGAACATACAGCACACCGATCCCTTTCGGCCCGTAAAATTTATGCGCCGAAAAAGACAGCATATCCACCGCAGGCGACTTCACATTGATCGGCAAAGCACCCGCCGCCTGCACCGCGTCCGTAAAGAACACAATGCCGCGCTCTTTCGCAAACGCCGAAATTTCCGCGATCGGCTGGATCGTTCCCACTTCGTTGTTTGCCGTCATGACGCCGATAAATACCGTGTCGCTCCGCACCGCCTTTTTCAGCTTCTCCAGATCCACCTTTCCGTATTCGTCCACTTCCGCAAACGTTACGTCAAACCCTTCCTTGATAAGTTCTTTCGCCGTGGCGATCATGGCAGGATGCTCCACCGCACTCACGATCAGATGCCTGCCGCGGTCTTTGTACGCGTGCGCCG
>CASEWU010000230.1 GCA_949291725.1 uncultured Bacillota bacterium
ACCGCTTGACCATGAGGCCATAACCTGAATTGCTGGATTATTATAGCATAAATTCCATCGGTACGCAAGCATTTACACGCTATTTTCAAGATTTAATTTCATTGTTTTTATTCTTCTTATAAAAAACGGGCGCGGCTAAAACCGCGCCCGTTTTTCAGGAAAGACCTTCCAATAATTCTTTAAGAGTCTCCAAATGCAATTGTTCATCCAAAATAATCCGCTTGATTATTTCCGTTACTTGTTTATTTTGCAATTTGCGGGTCATCTCTTCATATGTACGAATGGCTTCCATCTCCCCTCGAATATCGTCCAGAAGCATTTGCGTCGGATCCGAACTGTAGGAAACCGCGCGCGTCGAATAAAAATCAAACTTATAAGGCGGTCTGGATGTGAAGACGGGCAAAGCCCCCATTTCGTATAAAATTGTCCCTAAAATTTCCAAGTGTTCCATCTCCGCAATCGCTATACTCAGCAATGTATCCGAATATTTCTTCATTTCCAGCCCGCCAAACACAACCGATTGAAACACATATTGCAAAACAGCAGTCATCTCACTACCGCGATCAGCATATGCCGGAGAAATAATTCTTACACTCCGCACATCTTCTCCAAGTCCTTCCGTCGAAGGATAAGGTAAATCAACTTGCAATCCTTTCATAAAACGCACCTCGAGGTTTTTCTGCCATTCTATGAAATTGCACGCGTTTTTGTGAATCATGGCGGAACAAAAAACGCACCGCCGCTCGCAGCTATTAAACCTTGCACGGCGGACAAACCGACGGTGAATCCAGCATATTTTAAGATCGAGCCTTTTTATTTTTCAGGATTTTCGGAAAAGTATGTATTTTATGGGCGCGCCACAGGCGGTTTCCGCTTTTATAAGATCAATATTTTCGCCGCAAATCAAGATGCTTGTGCCGTAATTGTTATACAAAACGGTTATTCCTTCGCCAAGCGAAAAATCCTTTCCGTCCGCAGGATCATCGCATATCATATGCGCCCTCGCATACAAGTTACCCAATCCGCGAATCGTTTTCTCCGCCTCTTGCTCCGTTAAATTCTTCGTTTCAAGATATATTTAATTTGACGGTATGACTGAACTTATGGAATTAAAGCGCTGAATCGCTTTGTATCTGTGCCGATTGCGATATATATATTCTTTCCCATGTCGCATCTCAATATCGTTTTCGTACTCCATTATCATCCTGTCGCGTATTCGTTTGTCGACAAATCTTTTGATAAAATTATATTCCTCTTCTTTCATCGAAGCACCCTTGTCCTTTCGATATCCTTTTCCGTAATAAAAAGAAATGCGCACGTTTGTGCGCATTTCTTTTTATTTATTCAGCTTTTCAATCATCTCAACAATGTCTTTTACTGTTTTTACATTTACGATATCATCTTCAGGAATAGAAATACCGTAATCATCCTCCAAGGAAATCAGCAATTCTACCACATCCAACGAATCCGCCCCCAAATCTTTTACAACATCGCTCTCCATCGTGATTTTATCCGGCGAAAGATTCAGTTGTTTCGCAAGCATCTCGCGCACTTTTTCAAACATTGTTTAATCCTCCTGCGTTATGAAAATATTTTACTAAAATAGAAAAGTTTTGTCAATACCTTACTGCGCTTTTGCCGCAACTTTTTTCTTTGCAGCAGGATTTTTCATCGTAAGCCCGATCCTGTTCTTCTTTACATCCACATCTTTGACCCATACCGTTACGGGCTGTCCGACTTCCAACACATCCGAAGGATGTTTTATATAACGATCCGTGATCTCCGAAATATGAACCAGTCCGTCCTGATGAACACCGATATCGACAAACGCACCGAAATCTACGACGTTGCGTACAGTCCCTGTCAGCTCCATGCCCGGCGCAAGGTCGTTGATATCCATGATATCCTGACGCAAAACAGGCTTCGGCAAGGACTCTCTGATATCTCTGCCCGGCTTAATGATTTCCGACACGATATCGTTCAGCGTCGGAACATCCAGCCCCGTTTCTGCAGCCGCTTTTTCAGCCCCGTACTCCTTCACCTTTTTCGGCAATTCAGCAATTTTACCGTTCTTAATATCGTCCTCGGTATATCCGAACAGTTTCAGCAATTTTTCTGCCGCCGCATACGATTCGGGGTGTACTGCCGTGTTGTCCAATATATTGGATCCGTCCGTGATACGCAAAAATCCGGCACATTGCGTAAACGCCTTTTCACCGAGCTTCGGTACCTTCAGAATATCTTTACGCGAGACAAATTTTCCGTTTTCCTCACGATACGTAACAATGTTTTTCGCGATACCCGCGTTCAGTCCCGCAACATACTTCAAAAGCGATACGCTTGCCGTATTCAGATCCACGCCGACACTGTTCACGCAATCCTCCAAAACGCCCGACAAAACACTGTCTAGACGTTTCTTGTCCATATCGTGCTGATACTGGCCGACACCGATCGATTTCGGATCAATCTTAATAAGTTCTGCCAAAGGATCCTGCAATCTGCGGGCAATCGATACCGCACTGCGTTCCGCCACATCGAAATCAGGGAATTCTTCAGCACCGAGCGGACTCGCCGAATATACAGACGCACCCGCCTCCGAAACAACCACATACGCCACATCTCTGCCCGTTTCCGCCTTGATCTCCTTGATCAGATCCGCAACAAAGATCTCGCTTTCCTTCGACGCCGTGCCGTTTCCGATCGAAATAATGTCCACATTATATTTTGCGATCAAATCCTTCAATTTTGCCTTTGCAGCTTCAATATTCTGTTTCGGACCGGGAGTCGGGTACACAACAGTCTTATCCAAAACCTTTCCCGTCCCGTCTACGACAGCGATCTTACAGCCCGTACGATACGCCGGGTCCAAGCCCAAAGTTATTTTATCTTTGACAGGCGGCTGCATCAGCAAAGGCTTCAGATTAACTTCAAACATTTTAATTGCTTGTTCGCTGGCCGATTCCGTCAACGCCGCGCGGATCTCACGCTCGATCGAAGGATAAATAAGACGGTCATAACTGTCTTCCACCGCCTCCTGCACGAGTTGCGTCGAATAGCCGCCATCCTTCAGATATCCTGCCCCGGCAATTCGTTTTGCGATCACATCGTTAAACGTAACTTTGACCTTCAAAAAGCCCTCTTTTTCGCCGCGGTTCACCGCCAACACCCGATGGCTTTTGATCTCAGCAACGCTCTCCGAATAATCCGCATACATTTCGTATACTTTTGCGTCATCTTTGTCTGCATTGACAAGCTTCGTCTCGATCTCGCCGTTTTTCATAAAGAGATTACGCAGCTTTTTACGTACATTGGCATCGTCCGAAACAATTTCAGCGATAATATCTTTCGCCCCTGCAATCGCTTCATCGACTGTCTTGATCCCTTTCTCTTCATCAATATATTTCT
>CASEWU010000231.1 GCA_949291725.1 uncultured Bacillota bacterium
AGATGTATCTATATATGCAAAAAAAACGTGCAACAGAAAATTTTCTGTTGCACGTTTTTTTTGCATATATAGATACATCTTGCTTTGTGTATGAATGCTCGTATTGCTTGTAAATTCAGCGGGTTGCGACGTGATATTTGTTCGGCCGATTTAGCAGGGAGACAAATTTTTACCGGATGTTGGTAACCGGATGAGAAAAGGTAAAGAATAAAAAGGATAAGCTCGGCCTGTGGTCATTTTTGTGCAGATATGGGGCTTATTATCGCACAGAGGAACGAAGAATGGATTTTGTGTTATGTCGATTATCAAAGCTACCTGCGCTTTAGCCGCGAAGGGGCTTTCGAAAACAAAAGGACGCCGCAAATTAAAAATTTGCGGCGTTTTTTTCTAGGGATCCGCCTGTGCCGCAGAACGAAAAAGTGTTAACCCGCTTCTCGCAGGTGGGTGCGCCGCTTGCCGCCTCAGCCTTTCCGTTCATAAACAGACCTCGCCTATCGACATAGACCATTTTCGTTAGCGCTCCCGAATTTAACATGTGGATTAAGATAATTCGAACTCCGAACACCGCAGACCGTCATTATTCAGTTCTTGAAACCTGCTGAAAACCAAAACAAGTTTCTGTCTATATTATACGCAATTTTATAAAAAAGTTCAAGTATTTTATTATAAAAAAATAATTTATTACGACGCCTGATCCAAGGCGAGCAAAAAGGAAAGCATTTGACTTTCTGAATTCAAACCGAATCTTGCTTCTGTGCGATCGGCTTTGGTTTGAGCGATAGAATTTTTGGTAAATTCTGCGGAAATTTGCACAGCCTTGTCCATGGGAACGTTGCGGGCTAAGGCTCCGACCAATGCGCTAGCATAGACATCTCCCGCGCCGTGAAAAGCTCCTTCGATTTTTTCTGTGGAATATTTTTTTATGGAACCGTCGCGCTCCGTGTAAAAAACGGCGCTTCGCTTTTGTCCGTTTTCCGTGATATCGCATCCGGTTACGGAAGGTTGAGGACAGAGTTTTTTCAGATTTTGCAAAATTGTATTGTAATCACTTTCGGTAAAAGAGGCATAGGGGGTATCGGTCAGAAAACAAGCCTCGGTCAGGTTTGGAACAATGATGTCGGCAACGCGGCAAAGATTTTTCATTTCGTTCACAAAATTCTGATCGAAATGGGAATAAAGAATTCCGTTGTCGCCCATGACAGGGTCAACGATAAATAATCCGTCATTTTTCAAAAAATCTCGCTTAATGGATTTTACCATTTCGATCTGACTGATGCTGCCGAGGTATCCGCTGATAATGATGTCATATTTAAGGCCAAGGCTTTTCCAATGTGCTAAAATTGCGGGAATGTCTTCGCTGAGATCGCGGAAAGTGTATCCTTGGAATCCTCCTGTATGGGTAGAAAGAATAGCGGTCGGAAGGATATCGCAAGTTACGCCGCAAGCAGAAATGATCGGCAGAGCAACCGTTAAAGAACATTTTCCGACGCAAGATATGTCATTGATGGCAAGAACACGCATAAAACACTACTCCGTTTTTTATTTTTATAATTATAAAATCATGTGATAGGTTTGTCAAGCAAAGGACAGTCTTTTTTGTATGTTGTCGTTATATTGTTATCGCAAAAGGCTTTTGTCATTCTCAATATAAAAGTCTGCTTGCGGGAAAATGTCTATATATTTGTAAATTTAAAAATCAGCAAGCTGCGATCGTAGACAAGGAAAGATTTTTGATGATTTTAATTGTTGCGGTTTACAAGGAGGAGAAAATATGGTACAATAAGATTATTATGATGGATACATCGAAACGTTGTTATACAATGATCAGTGGGGCTACCGGCGGCTTAGGCAGGGCGTTTGCGGATGCTTGCGCCGGACGTGGCGCTTTGTTTTTGACGGGGCGTAGTGAGGAGAAACTTTTGCGGTTGAGGCAAGAGCTGACGGAGAAGTATCCTGATCTGAAAGTGGATACGTATGCATGCGACTTATCGGATGAAGCGGCAAGAGAGGCCATGTTCGGATATATTCAAAAGAAAGGCTATCGTTTTAACGGTCTGATGAATGTGGCGGGTATAGACACGCAGAAGGCTTTTATAAAATATACACAGCATAAAATTGTGCAACAATGCAGGGTCAATTTTGAAAGTGCCTTATCGCTTACGCATTTTGTGTTGGAAAACCGTGCGGATGATCTTGAGATTGTAACGATATCCAGCCTAAGCGGAGTTTATCCGATGCCGTATTTTGCAGAGTACAGTGCGACGAAGTGTGCGTTGACTTCTTTTTTTTCATCGTTGCGGTTGGAATGGAAGAAAATGCGTGTCCGCATCACGGTAGTGGAGCCGGGCGGGATTTACACAAGGCCGGATATTTGTGAAAATATAAAGGGGCAAGGTTTGTGGGGCAGGCTTTCCGCAAAAAAGCCGGAATATATAGCAAAAAAGAGCCTAGCTGCTGTCAAAAGAAATAAAAGGCTGATTCGCCCGGGATTTTGGAATAAATTTATCGCAGTGGTGCCGCGGATTTTACCGTTGCGGGTGAGAATGCGCTTTATTGCGGCGCGCTGGTCTAAGATCGAAAAGGACGCATTTTGATTTTTCGTGGTAAAAGGGGGATTATGGACGAATATATA
Organism: uncultured Bacillota bacterium; assembly: GCA_949291725.1. GTDB lineage: Bacteria > Bacillota > Clostridia > Christensenellales > Borkfalkiaceae > Borkfalkia. The sequence goes on from CASEWU010000231.1 coordinate 2,633, forward strand.
GTTGCGCTGGATCAGGGGACGACCAGTTCAAGGGCGGTGTTGTTTGATCAAAAAGGTAATTTAGTGGCAAAATGCCAAAGAGAATTTCCGCAGATCTATCCGAAGCCGGGTTGGGTGGAACATGATCCCAGACAAATTCTTTCTTCGCAGATGCAAGCTTTGCGCGGTGTTTTGGAAGAAAGCGGTGTAAGTATTTCTTCCGTTGCCGCCATTGGAGTGGCAAATCAGAGGGAAACCGTTTTGGTTTGGGATCGTTATACCGGGCGGCCGATATACAATGCAATCGTATGGCAATGCAGAAGAACGGCGGATTATTGTGAAAAAATTAAACAGCGCCATGAAAAATTTGTTTATGAACGGACGGGGCTGAATATTGATGCTTATTTTTCCGCTTCGAAATTGAAGTGGATACTGGATAATGTTCCGTTTGCCCGTGAACGAGCGGAAAAGGGGGAGTTGCTGTTCGGGACGGTCGACAGTTATTTAATATGGCATTTAACGGGCGGTAAGGTGCATGCGGCGGATTACACCAACGCA
>CASEWU010000232.1 GCA_949291725.1 uncultured Bacillota bacterium
CTCCTCGGTAAGCATTTCCGCCGCGCCTCCGGTCCTGTAACAAACGACGGGAGCGCCGCAAGCCAAAGCTTCCAGATTTACGGTGGGGAAATTATCTTCGTATGTTAAATTGACAAAGGCATACGCCCTGCTGTAGAGTTCTGCCAGCTGATTCTGATTTTCCGTACGGCAGATCCCGATAACGTTTTCGGGCAGGAGCTTTTTCTGCTCCTGTGAAACGCCGACGAGCACCAACCGATAGGGATCGTCCAGAATTTCAGCCAATTTCAAAAAATCGGAAAATCCTTTGCGTTCCGTAAAAGGCGCAGCCACTCCCAGCAGGATCTTTTTGGAAAAATCGATTGTATCCTCACAAGTATGCGCATCCGTCGGCGAAAAAATTTCCGTATTGATGCCGTTTCGGATGACCCTGATCTCATATTCTTTTAAAAACGATTGCTCCGCCAACTCTTTCAGCCAGTCGCTCGGCGTTACAAGCGTCATATCTTTCACACCCGTAAAAGCCTCCTTTTTTATTCGGAACAGCTTGCGCGTGCAGTCCAACGGCACAATCATGCCTGCGCTTTTCAGATCCGGACAACTCCCGCAGCCTGTCTTCCAGCGTTCGCAGCCCGATCTTTCAAAATAAAAACATCCGCCCGTAAACGCCCAGCAGTCATGCAGAGTCCATACGGTTTTCAGGTTCTCCTTTTTAATGTAACGGAACAAGAGCCTATAATTGAGTGCATGGCTGTGTATGTTGTGCAAATGCAAAAGATCGGGAGAAAATTTTTTCAGCGCACGGATCATTTTTTTTGTGGAAAAATACGAACCCCACTCGTCCAAACCTAAGTACATGGACAGAAATTTATGCACACGGTAGCCGAATTTTGAGTGAATACGCTTTACATAAGGCGCATTCCCGTATTTATGACTGACAAAGGCGATCCGTTCGTTATCTTTGTCAAGAACCGAAAAAATATCAAGCATGATTTTGCCGGTGCTGCCGTTGTCGCAAATATTGATCTGTGCTATCTTCATTCTTCACTCCGTTTCCGCCAGAAAATCGAGTAACTTTTTTGCCTGTACGGTACTGCATTTTTTTGTTAAAACAAATTCTTGTCCCCGCTTCGCTTTTTCCTTCAGTTTTTCGTAATCGCTCTGCAGGATCGCGGATACGGAGTTTTGTATTTGTTCGACTGTCTCGCCTTGAATATAATTGAGATACTCGTCATATTCGTCCGGTATGCCGTCGAGCTTGTACATCAGCACGGGCTTTCCTGCCGCCAGATATTCCATTGTCTTGGACGGAAAACTGTATTTTACGTATTCGCCCCGATTCGGGCGCGGATTGACAAGAAAATCTGCCTGTGCCTGCAGCTTGGAAACCTCATCTTTTGTAAGATACCCGAGGCATTTTATGCGCGCATCTTTGTCTGCAAGGACGCGGATACTTTCAGACGCATTTCCGCAAAGCCAAAGTTCGATGTCTTTGTCTGAGATGCGGGAAAACGCCTGCGCAAACTCCTCCACGCAGAATTCGCGCAGAAAAGACCCGGCGTACATAAAAACGCGTTTTTCCTTCTTTTCGGACGCATTTTCACTTGAATACGGTGTATCGGGTGCGATCCCCTCCACAACGATGTAAGGTTTTTTCTCTGTCCGCATCGGAAAGCGCATTGCGTCCGTCAGATAAACAAACTTATCGATGCCCTGCGCTTGCTTTAAGATCATATCCGAATGGATGAGGCGGACTTTCCGCATGATCCCCTTTTTCGGGAGAAGCCCGTACTTTCCCGGAAGATCGGTTACGATCACGCACGTCTGCGTATCGGGAAATTTTCTGCGGATCTTGTTTGCCGCCTTCAGATAAGGACGGTATAAAGTATAAATGAGGATGCAGATCTTCTCGCCGCGGTTTTGAGAAATATATTTTTTCATTTCGCGGTAAGCGTTGACACAGCGGTTTCTCTGCTTTAAAAACGGAAGATTCCAGCACGCCAGATTGACATCGTTCGCATTGTTTCTTGCCGTAAAATTCCCCGACGGAAAATGCAGCTGATCGTATCCTTTTTTGAATACTCCGAACGGATAACTGTTTACGATATGCAGATCATCCGCTTTGAGATTATTGACCAATCCCGACAGCAGCATTTTCTGAAATGTATTGACCGCATTCGGCATGGAACCGTGTATTTTTTGTTTGAATTCGGCTTCTTTTTCCGGCTCATACATGAGCGAAAGGAACAAAAGTTTCATACGTTACTCCGTTTTCTCCGCAATTCAGTCTGCGGTCAAATGTTGCAGCAGGGACAGATAATCTTTCACATAACGGCTCTTTTTATATTTTTCGTGTTCTGCCGCCACGTCGACCGTGCTTGTGCAGCCTTTTCTGATGGCTTCGCAAACGGATTCCAGATCGCGTTTATCCAAAACGATACCGTTTTCGCCCACAATTTCAGGGCCGCCTCCCGTTTTGGAAAAGCAAACGACGGGAGTGCCGCAGCAAAGCGATTCGATATTGACCGTGGGATAATTGTCGCAGAGCGTAGGGTTGAAAAACACGGACGCCGCCGAATACAACTGTGCCAGTTCTTTCTGATCGAACGTTCTGACGATCCCCACAATCCCTTCGGGAAGAGACTCCAGCTGTTTTTCCGAAAGACCTACCATCACGATCTGATATTCTTTACCCAATGCGGAAGGAAGCTGCAGAAAATAGTCCAGGCCTTTGCTGGTTCCCCAGACATACGATACGCCGAGCACAATTTTGTTATTCGGATCGATCCCGTATTTTTTCAAAACGTCGGAGGGCGTCGGTTTAAAAATTTCCGTATCTACGCTGTTATTGATCACGACGGTGCGCTTTTCTCTCAAAAACGAACGCCCCGCCTCCTCTTTCAGCCACTCGCTCGGCGTTACCAACGTCAGCTCCTTTTTTCCGCAGAACCAACGTTTTTTCAAATCGAATTGTTTTTTTGAATGATCTATCAGCCAGCTTTTCGGATACGCGCGTATAAATTTGCACTTTTCACAGTGTGTTTCCCATTTATAACAACCGTTTCCGTTATAATATGCGCAATGTCCCGTAAAAGCCCAGGCATCGTGCAACGTCCACACGACCTTGATCTGAGTACTGTTCAGATACGCAAAAAGGCGCCTGTAATCCAAATAATAACCATGGATGTTGTGCAAATGCACCACATCCGGATCAAAATCCCGCAAAAAGCGGATCATTCTGTCCGTTGATAATTTTCCCGTCAGTCCGTGCCTGTCGAAAAGGCGGGTCATCCCGATATGCCAACACAAACCCGCTTTCGACTGACAACACAAAACGTCTTTTTCAGGCACTCTTTTTATCGGCTGTCTTCCGCAGATCACTTTAACGTCATGCCCTGCCGCTTTATAACCTTCGTACAGATCGGCGACGATTTTCCCTGTGCTTCCGATGCCGCATACAGAATTGATCAGAACGATTTTCATACAGCCGTTATTTTCTCCACGTCGTTATGTTCACGATTTTCGCATAAGACTGGATGATCTTCACAACTTTCAGGGAAACGTTCGTATCGGCGTAATCCTCCGCCATGACATACGGTTCCTTGTTTTCATACATGGATACCGCCATGTCCATCGCCTGGCAGATGTCTTTTTCCGTGATCCCGCCGATCACGATGCTGCCCTTGTCCAAAACTTCGGGGCGTTCCGTACTCGTGCGGATCAGCACGGCAGGGAATCCGAGCATGGCACTCTCTTCACTCAATGTGCCGCTGTCCGAAAGTACGCAATAACTGTTCATCTGCAATTTATTGTAATCCATGAACCCGAACGGTTTCAGCGTCTGCACCAGCGGGTGAAATTGGAAGTTGCGTTTTTCGATGAATTTTCTGCTTCTCGGATGCGTGCTGTAAATGACGGGCATCCGATATGTTTCCGCAATATGGTTGATCGCCGTCATCAGGCTCATGAAATGCTCTTCGTTGTCGATGTTCTCTTCCCTGTGCGACGAAAGCAGAATATACTTATGCGGCTGCAATCCCAGCGTTTCTAAAACTTTGCTCTCCTCGATCTTGCCGCGGTATTCTTTCAGAACTTCGCGCATGGGCGAACCCGTTACGAACATCGTCTTGCCGTCGATGCCCTCGCTGAGCAGGTAGCGGCGGCTGTGTTCGGTGTACGGCAGATTGATATCGGAAATCGCGTCCACGATCTTGCGGTTGATCATTTCGGACACATTCCAGTCCCAGCAGCGGTTGCCTGCTTCCATATGAAAGATGGGAACTTTGAGCCGCTTTGCCGAAATGGCGGAAAGCGCGCTGTTCGTATCTCCCAAAATCAGCACCGCGTCCGGCTTTTCTTTTTCGATCACTTCGTAAGACTTGGCAATGATATTGCCCATCGTTTCGCCGAGATCTTTGCCGACGCTGTTTAAAAAATAATCGGGCTGACGCAGTTCCAGATCTTTGAAAAACACTTCGTTGAGGGTATAATCCCAGTTCTGACCCGTATGCACCAGCACATGGTTAAAGTATTTGTCGCAGGCCTTGATGCAGGCGCTCAGGCGTATGATCTCGGGACGCGTGCCCAGGATCGTCATGACTTTCATTTTTTCCATTTTCATACCTCTTCATAAAAGGTATCCGGATTCTGCGGATCGAAAGGCTCGTTCGCCCACATGACCGTTACCATATCCTCTTCGCCGATATTTTCGATGTTGTGCGTGTAACCGCAGGGAATATCCACAGCCTGCAATTTTTCGCCGCTGACAAAATATTCATACACCTGCGTTTCCCCGATTTTACGGAACCGTATGACCCCTTTGCCTTTCACGACCAAAAATTTTTCGTTTTTTGTGTGATGCCAGTGATTCCCCTTCACGATATGCGGGCGGGAAATATTTACGGATACCTGTCCCTGCCCGTCTGTGCGCAAAAATTCGGTGAACGATCCGCGCGCGTCGCAGTGCATGTTCAGATCGTACGCAAACCCGTCCTCGGGAAGATAGCTTAAATATGTCGAATACAGCTTTTTCTGAAAATCGTCGTTCATGTCGCAGACGGAAAGATCTTTGCGGCTATCGCGATAAGAATACAAGGAATCGACGATCTGCCCGAGCGTTACCGTATGCGTTACGGGAACGACGCAGAATCCTTCTTCGTCGCGCGTGCATTCTCCGTCCAGACATGCCGCAAAACTTTGTGCGACATCGTCGATATAGACAAGCGTGAGCGCCGTTTCGCGGTTATTCACCGTGATCGGCAACCCGCGCGAAATGTTGTAACAGAAAGTGATGACGGCGCTGTTGTAATTCGGGCGCCCCCACTTTCCGAAAACGTTCGGCAAACGGAAAATATATGTCTTTGCCCCCGTTTCCTGCCCGTAGCGCAACAAATAATCTTCCCCTGCCTTTTTGCTTTTGCCGTAATCGTTGTCCAGTTTTGCCTGTACGGAAGAAGTCAGAAGGACAGGCGCAGGATTTGCGTGTTTTTTTAAAAGTCCCAGAAGTTTCGTGGTCAGCCCGAAATTTCCTTCCATGAATTCCGAAACGTCCTTCGGGCGATTGACTCCCGCAAGGTGCATGACAAAATCGCAATCCCTGCAATAATCGTCCCACTCTTTATCCGTCGTTTCCACGTCCGCGGGGAAAATCTCCAGCCCCTCTCGTTTTTTCAGAAAAGCGATCAGATTTTTCCCGATAAAACCGTTCGCTCCCGTAACGAGGATCTTCTTTACCGGTTCTGCCATCCCGCCAGCTCCTCTTTGATATAATCCAGCGTGAGAAGTTTTTCTTTTACCTTCTCCACGTTCAGCTGTGTGGTATTGTCCGAATTGTATTCTTCGGTCAGGCGCGTGAGCACGTTGCCTTTTTTGAAATAGTTGTCGTAATTGAGGTCGCGGTTATCGGCGGGAACCCTGTAAAAATTCCCCATATCCACCGCTTTGACAGCTTCTTCTTTGGTCAGCAATGTCTCATACATTTTTTCGCCGTGACGGATCCCGATGATCTTGATCTCGTTATCCGCATGGAAAAGCTCCTTGACTGCCTGCGCAAGATCCCTGATCGTGCAGGCAGGCGCTTTCTGTACAAAGATGTCTCCGCTGTGTCCGTTTTCAAAAGCGAACAGAACGAGATCGATGGCTTCTTCCAGGCTCATGATATACCGCGTCATGTTGGGTTCGGTAACCGTGAGCGGTTTGCCCTCTTTGATCTGCTGAATGAACAGCGGTATGACCGAGCCGCGCGAACACATCACATTCCCGTAACGCGTGCCGCAGATCATCGTCTTATCTTCGCTGACCGTGCGGGATTTGGCGACAAAGATCTTTTCCATCATCGCTTTGGAAGTGCCCATCGCGTTGACGGGATACGCGGCTTTGTCCGTAGAAAGGCAGATGACCTTTTTCACGCCCGCTTCGATGGCGGCGGTCAGAACGTTGTCCGTTCCGAGACAGTTGGTTCGCACCGCTTCCACGGGGAAAAATTCACAACTGGGCACCTGTTTGAGCGCCGCCGCGTGGAAAATATAATCCACGCCGTGCATCGCGTCGCGCAGGCTTTGGATATCGCGCACGTTGCCGATATAATATTTAATCTTGTCGTTGTTGTATTCATGCCGCATATCGTCCTGTTTTTTCTCGTCGCGGCTGAAAATGCGTATCTCCTTGATATCGGTATTCAGAAATCTTCTCAGAACGGCATTGCCGAAACTGCCCGTGCCGCCCGTGATCAATAACGTTTTTCCTTCAAACATACAGATTCTCCTTTCTCTTTACTTGCCCTGTATAAATGTTTCGAGCTTTTCTATATTCTTTTTCACATCAAAATGTTGCGCAAGATATTTCTTTCCGTTTTCTCCCATCGTTCGCAGCGCCGCCCTGTTTTCAACAAACCAGCGCACGCACGCCTTGAAATCTTCCAAACTGCCGCTGTAACACCATTTGCCGCACTGTGCTTGTTCGAGCAGATCTTTTACGTCGCAGCTTTTGTCCGTACAGGCAAATACGGGCATTGCGTTGCCGAGATAAGATAGGATCCGCGAAGGATAATTCGGGATCGTAAAACGCTTGTCCAGCACAACCATACCCACGTCGCATTGCGCGCAGAGCTGCTCGTACTCATCTTTCGGCAGCGCGTCCAGCGCCGTAACGTTTCCGAGTCCTCGCAGAGCGCGGAAAAATTTCTCCTTTTCCCCGCCTTTGCCCACCATGACAAAATGCACTTCCTGTATATCACGGCACTGCGCGATCGCTTGCGCCAGAAAATCCAGCCCCTGCGGTTTTCCGAAATTGCCGCCGTAAACAAAGACAAGTTTCTCTTTGTCTATTCCGTATTTTTCAAAAATTTTTCGGGAAGGATCCCGCTCGATATTACATTCGTCCGCACGCACCGCATTGGGAAACAATTCGATCTTGTCCCGATCAAGATAAGGTTCGTGTCGGATGAGGTAAGAAATATTCGCCGGGCTCATGCAGCCGATACGGTCGGAATACCGATACAGCTTTTTTTCCTTGGCTTTGAAAAACCGATACAAGATCCCTCGCAGGCCGTGTTCGGACAAAATGCCGAGATCGACGGCATTCTGCGGGAAAATATCTTTGAGCATGAGATAGGATCTGCAATGAAACGTCTTTTTGCAGTAAGCGATGACGCCCGCCAACGTAATGGGAGGCGTCGCATACAGGACGAGATCGAACTGTTCCTTTTTGAGGTGTTTTGCGACCGCCCTGCGGATCATTCCTTCCAGCCGCAGCAACACAAGCCCTTTTTTGATAAAATTCACCCCGAACTGGTTCGGGACTTTTATTTTCAGCTTCGGTATCTTTCCTGCGGCAAATTCCGTCTTCGGATAACGGCTGTCCGCACAGCACAGAGTGATCGAATGACCGCGTTCCGCCAAAGTGTTGATCAGATCGGAATAAATGCCGCGCTGCGACAAATCGATATCCTGCTCAGATAAGTAAAGTATTTTCATAATATCCAAAAATCATAATTTCAAGGCGCTGCGATAAAAATCGACTAATTTTTCTGCCGCAACGTCTATATTGTATTCACTGTCTGCAATCGATTTCAAGACGGAGCTGCGCTCTCTGTTTCGAAAGGACAAGATCTTGTCGATCCACAAATCTTTTTGCAACGGAAGACGAAAAATATTGTCCGCAATCGCCGCGGCCGGAATCGTATCCGAGACGACGACCGGCAGCCCGCTGCAGGCCGCTTCCAGATAGGCCACACTCATTCCTTCGAATTGCGAAGGGAACGCAAACACATCAAAAGCCTGCAAAACCTTTTCGACATCGCTTCGGTTTCCTAAAAATATAACTTTATCCGCAACGTTCAGCTCTGTGCAGAGCTCATATACGCTCTGCTTTGTTTCTCCTTCCCCCACAAAAATGAGTCGCGTATTCTTGATACTCTTCAAAATTTCGGGCATCAGCGAAACGAGAAATTTCTGATTTTTTCGTTCCTGAAACGAACCGATATGCCCGATCGCAAACTCCTGCCCGTCCTTATCCAGCCCCAATTCGGCGCGGATCGTCTTGCGGACTTGCGGATCGTAATCAAACTTTTTAAAATCGATCGCGTTCGGCAAAATGACATACGGATCTTTTTTTCGGAACAGCCACTTTGCGGCGGCATCGGAACACGCCAGCCGATCCGTAACCACAAGCGGAAGAAAGGGTTTCAGCAAATAATGCTGCCATTTCACAATACAGCTTGAATTGTGGGAATGTGCAATCCTGCATTTGCATTTTCCCCGTTTTGCCGCCCACAGATCCAAAAAGGCGCTTGCAGAATTGGTATTGCTGTGGACAATATCATAGCCGTTTTCCGAAACGATTTTGCTCAACTGCTTCACATATCGCAAAGGATGCCTTGACTTGACAGGCAAATGATATACATGCGCTCCCAAACTTTCCGCTACCTTGTCGAACCTGCCGGGAGCGGGCCCGGAAATAAAATCAAATTGTACCTGTTCCCTGTCGATATGGCTGTAAAAATTCATGATCACACTCTCAATACCGCCATAATTCATGGAACCTATCACTTGCAAAACCTTTATCATGATCTCACCAATTCCAATATTTCCCGAATATCCGCAACAATCTCGTCCGGAACGATGTCATTTCTGTATTCCGCGTCCTGATACAACCCGCCTGTTCGAATCTGCACCGTCTTCAAAGGAAGATATTCTTTGACCGCAAAATCCTTTTGGGGATTGTCCCCGACATACATCATTTCTTCCGTACGTACATTTAATTTCCGTGCCATTTCCTCAAAAGCGCGCGGATGCGGTTTGCGGTATTCCCTGCCGATCTCGTCGGTAACGATGATCGCGTTGAAATACGCTTCTGCCCCGAGCGCCCGTATCTTCGCGCGCTGGGAAAAAGGCCGCCCGTCCGTAATGACTCCCGTTTTAAAGCCGTTTTGCCGCAAATACTGCAATACGTCTTTCGTTTTCGGATAAAATTCCAGCTTTTCGGGCTGATTTTTCCGATATGTGTCAACCGCATCCTCTACAGCCTTTTCCGGCACAGATTCGCTGCTGCAGAGTCGATCGAATACACCCATTCTGTCCTCATCAAAAAGCGTGCGGATCTTTTGGTAAGCGTTTTTCACGCCGTACAAATTTTCCAAAATCGCCGCCGCCTTTCGGAACCCGTCTTCCGCATACGAAATTTCGGGGTACAGCGTATCGTCCAGATCAAAAACGACTGCGCGGATCATAGCGTATCGATCCTTATGCTGGAATCAAATCTTGAATAGACGGCGCCGTCGGCATAATTTTCATGATATAAAAGCTTTTCGCCGCAGAGCAGACGGTACAGATTTTCACAGCTGTCCGCCCCTGCCATGATGCTCATGGGAGCACCGCCGCCGAAGCGCGGATTGATCTCAATGTAGCGGAAAATTTTGTCTTCGCCCAAAATTCCCTGCACCGTAATGTGCCCGATCAGCCCGAGTTCTTTTACGAGCCGCTTCACATCCGCAATGATCGCCTCGTTTTTATCGATCTTCCCTTTCAGGATTTCGCCGCTGCGCGTCTGCAGTCGTATACGCGGAACGACCGTAATAATATTGCCTTCAAAATCCGCAAAACAATCCACCGTATATTCCGTTCCGATCACAAACTCCTGCAAAATGGGGTGATCGATATAGGAGAGAAAAAACGCCAGTTCGCGCTTGTTGTTTACTTTGAAAGCATTGATGCTTGAACTTCCGTCGAACGGCTTGATAAACAGCGGGAAAGAATAATCTTCCGCGGCTACCATATCTGCCGTAATCACCTTGGGAAGCGCAAACCCGTGCGCACGGAAAAATGCTGCCGTTTTGATCTTGTCGCAGCAAGTTTCTACGCTCTTAAATTCCGAGATCAGAACCTTTGCACCGCTTTCCTCTTCGATCTTTTCCCGATTCTGCGCCAGAATTTCAAGTTCCGTATCGATCGTGGGAACGACAAGCGAAATCTCGTTTTCACGGCAAAGCCTGATCACCGCGCCGATGTAACCTTGCGTTCCGATGCGCGGAAGAAAAAAATGTTTATCCGCAAAATAGAGTGCCGGGGCTGAATCGCTCAGATCCGCCGCACAGACCTTTCCTTTCAGGTGCAGTCTGTCGCGCGCCGCCTTGAAACAATTCACGAGCTCGACCCGTCTTCCTGCGCTCAGAATCAATATATTTATTTCTTTGCTCATAATCATTTTGCACCCTTTTCGCTCATATGCGCGGACAAGCAAGCGTCTTCTTCTGTCTTTGACGGTGCACGATTATCCTCGTTACCCGTAAAAAATTCCATGGTCGCCTGTCCTTCCTGATTGATCCCCTCGCGGCGCAAAACTTTGACCGCCGTCAGAAAAATGATCTTCATATCAAAGAAAAAGGACATTTTTTCGATGTATTCAATATCCTTATCAAATTTTTCCTGCCAGCTGATGCCGTTCCTGCCGCTGACCTGCGCCAGGCCCGTAAGCCCGGGCCGAACCAGATGTCTCTGTTTCTGATAATCGTTATAAAGACTTAAGTACTGCACGAGCAGGGGTCGCGGCCCGACCACGCTCATCTGTCCGAAGAAAATATTGAAAAGCTCCGGAAGCTCGTCGACCGAAAGTTTCCGCATGATCCTGCCGAAACGAGTCAGCCGCATTTCGTCCGGCAAAAGATTGCCGTTTTTATCCTTCGCCTGCGTCATTGTGCGGTACTTGATCAGACTGAATATTTTCCCGTCCTTTCCCGGTCGTTTCTGCACAAAAAACGGATTCCCTTTCATAGCGATCGCCACAACGGGCGTGAACAGGCAGAAAAAAGGCAAAAGCACTACGATCGCACAGCCGCTGGAAAACAAATCAAAGCTGCGCTTGACAAAACGTTTGAACCAGTTCGGCCTTTTGACTGTTTTATATCCCGCCGCGCTCTTCTGCGCGGCGGGCGCAGGGATTGCCTGCGCCGTATTTATTCCTTTATTCATGATTTTCCTTTCCGGAAAGCGGCGTTGCCGCCCTTTTATTTTTCTTTGCTGTCGATGACGCGGTTGACGATATCCGCAACATACCGCACCTGTTCATCCGTCATCTTGCTGTCGCTGGGCAGACAGAGGCTGCGCGAAAACAGATCTTCACAGACGCTTCCTGCGCCGACCTCTTTTTGTTCGGCATCACTCAACTGCGTAACAAAGCCGCAATTTTTGAAAACAGGCTGGGTATGCATCGGCTTCCATGCGGGACGGCTCTCCACGTTCTCTTTCGCAAGAGCCTGAATGATATCCATAAACGTTGTCTTGCAGCCGCGCGCCAGTGTCGCGCCCGTCAGCCAATACGTCGGCTCACTGTCTTTGAGCGTCGGCACGAGCGAAATGTACGGATTGCCGCGAAACGCCTCTTGATACAGATCATGGATATGCCGCTTTTGCGCAACGCGTTCGGGCAGGACTTTCAGCTGTCCTCTGCCGATCCCCGCACAAATATTGCTCAGTCTGTAATTATATCCAACTTCTTCGTGCTGATACCATGGAAAATTTTCGCGCGACTGCGTTGCCCAGAACAATACCTTATCGTGCGTTGCCTGATCGTTGCACATCAGCATTCCGCCGCCGCTCGTGGTGATGATCTTGTTCCCGTTAAAAGAAAAAATCGAAATATCGCCGAAGTTCCCCGTCTGCACCCCCTTATAGGTCGCACCCAGACTCTCCGCTGAATCCTCCAGAACAGGCGTCCCGTGTGCGCGCGTAACGGCGAGGAGCTCGTCGTAACGCGCAGGCTGTCCGTACAGGTTGACGATCACGACCGCCTTAGGCGAAGGGTATTTTTCATACGCTCTTTCCAATGCTTCCGGGCTCATATTGTAACTTTCATAATCACTGTCAATAAAGACAGGTTTTGCCCCGAGATAAAGGATCGGGTTGCAAGAACCGCTGAAAGTAAAGGATGAACAAAATACAACGTCCCCTTCCTTGACACCCAGATATTTCAGTCCCAAATGAATGGCTGCCGTACCGCTCGAGAGCGCAACGGCGCTTTTTCTGCCGATATAGGCACACATTTCCTTTTCGAACATTTCCACGTTTTTCCCCAAAGGAGCGATCCAATTGGTGTCAAACGCTTCCTGAATGTATTTCATTTCTTCTCCGCCCATATGCGGAGAACTCAGATAAATTCTCTCTTTCATGTTTCTGCCTCAATATCCCGTTTTCTTGCTTTTCCTGTCTGCCACATAAAAAGCAGATCCCGAAAAGCTTTCCGAAAAAACGAATTTTTCCCTGCGGGCATTCTTTCCTCTGTTGTACTTACAAATTGTCTCGTTCCATTTTAGCACAGAATACATTTCAAATCTATTAAAACAATGAAAAAACAATAAAATTTCGGTGAAAATAGCCGAAAAAATATTTTTTGGACCATTTTACGACTTTTACGGTCCCCCTTACCTTAAAATTTGGTAATACTTTGCCCGCACGACCGAAAGGAATACAAAACAAAAAATCCGCTCCCGTTTATTTTAACACAGGGGAGCGGATATCAATTACTGACCATTGCATAAACGCGGGATTATCTGTTTTGTAAACGATCTTATTTCGAAATTTTTGTTTTTCAGGATTCGGAACTGTCTTTGTTCGGTTCGGATTGCGGATCGTCGCCCTGTTGCGTCTGAGCGCTGCCGTTTTTCTGTTTTTTCAATTTCGGAAGGTCA
>CASEWU010000233.1 GCA_949291725.1 uncultured Bacillota bacterium
CGCCGGCGCAAGCAATTCTTGCGCCGGCGGCTGCATTTCTTATTTTTTCAAAAACAAATGTCTGTTTTCGTTAAAAAATTGAAAATACGTGCGTGTATTTTCCAGTTCCCACCACTTTTTCGGCATAACAGGGTCGCTGTCCAGATCGTAAATTTTGGCACCGCGCATGGACAGCAAAAACGGTGAATGCGTAGCCAGAATCAATTGACAGCCGTACAGCCGTACCTTATCTTCCAGTAATTTTTTCATTTCCAGCTGCAATTTGGGCGAAAGACTGTTTTCAGGTTCATCCAGGCAATACAATGCATTTTCACGCAAAGATTTTTCAAAGAAACGCAGTGCCGTTTCTCCGTTGCTGCGCAGCCGCACCTGTTTTCCGATAACTCTGTGCAAAAATTTCCGCCTCGATAAATTTTTCTGACGCGCAAGAAGCTGCATCCTTGCCGCTTCGTAATCCTGCATTCCCGAAAAGCGTACCGTTTCTCCAAATTTAAGCGCCGCGTATTCTTCTTTTGCACTTTCCGTGTCTTCGGAAATTTCTTCGTTGCGCGTGCGCGCGGCGAGCATATATTCAAAGACATCGTCGCTCGTGATCGCACGGCTTCCGTGCGGCAGCGCAAAAAACGGTTCCCCTTCATCGTCATATCCGAACCGAAACCCGCATTCTTTTATATACAGCGGGAACATTTCTCCTCCGTTGAACGGAGCGTTCCTCGCCAGACGAAATTTTTCGGAAATCACGTTCAAAAGCGTGCTTTTACCGCTCCCGTTTCCTCCGTAGAAAATCGTGATCGGCTCAAAATCGAGCTCTTGCAGTCCCCTTTGCGGAAACAGCATGCAGGGATATCCGTTTTCCAGATATCCCAGCGCCCCACCGTTCTCTGCACGGCGTACCTGCGCGATCGTATATTCCTGTTCCTCATCCGGTAAAATAAACTTTTCAAGATACAGCATTTCCCTTCCCTCTTAGCAAAATTCAAAAAAAACCGTATATGTGCAGAATATTTCTTCCATTTCCTCGCTCAAAAACTATTTTTACTCTGCCAATCTTTTTCCGAACAGCTTTGCCGCGTCATACGTATCCCCTTTCGGAGGTAAAACGATCCTTTCTTTCCTACTGCCCTCTTCTTGAAAAAAGTATATCACGCCGATCTTGAAAAAGCAACCCGTGCCGCTCTGTATTTTATAATTCGTCTCTTTTGTACAAGAATTCTGCCTTGGCATTCTGTCTTTCCCGACTATAACAAAATAGTACTTCCTGTAAATTTTTGATCATTATAAAAAGACAGGCATAAAATGCCTGTCTTTTTATTTGAAAATTTAAATTTTTTTTGCCATCTGGCTCAGTACCGCAAAAAAGACTATCATATAAATCACGCCGATCACCAAACCGATAATACCCAGAACCAATCCTGCCACGGCAAACCCGTTTAAACGATAGCGCTCTTTTCTGCTTAATCCTACTCCCGAAAGAATGACGCCGATCAATCCCAGGATAAAATCCAGCACAGGTACCCAACAAAATATGTAAGACAAGATACCGATGATCATGCCTGCCAATCCTACCCCGTTCATCGGTTTTAGCGGCGCTTGCGGCGCTTGCACTACCACATACTGCGGCCCCTGCGCAGGTGCATTTGATTGCTGCGTATTTGATAAAACAATTCACCGTCTATAATAAAACCGTCTATAAAAAAACGGATAACCTGTCGGTTATCCGTTTTTTTATTATTTATGTTTTCTGTCGACATATTTTGTATGCAAAATCTCATGCGCTTTGTGCGAACCGGGTTCGCCGAAAAATTCTTTATAAAGAGACATGACCGCTTCGTTTTCGTGGCTCTTGCGGATCTTTAATTTTTTGTCTTCGTCATACAAAGCTTTTGCACGCTTGGAACGCAAATCCACGTTACGGCGCACATATGCGCTTTGGATCGGCTGACCGCCGCCGTTCACGCAACCGCCTGGGCAGCACATCACTTCCACAAAGGTATAATCGCATTCGCCCTTCTTGATCTTTTCGCAAAGCTGTTTGGCATTCGTAAGTCCTGACGCCACCGCCACTTTGATTTTCACGCCATTGAGGTCATATTCCGCTTCTTTGATCCCCTTGGTACCGCGAACTGCTTTGAAATCGACATTATCCAAAGGTTTTCCCGTCAATTTTTCCGCCGCCGTACGAAGAGCAGCTTCCATAACGCCGCCCGTCGCGCCGAAAATTACGCCGGCGCCCGTAAATTCGCCCAAAGGATTATCAAAAGTGCTGTCGGGCAGCTGATTAAAAATAATGCCCGAGGTTTTGATCATTTTTGCTAGCTCGCGCGTGGTGAGGACTGCATCGACATCGGGATACCCGCTCGCATTTTCGTCCGCACGCGTTTTTTCGAATTTTTTCGCCGTACAGGGCATGATCCCGACAAAATAAATATTTTTCGGATCGATCCCTTCTTTTTGCGCCCAATACGTCTTGACCGTTGCGCCCGTCATCTGCATAGGCGACTTACAGGAAGAAAGATTGGGGATGAGTTCCGGATAATAATATTCCACGTAACGGATCCAGCCGGGCGAACAACTCGTGAACATAGGCAAAACGCCCTTATTCGTTACACGGTCGAGAAGTTCGTTTGATTCTTCCATAATGGTGAGGTCGGCCCCGAAATTGACATCAAATATTTTATCGAACCCGAGCATGCGCATTGCCGTGAACATCTTGCCTTCCGTATTCGTGCCGATAGGATACCCGAATTCTTCGCCGATCGCCGCACGCACGGCAGGCGCTGCGGCAACAATGACCACCTTTTCGGGATTGTTGATCGCGTCGCGGACATTGTCGATCTCTTCGCGTTCATGCAATGCACCCGTCGGGCAGACCGCCACGCACTGGCCGCATGCCACGCAGGGAGCGTCGTTCAGATCTGCTTCGAACGCGCACGCAATGTGAGTATTGAATCCGCGGCGCGCAGGCGCAATGACGGCCACTTCCTGCACCTTCTTGCAGACCGCCACACAGCGGCGGCAAAGAATACATTTTTCATTGTCGCGGACAAGATAACTCGTCGATGTATCCGGCTCGCACTCGGTGCGCGCACCCTTAAAGCGGTTTTCGTCGCAGCCGTACTCGTTGGAAAGTTTCTGCAGTTCGCAGTTGGTGGAACGTACGCAGGAAAGACATTCTTTCTTATGATCGGACAAGAGCAGTTCCAGCGTGGTTTTACGGGATTTACGCACCTTTTCGGTGTTTGTGAACACTTCCATCCCTTCGTTAACGGGATATACACAGGCCGCTACCAAACTGCGCGCGCCCTTAACTTCCACGACGCAGATACGGCAGGCGCCGATCTCGTTGATTTCTTTCAGGTAGCACAGGGTCGGAATGTTGATGCCGGCGATTTTCGCCGCTTCCAGTATTGTCGTCCCCTCTTTGACTTCTACGGGAATATTGTTTATTTTCAAATGTACCATAATCTCTGTAATCCTCCGCCGTTATGCCTTGATGACCGCGCCGAAACGGCATTTTTCCATACACACGCCGCACTTGATGCACTTGTTCGGATCGATGACGTGCGGCTCTTTGACCGTGCCCGTGATCGCCCCGACCGGACAGTTGCGCGCACAGAGCGTACAGCCTTTGCACTTGTCCGCCACGATCTGGTAGCGCAGCAGTTTCTTACAGACACCCGCCGGGCAACGTTTGTCGCGCACATGCGCTTCATATTCGTCCCGGAAATAATGCATGGTGGAAAGCACGGGGTTCGGAGCCGTCTGACCCAACCCGCACAGAGAATTCTCTTTGATATAGTAGCAAAGCTCTTCCATCTTGTCGAGATCTTCCATCGTGGCAGTTCCGTCCGTAACCTTGCAGAGCATTTCGTACAGCCGCTTCGTACCGATACGGCAAGCCGTGCACTTTCCGCAGCTCTCGTCTACCGTGAACTCCAGGAAGAACTTCGCGATATCGACCATACAGTTGTCTTCGTCCATGACGATCAATCCGCCCGATCCCATCATCGAACCGATCTTGATCAGGTTGTCATAGTCGATAGGCGTGTCGATCAGATGCGCGGGGATGCAACCGCCGGAAGGACCGCCTGTCTGCGCCGCTTTAAATTTCTTACCGTTCGGACAGCCGCCGCCGATGTCGTAAATGATCTCGCGCATCGTCGTGCCCATCGGGATCTCGACGAGGCCCGTATTGTGGATCTTGCCGCCGAGCGCGAACACTTTCGTGCCGCGGCTCTTTTCCGTACCCATCGACGCGAACCAATCCGCGCCCTTGAGGATGATCTGCGGTATGTTCGCATATGTTTCCACGTTGTTGAGAATGGTCGGTTTACCGAACAATCCCTTGATCGCAGGGAACGGAGGACGGGGACGCGGTTCGCCGCGATGCCCTTCGATGGACGTCATCAGTGCCGTCTCTTCGCCGCACACAAACGCGCCCGCACCCAGACGGATATCAAGATCGAAATTAAATTTCGTTCCGAAAATATTTTTCCCCAAAAGCCCGTATTCGCGAGCCTGTTTGATCGCGATTGTCAGGCGCTGTACCGCGATCGGGTATTCCGCGCGGACATAAATGTAGCCCTGGTCTGAACCGATCGCATACGCCGCGATCGCCATTGCTTCGATAACAGCGTGCGGGTCGCCTTCCAGAATGGAGCGGTCCATGAATGCACCCGGGTCGCCTTCGTCGGCATTACAGCAGACGTACTTCTTATTTCCGACCGAATTCTTTGCGAACTGCCACTTTCGGCCCGTCGGGAATCCCGCACCGCCGCGGCCGCGCAAGCCGGATTTCAAAATAACGTCGATGACATCCTGCGGCGTCATTTCCGTAAGCACCTTTCCGAGTGCTTCGTACCCGTCGTACGCTATGTATTCTTCGATCTTTTCAGGGTTGATCACGCCGCAGTTCCTGAGCGCGACACGATGCTGCTTTTTATAGAAATTGGTGTCGTTGAGCGCTTTGATGCTTCCGTCTTCCCCGACCGTTTCTTTGTAGAGAAGCCGCGTTACAATGCGCCCTTTTACGATATGTTCGTTAAAAATTTCATCGACGTCTTCCACTTTTACCTGCGAATAGAACGCACCTTCCGGATAGACGATCATGATCGGCCCGTACGCGCAAAGCCCGAAACAGCCTGTTTTTGTTACATGCACTTCGTTTTCCAGTCCCGCTTTCTGAACGCGGTCGACGAGCGCATCGTATACCTTCATGGAATTGCCGGAAGTACAGCCCGTACCGCCGCAAACGAGTATGTGTGATCTGAACATTTGGTCTTATCTCCTCCGCCCTTAATTCTCGCTGATCAGGTATTCCTTGCACGGATTCCCGTTCACGACATGGTCATTCATAACTTTTCGCGCTTTCTCTGCCGTCATATGCACGTATGTAAATTTCTGGCCGTCTTTGAATATTTCAACGATCGGCTCCAAACGGCACATTCCGATGCAGCCTGTCTGCGATATGCTCACATTGTGCAGATGTCTTTTGTCCGCTTCTTCCAAAAGCGCGTCTAAAACCGGCCGCGCGCCCGCCGCGATCCCGCACGTCGCCATTCCCACTTTTATAACCGTTTCATCCGCTCCGGCTACACCGCGGTTGTCTGTCTGCGATTTCATCTTTTCCCGCAACGCCCGCAGTTCCTCCAAACTCTTCATAACCTACCTCCATATATGGTAACTAAATTTTCTTGAATATAATCTCGCAGAAACGACCGCACTTGCGGAGCGTCCAGAGGAATCCCCTCCAGTACCGCACGGAATTCTTTTGTATCCAACAAAGCTTTTTTTCCGTCGCATTCCACTTTCACGAGAAAATCAACGCCCGGATTCATGGTGATCAGCTGCAACACGACCCCGCCGAAATCCCCCAGCGGCATACGGTCGATGTGGCTGATCTTATACCGTGCGCATACCTCGGTACCTTTCCCCTTTTCTGACTTTACAGAAAAATCTCCGCCCGCGCTCTCCGCCGAAAATTTAAACAGCGGCAATCCCATCCCGACTTTGCGCGTCGTGCGCGTGGTCGTAAACGGATCGGTAACCCGGGCAAGCATTTTGGCATCCATTCCGCAACCGTCATCGCGGATACAGATCTCCATTTCATCTCTCTCAAAATCGGCACGCAGCGCGATCGCAATGTTTTTCGCCCCCGCCGACAGCGAATTTTCCGCTATATCCAGGACGTTCAGCGCCAGCTCACGCATTTTAATCGGTGTATTTCGCCAGGATCCCTTCGACTTCTTCCGCGCTCACTTTTCCGTATACGTCGTCGTTCACCGTCATGACCGGCGCCAGTCCGCAACAGCCGATGCAGCGCGTTGCGTCCAGCGAAAACTTCAGATCATCCGTACACTGTCCGCCTTCGATCTTAAGCGTATCGCAGATCTTCCTGTATACGTCCCCCGATCCTTTGACATAACAAGCCGTCCCCAGGCATACCCCGATCTTATACCGTCCCTTCGGATAAAGCGAAAATTGTGCATAAAACGTTGCAACCCCGTATACTTCCGCCAAAGATACCCCCAGTTCGTCCGCTATGATCTGCTGCACGGCTTCGGGCAGATACCCGTAAATGTCCTGCGCTTTTTGCAAAGCCGCGATCATCAAACCGTTATCGCCGCGCTTTTTCAGCTGAGCAAGCTCCGCACGCAGCTTCTCTTCCTGCTCTTTCGTTCCGTTAAACGGCACATCGATTTTTTTAGCCAATGAAACCTACCTCCGATGTAATCGGGCAAAGCGTAAACTTCCCCGTTTTATATTGTTCAACATATCTATTTTATCACACAAACAAACAATTTTCAATAACTTTTTAAATATATTAACGTTCTCCTTTAAGTTTTTTTTGCTGTTTTGCGTTTCGACCGCGATTTTCCGCATAAAAAACGTCGCAAACGGGAATATTTTTTGATAAAACAATTCGGCTTACCCCCCACAACAGGCCGCATCTTCTATCAAAAATTACCTGACTTGACTTTTCTTCCCGATTGTGTTATAATGAATAAAATTACACATTCGTGAATAATATTAAAAATATTGCCGCAAGGAGGTTGTCATGGAGTATTCCGAAATCCGCGAACACGTATTAAGTAAATATTCCAAATATTCACAGGACATCATGGAGCTCACCAAAATGGCGAGCAAAAGCGACATTATCAATCCGAAACTTTATGAAAAGTATGACGTAAAGCGCGGACTGCGCGACATCAACGGAAACGGCGTCGTTTGCGGTCTGACGGAGATCTCCGAAATTGTCGCCTTCGGAAAAGACGCCGACGGAAACAAGATCCCCGCTGACGGAGAACTGTACTACCGCGGCATAAATGTACGCGACCTGGTCAAGGGGGCGACAGGCAGACGTTTCGATTTTGAAGAAGCGACGTATCTTCTGCTGTTCGGGCATCTACCCACAAAATCACAGCTGGAACGCTTTTGCGAGATCTTAGGCGATTTCCGTACTCTGCCTCCCTCGTTCGTGCGCGACATCATCATGAAAGCCCCCTCCAAGGACATGATGAACATGCTTGCAAGGTGCGTCCTGTCCCTGTATTCATATGACCCGAAGGCTGACGATATCTCCAAGAAAAATGTTCTGCGTCAATCGCTGCAGCTGATCGCCCAATTTCCTCTGCTCACCGTATACAGCCAAAAAGCATACCAGTATTACCATTCGGACGCGTCGCTGTTTATTCATAAACCGCGCAAAGAACTTTCTACCGCCGAAAATATACTTTATATGCTCCGCGAAGACTGCAAATACACCGAGCTGGAAGCGGAAGTGCTCGACCTGTGTCTCGTTCTCCACGCCGAACACGGCGGCGGCAACAACTCCACGTTCACCACGCACGTCGTTACCTCTTCCGGAACGGACACCTATTCATCGGTCGCAGCATCTCTCGGTTCTCTCAAAGGTCCCAAACACGGCGGTGCCAATATCAAAGTCTGCGAAATGTTCGACAATATCAAGGAAAACGTTCCCGACTTCGACCACGGCAAGCTTAAAGATTACGTCGCACGCATTCTCGATAAAGACGCTTACGATCATACAGGGCTCGTTTACGGCATGGGACACGCCGTATATTCACTGTCCGACCCGCGCGCCGATATTCTCCGCTCCTTCGCGGAAAAACTCGCCGCCGAAAAACATATGGAAAAAGAGTATGAAATGCGCAACTATGTCGCGCAGGCCGCCGCCGAACTCATCGCCGAAAAGAGAAAAATTTACAAGGGCGTTGCCGCAAACGTGGACTTTTATTCGGGATTTGTCTACGACATGCTCAATCTCCCGCGCGAACTTTACACGCCGTTCTTTGCGGCTTCGCGCATAGCGGGCTGGTCTGCCCACCGCATGGAAGAAATAACGAACGGCGGAAAAATCATCCGCCCCGGCTACCAGGCTGTTGCCAAACGCCGCAAATACGTCCCCCTCGAAGAACGCACGGACTGATGACACCGCGGTTTGTAAAATTATTTACAGCCGCTTTCCATGACTTACATTTCCCAACCAAAATAAACGCCCTGCGGCTGTGCCGCAGGGCGTTTATTTTCAGACTGATTCCGTTTCGGCGACTGCACGCAAACAGACATTTGCGCGCAGCTCGTTTCTACCAAAAAAGCAAAGCATTGAATCATAAAAGCTTCTGCCTTACCTTCAAGACAAAAGCTTTTCCAAAACAGCCCACACGAGCGCCAAGACGGCAAGGCCCGCAAGGGTGATGACGGAAAACACCGCTTTTTTCCAAAAAGCTGCCGATTTCTGTTTTTTCCTTTCTGTTTCCCGTACCCGATCGCGGATGATCGGACTGACATTCTGCGGCAAGACGCCAGACAAAGGCCGCCCGTAGGTCATTTCAAAATCCGGGCACCGCAGAAAAAATCCGAGATCGTGCGCAGGGTCATAATTTTCGTCTTTCCCGCAGCGCGCCGCGATCAGCAGTTCCCAAGCAAGCGACTTGGCAGGATAAAACCCGATCATCACCGCCGCATACCGTTCGGCATCCTCATAAGCCTCAGACTTTAACATTTTATTCCCCTGCGCAATCTCGTCCGCGATCTTTTTGTTCTCGGCGCAAACCGCCGCAAGGTGTTCATAAACGCGCTTTTGCTCAAAATCGGCAAGAGCCATCGTACGCTCAAAATGCTCCAAAGAACGAAGATCGCCCGCCCAGCAAGAAAGGCTCTGTTCGTCTTTCGCACCCGCCTGCGCCAGCAACCGCAGACGCTCCGCCGCAAATATCGTATCCGGAACGCCTTCCAACGTTTCCTCTGCCGCATACGGCTTGCCGTCATGCAAGAAAATCGAAGCCTGCTTCAACTGTGCGTTCAAAAGCGCCGAACCCACATCGAACCGCCGCAACCCGTCGCCTAAATCCTCTGTTAATTTTTGCTCTTGCGCCGCAGCTTCGAACTCCTCACGGCTCACGATGTCCTGTCCCGCCTCGATCTTCGCATCCAGGATCCGCAAAACGCGCGTCCCGCAATGACTGCAGACAAAAATATCGCCCTGCCGCTCCAAAGGCGCCCCGCAATTTTTGCAATTCATTTGTATATATGGCATTCTCTGCTCCCCTCGCGCCCCTTTCCGCCGCAACGCTGTTTGAGCGGCTCCCTGAAAGAACCCGATGCGTATTTTCTAAGCGCCCGAAGCGCACACACTCTCTTCCCCGCACAAAAGCCCGAACTCACGTTCCAACACAGGCACCGAAAGAAGGGGCGTCAGTTCCGCCGAAAGATCGTACGCTTCCGCTAACGGAAACTGCGGCAGTACGGACTGCTCCGCTATGTAATACCCTCGCGCGACTTTTTGCACAAAATCCGAAAGCAATGCCGCCGAAACACACATCTTCTTTCGGCTTTCCAAAAAAATGCGCACCCTTGCAAAACTTTCTTCCGCATGCGGCACTGCGACGTTTTTGAAAACCTGGGCGGGCGGAATCCCCGCCTCTTCCGCCGCACGGCGCATCCTGCCGGCATAATCAGGAACAAAAAAGGGCCGCGGTTTGGCACCTTTGCAAAACGACAAGTATCTTTGCGCGCAGTACCTCAATACGGCATAAGCGCTTTTTGATTTGTTTTGCGGCATACGTCTGTTTAAAAACGAAACCATCCCGCAGCACGCAAAATTCGGAAAATCATCACAGGTCAATCGGTACAGTGCAGATGCCCAAAAAAGTTTTTCCAAAGACGGATCATCCTCCGACCCGACTTCCCGCACTGCTTCCGCGATCTTTTCCAGCACAGAAATATCATAGCGATTGCCCGAAAACAGGGCGTCCGTGCGCAACTCTTCCGCACACAATGCTGCAAGCGATGTTTCGGCAAGCGTTTCCCCGAACCGATGCCGCATACAGTTCCCGTCTGCGATCACAAAATCAGGATACCGTATCGGGTATCCTTTAAACGGCTCGGGGGCTTGCGTTTCGAAGCACCCTTCCGCCGACGGAGAAGATGGCACGGCAATACTCATGCAGCCGCGCACACTTGCAAAGAAACGCGCGGCGAAAATCGCTTCGCTTCCGTATCCGACCGCCGCACGGATATCGTCGGGCAATGAAAAAATACCCGTCCAGTCTCCGCCCTGCACCGAAACGCAAACGGGCGAGAACCCTTGCAGACTGCGCAGTAAATGCTCCGTTGCCATAGGTTTCCCCTGTTGTGAATACAAGAAAACCGCTCTGCTTCCCGTCGGAATATGCGCTCGGAACATCGACGCAAAATCCGTATCCGTACACAGAATTTTCGTTTCCGCTCCCCGCGCACCCAGCTCTTTTTTTACTTCTTCCAAAAGCGATCCGCTCATCCGAATACTCCGAAATCTTCCCGTCCGATTCTTTTCTTTCGTATTTCACAGAGCGCCCGCCTCCGCCCTATACGGGCATCGGCCCCCGCTTTTCCCTAAGGTCAAACCCTGATCACTTTTTGCCGCAAACAGAAAAATTTTAAATGATGCATCTGTATTTTTGCAAAGTACAGACCGTTACAAGCCATCAAAACTTCATCGATCCTGCCCAAAAATATTGTCCGCAACTTGAAACGGTTATTTCAAAAAATCATCCAGTGCGGCGAGAAGCGCGTCATTTTCGGCCACGGAACCCACCGTGATCCTGCAAAAATCGGAAATGCGCGGTTTATCAAAATAGCGCACCAACACGCCGCGTTCACGCAAAGCCGTGTAAACTTCCTTTCCGCCTTTGTCCGCATGTTTTGCAAATACAAAATTCGCTTTGGACGGAAGAACCGTAAACCCGCGCGCGGAAAGCTCCCTTTCGAGCCGTTCGCGCTCGGATATCACGAGCGCATTCTTCTGTAAATAATAATCTTTGTCCGAAATTGCCGCCGCGCACACGGCCTGGCAGATCCTGTCCACAGGGTAGGAATTGAAACTGTCGCGGCATCGCTCCAGACCCGAAATCAGCGACGCATCCCCGATCGCATATCCGCAGCGCAGTCCCGCCAGCGAATACCCCTTGGAAAAGGTCTTGACAACCAGAAGATTTTTATATTTTTTCGTCAGCGGTACCGCACTTTCGTTGAAAAACGGCATATACGCTTCGTCCACAATGACAATGCGGTCGTTTTCCGCAATGAACTTTTCCATTTCGATCAAGCCGATCCCGATGCCCGTCGGCGCGTTCGGGTTCGCCACGATCACACCCTGTGCCTGCATTTTCGTAAGTTTTGCAAGATCCAGCGTAAAATCCTCTTCCAGCGGCAAAATGCGCCTGGGAATATTGAAAAAATCACAAAAAACAGGATAAAAACTATAGGTTGTGTCCGCAAACGCCGCGCCTTGCCCGTCCGAATCGAAAAAGGCAGGGAAACAAAACGCAAGGATCTCGTCGCTTCCGTTTCCGCAGAATACGTTTTCCGGCTCTACACCTTCCGCTTCCGCAACGGCGGCGCGCAATCCGTCCATACGCAAGGGCGGATACAATTTCAATGATTCAAAATCATATTCGCGATACGCCTGCAATGCCTTCGGGCTGGGCGGATACGGATTTTCGTTGGTGTTGAGCTTGACATACTTTTTGTCGGAAGGCTGTTCGCCTGCTGTGTAAGGCGTTATTTCCTGCGCCTTTTTACTCAAATAATTCTTCATATGCATACCCTTTTCTATCTTGTTTTATCATACTGTTTTTTTTATA
>CASEWU010000234.1 GCA_949291725.1 uncultured Bacillota bacterium
ATGTGCCTGGAACTTTTGCAGGAATACCTCAAAGAGGGGGACACGGTGATCGACGTCGGCTGCGGAAGCGGAATTTTGGGCATTGCGGCGCTGAAGCTGGGCGCGAAGTTTGCGTACATGACGGACATCGATTATGTGGCGGTGAAAAGCGCGACGCACAACAGCGAACTCAACGGCGTGGCAGATCGCGCCAAGATCGATCTTTCCGATCTTCTGGAAAATGCGGACGTACGCGGCGAAGTTATGACGGCAAACATCACGGCAGATATTCTCTGCAGGTTGTGCGACAGTATTCCCAAAAACCTGAAAGAAGGCGGCACGCTGATTTTAAGCGGAATCATCGAACCCAAACTCGAACAGGTCATTCGCGCTTATGAAGCGGTAGGGCTGACAAAAATCAGGCAGATCCGCAAAGGCGAGTGGTTTGCTCTTGCATTCAAAAAATAACAGCGGCGCATTCTTGCGCATTTCGGAATAATTATATGGCAACGATACGCAGATTTTTTACCGAACACGTCGGAAAGGAAGCGATCCTTTCGGGCGACGAATATTCCCACGCAAAGAACGTTTTGCGCCTCAAAGAGGGAGACGAGGTTCTTCTTTTGGACGGCAGCGGCAAGGAATACGACGCGATCATCAACAAAGTAACCAAGGGCGAAATGCTCTGCACGGTGGTGAGCGAGCGCGTATCCGATAAAGAGTGCAAAACAAAAATACGCCTGTTGGTCGGTGCGCTCAAGGGCGACAAGACAGAACTCGTCGTGCAGAAAGCAACCGAATTGGGCGTTGCGGAGATTGCCGTCTTTTCGTCGCGGTTTTGCTCCGCTTACATGAACGAAAACAAGACGGAGCGGCTCCGCAAAGTCGCGCGCGAAGCGGCGAAACAATGCCTGCGCGCTACCGTTCCCACAGTGGAGTATTTTGAAAAATTTGAGGATGCGCTCGATTCCTGCAGCGGTTTTGAAAATAAACTCTTTGCCTGCGAATTTGCACAAACGTCCGATCGGAATCTGCACGAACTGCGCGGTTCCTGCGCCTTGGTCGTGGGGAGCGAGGGCGGCTTTTCCCAGGAAGAATTCGATCTTGGAAAGCAGAAAGGATTTGCCGGGATCACGCTCGGCAAACGCATTTTGCGCGCGGAAACGGCGGCGATCGTTTTTTGCGGCGTGGTCGCGTTCGCATTGGGAGAGCTGGAATGAAAGCGGTCGTCTTTACGTTGGGCTGCAAAGTCAATGACTGTGAGAGCGGTTCGCTCATCCGCGGTTTGCAGGAACGCGGGTGGGAGGTTTCCGACGAGCTGGATTTTGCGGATCTGTATATTCTCAATACTTGTGCGGTAACGGGCGAAGCGGAAAAAAAGAGCCGTCAGGCGATCGCGCGGGTGCGCGCGGTCAATCCCGATGCCCGCATCATTGTGTGCGGCTGTGCCGCCGAAAAAACGCCCGAAATATTTGCAAAGAAACAAAACGTGCAGCTGGTAACGGGTGCGAGGCAAAAGAGCAAGATCCTTTCGCTTCTGGACGGCGAAGGCATTGCCTTGGACGAAGAGGACAAAATCTATGACGAAATGCCTGCGCCCGTGTCTTTGAAAACGCGCGCGTTCGTAAAAATCCAGGACGGGTGCAACAATTTCTGTTCTTATTGCATTATCCCTTACCTGCGCGGCAGGAGCCGATCACGGACGGTGGAGAGTGCGGCAGAAGAAATTTTGTCAAGTTCGGCGGAAGAAGTGGTGATCACGGGCATCGATATTTCCTCTTTCAAAGACGGAAACCGCGGACTTGTCGATCTTTTGCTTGCCGTAAAGGACGCAAACAGCCGTATTCGGCTGGGTTCTTTGGAGGTGGGCGTGATCACGCCGCAGCTTTTGGAAGCGGCAAAACAGGTGCGCGATTTTGCGCCGCATTTCCATTTGTCTTTGCAGAGCGGTTCGGATGCGGTCTTAAAAAAAATGAACCGCCATTACACGGGCGAAGAATATTGCCGCAGAGTGGAGCTGATCAGATCGTATTTCCCGGACGCCGCGATCACGACGGATATTATCAGCGGTTTCCCGACGGAAACGGAAGAAAATTTTTCGGAGACGCTCGCGCTTGCCCGCCGCGTCGGGTTTTCGCAGATCCATTGCTTTTCTTACAGCCGCCGTACGGGTACGGTCGCGGCAAAACTTTCCGAACTTCCCGCAGAGATCCGAAAACGCCGCTTGCATGAATTATTGGCGCTTTCGCACGAATTGCGGCAGACGTATGAGCAAAAATTTGTCGGAAAGGTGCTCGAACTTGTCCCGGAAGAGGTCAAGGACGGCTATACGGTAGGATATTCGGAAAATTATATCCGACTGTATGTGAAAGAGAATATCAGCAAAAAAACGCGCGTGCTGGCCCGCGAAAGTTTCGCGGACGGTTTGCTCGCCGAAATCATAAAATGATCAATGCGGTTATTTAAAAATACCGCAAAGAAAAAAGGAGACAAATCATGGAAAATTGTATTTTTTGCAAGATCATAGCAGGGGAGATCTCTTCGGTAAAAGTGTACGAAGACGAGAATATGCTCGCTTTCAAGGATATCAATCCGCAGGCGAAAGTGCATGTGCTTGTCGTACCCAAGTCGCATTTTGCCACGCTTGCCGAAATGAACGCGGAGCAGGCAGAACTCGTAAAAAAATGTTTTATGAAAATTCCCGAAATTGCAAAATCTCTCGGGCTTACAAACGGTTATCGGCTGATTATCAACCAGGGCGAAGACGCGGGACAGACAGTGCATCATCTGCACATTCATATTCTCGGCGGCCAGCCCATGGGCGAGAAAATGCTGTAACATATATTCTTAATGCAATCTATCAAGGAGGCATGAAAATGAAAAAAGTTGTATTTGGCTTTATGGCAGTGTTGTCCGTATTGGCAATGACGTTGGGTATTGCCGCATGCGGCGGAGAAGAAAAACAGGAGACGCAAACGTATTCGATCACCTGTCAGACGAGCGATGACTATGCGCTGCAGGCAAGCAAAGCTTCTGCAGAAGCAGGGGAATCGATCAGTGTTACGGTTACCGTAAAAAGCGAAGATAAGTATTTGACCGGCGTTCAATACAACGGCAAGGAGTGCACAAAAGAGGGAGACGGTTTTGTCTTTACCATGCCTGCGGAGAATGTAACGCTGACGGCTGTTTTGGGCAATTATACGCAAACGACGGAAAACGGCATCGCAAAGCTGGAAGATGAAGCGACGGCGGTCATTGTGAACGGTACATATCCGGGCGGAATTTTGGATACCAAGACATGGGAAATTTCCGTAGGGCTGGATGCTTCTTATATGACGATGTTAAATGCGTCGTATGAAAGTTCGAACGAAGAGGTTTTGCCTGTCGGTGCGATCAGTACGGAAAATGTGCATGCGAGCGGTTCGAACGTGATCGTCGGAGCAAAGATCGTGATTGACACGACGAAGATCAAAACGGGCGTCAGCTGGCTGACCGCAACTTTCAAGAGCGGCAATAATTCGTCGCAGAAAGGCACGCTTGTCTTGAAAATAACTGTGTCGGAGTCGGCACAGGTAGAATATTGGAACGAAACCCTTGTGTTTGACGTAGAAGATTTCGATGCGGACACGACGTTTTGTGTGTATGTTTCCGATCGTAATTATATACAGAATGACGAGGTGGAACAGCAGCAGAGCTTTGACGAGCTCAAAGCGCAGGACGGGAAAGTTACGGTTACTTTCCGTTATGCTCCCGGACATTCCTATTGGCTCGAATTTGGTGTGAATACAGCGGACGGTATTATCTGGTACGATCTTTCGGAATCGGTCAGCGGCGGCTCGTGGGTTACCGGATTTAATCAATATAAAGATAAGCTGCTTTCCTTTATCGGGCCTGGTTATACGCTGAATATCACTGTTTTGGAAACGACACATTCCTGATAACGGAAAAATTTTCCGCTATTCTCCATGAAAATAACTTGACATTCTTTTTGCTTTCCTATAAAATATAAACGTTGAGTAAGTGCGTAAGGCGAAGGAGGGTTGAAAGGAATGTCTACGATCAGAGTCGGAGAAAACGAGTCGATTGACAGCGCGCTGCGCCGTTTCAAGAGAAAGTGCTCACGCGACGGCATCATCGGTGATCTGCGCCGTAAAGAGCATTATGAAAAGCCTTCCGTCCGTAAAAAGAAGAAGTCGGAAGCTGCTCGCAAAAGAAGCATTAAAAACTAATCACAAAAGCCTGTTATTTTCGGATAACAGGCTTTTCGTTTTGTGCGAAACTTGTCGAAAGGGGGGAGAAAAAGATGCCGAATCAGCAAAAAAGTTTCCGCAGTATTGCGCGCGAGGCGAAAGCGCGTTTAAAAAGCGGTTTTTGGGAAAACGCCAAGGATAATTTCACGGACGAAGTCGAACGCGCCCGCGAAAACGGTATGAGCGAGAGCCGTGCCTGCCGTTATTTTGCAGGAAAAGTTACCTGTTCCATCCGAGGCGGTGATGACGATCTGTTTTATGAAAAGGTGCGCCGCATGCTTTTGACCGACGGCGAAGTCTCCGATGCCCTTGCCCGCCTGACCGATCGCGAAGAGTATGACTCGCTCACCTATGAGGATAAACAGCGCTATATGCTGAATCTTTCCGAAAGGTATCTCAAAGCGTTGGAACGCTTCCGCAGGGAATGCGAGTTCGAAGGGAAAGCGAAACATTGATTTTTGCATGATTTTTCCGTGGATCCGCGGCGGTAACACTGCCGCTCAACGGAGCGGAATTTTTTAATAAAAAATAATCCGCTCGTATGCGCCGCAGATTGCCTGACGGCGCGTTTTGTGGTATAATAAAAAAAGAGTCATGCCCGTAGTTTTCGGGTGTTTGTGAGAAGAAGGGAAGGAGAGCAAAGCTGGCACGATGGATGAAATTTTGCAGAAACTGAACGAAGAACAGATCAAACCGGTCATGGATACGGAAGGCGCGGTGCTGGTACTGGCGGGAGCGGGCAGCGGAAAAACGCGCGTACTTACATCGCGGATCGCCTATCTTGTGGAGAACAAAGGGGCGCAGCCGTCGTCCATCCTTGCCATTACATTCACGAACAAGGCAGCGAATGAAATGAAGGAGCGGCTTTCGGCGATGATCGACGGGGCGCAAAGCATGTGGATCTGTACCATTCACAGTATGTGTGTCCGAATTCTCAGATTGTTTGCGGATCGCCTCGGGTATAACAAGAATTTTTCTATCTACAGCGAAACGGAGCGCACGGCGGTAATCAAGCGCGCATTTGCGGAAAGCGGGTTGGAGGACGAGAAGCTTCTCAAAAATATTAAATTCCATATCGCGAACGCCAAAATGCTGGGGCAGGAGCCGGACGAGTATGAGCGCAACAATGCCGATCTGAAAGGGATCCGCGAGATCACTTCCGTGTATGCGGCATACTGCGATCATCTGAAAAAGAACAATGCGCTGGATTTTGACGATTTGCTGACCCAGACGCTTCGGCTTCTGGAAACGGACAGGGACGCCCTGGACTATCTTTCGGGAAAATTCCGTTACATTCATGTGGATGAATTTCAGGATACAAACCACGTGCAGTATGAAATCATCCGTCTGTTAGCGACGGTGCACGGAAATTTATTCGCAGTCGGCGACGACGATCAGAGCATTTACGGCTGGCGCGGTGCGAAGATCGAGAATATTTTAGACTTTGAAAAGGATTTCAAGGGTGCGAAAGTTTATAAACTGGAACGCAATTACCGTTCCACGAAGAATATTTTAAAACTGGCCAATACGGTCATCAAGAACAACGGGCGGCGCAAGGACAAAGTGCTTTGGACGAGCAATCAGGAAGGGGTGCCTGCCCAGTATTACCAGGCGGAAACGGAAAATGATGAAGCGCTTTACGTGGCGCGCACGATCTCCCAGCTCATGAATAGCTGCGACTATAAATTTTCAGATTTTGCCGTATTGATGCGCATCAACGCTCTTTCCCGTGCATACGAGCAGGAATTTGCCAAATATAATGTGCCGTTCAAGGTTTTCGGCGGCTTCAAATTCTTCGAGCGTAAAGAAATCAAGGATTTGCTTGCATATTTGCGCGTGATCAACAATCCGTTTGACAGCGAAGCGGTTACCAGGATCGTGAACGTTCCCAAGCGCGGCATCGGGGCAAAAACGGTGGAAACGCTGGAGCAATACGCGAACGAAACGGAGCTTTCCGTATATGATGCGGTGTTGGACGTTGATTCTCTGCCTTTGAACGCGGGGAGCAAGCAGAAAGTGCGCGCATTCGGTGCGCTTTTAAAAGAACTCGTGATCAAGGGCGCGACCATGAGTGCAGACGAGCTGATCCGCGATGTCATCAATGATTCGGGTATTCTGACCATGTATGCGGACGATTCGGACGAGAGCATCAATAAAAAGGCGAACATCGACGAATTTGTGAACTCGGTGGACGAGTTCTGCAAGATGAACAAAAATGCGACGCTTTCCGATTATCTCAACCAGGTAACATTGAGTTCGGATACGGATGATATGGACGAAACCGATTATGTTACGGTGGCGACCATCCATTCCGTAAAGGGTCTGGAATTCAAAACGGTGTTTGTGGTGGGAATGGAAGAGAATATTTTTCCTGTTTCCCGCGCGGCGTACGACGACAACGAACTGGAAGAAGAGCGCCGTCTGATGTATGTTGCGATCACGCGTGCGGAAGAGCGACTGTACTTTACGCGTTCGCGCAGCCGCTATCTGTATGGGGAACGGAGCATGACGCTTCCTTCGCGGTTCATGCAGGAACTTTCTTCGGTCATGGATGTGGAATCGCCGCGTTCGTCCTATTCCGATTATACGAGAAGAACGTCGAACGGTTACGGATCTTCCTATTCCGGGTACGGAACGCGGCGCAGTTTTTCCAGGCAAAACAGTTCCGATGAAGATGAATTCGGGTATCACAGCGATCTCCCGTCGGAGCCTTCCCAAACGTCGTATACATCCTTTTCCGCATCGGCAAATTATCGCCAAACACAGAAAAATGCGGTACCGTCCCCCGCAAAATCGGGACAAAAAGATTACGCAGCGTTCAAGACGGGGGTGCGGATACGGCACCCGAAATTCGGAGAGGGCGTCATTATTTCTACGCGCGGAGAGGGTCCTGCCAAGATCGCAAATGTCAGCTTCCCGGGACTCGGGATCAAGTCGCTTTCGGTGCAGATCGCCCCGATCACGATCGTTTAAAGAACGCCTGTCGGGGACATAACGAAAAGTGCGCGGGAAAAGGCGCGCAAAGGAGAAGATTATGGACAGAATGCGCGAACTGGTAGACATTTTGAACCGATACGCGTATGAATATTATGTGCTGGACGCGCCGACGGTTACGGACGCGCAGTACGATAAACTGTATGACGAGCTCAAAGAATTGGAACGCGAGAGCGGGACGGTTTTGTTCGATTCTCCGACGCGCAGGGTCGGCGGAGAGCCCGTCAAAGCGTTTGCGCGGCACGAACATATCGCAAGACTGTACAGCTTGGATAAGGCGGTTACGGAAGACGAATTGGATGCGTTTTTTGCGCGTGTTTTTAAAGTTTGCGGCGAAACGGAATATACGGTAGAGTATAAATTTGACGGTTTGACTATGTGCCTTACGTATGAAGACGGCAAGTTTGTGCGCGCCGCGACGCGCGGAAACGGGGTCGTCGGAGAAGATGTTACGGCGCAGGTCCTCACGATCAGGAGCTACCCGCTCTCCATTCCCTATAAGGGCACGTTGGAAGCGAAGGGTGAGGCGGTGATCCGTCTGTCCGTACTGGAAAATTACAATAAAACGGCGGCAGAACCGCTCAAGAATGCGCGCAACGCGGCGGCTGGCGCGATACGAAATCTCGATCCCGCGGTTACGGCGGCACGAAAACCCGAAATACTCTTTTACGATGTGAATTATATGTCGGAAGGGGGCGTGTCTTCGCAGGAAGAGGCGGTCAGGTTTTTGGAAGAGCAGGGATTCAAGACCTTTCATCACACAAAGCTTTGCAAAACGCCGCAGGAAGTAAAGGACGCGATCGCGGAGATCGATATGACGCGCAAAAAGATCGATGTTCTGACGGACGGCGCGGTCGTGAAGGTCAACGACTATGCGGCGCGCGAAAAACTGGGGTTTACGGATAAATTTCCGCGCTGGGCGATCGCTTTCAAATTTGAGGCGGAAGAAGCGGTTACGACGGTAAGGAAAGTAACCTGGCAGGTCGGCAGGACGGGCAAACTCACGCCGCTTGCGCAGGTGGATCCCGTGGAACTTGCGGGGGCGACGGTGCGCAAGGCGACGCTGAATAACCTCGGCGATATTCGGAGAAAAGATATCAAGATCGGCAGTAAAGTGCTCATAAGGCGGAGCAATGAAGTTATTCCCGAAATTCTGGGCGCTTATGAGCATACGGGCAAGAGCGTGGACATCGCTCCGCCCGAAACCTGTCCGTATTGCGGTGCGCCCGTAAGGGAAGAGGGGGCGAACCTTTTCTGCACGAACAAAAACTGCCGCCCGAGGATCGCGGCGCAGCTCGCCAATTTCGCGAGCAAGGGCGCGATGGATATCGAGGGTTTTTCGGAAATGACGGCGTACCTTTTGTACGATGAACTGGAGGTCAGACGTTATTCCGATCTGTATTTCCTGGATAAAGACAGGCTTGCGAAGCTGGAAGGGTTCGGGGATAAAAAGATAAAAAATCTTCTGAGCGCGATTGAGGCGAGCAAGAATGTGCCGCTGGACAGTTTTTTGTCTGCTCTTGGTATCGACGGGATCGGAAAGGTGGCGTACAAAGAACGTGCGGCGCGGTTTCTGTCTGATGAAGAGCTTTCCCGCGCCACGGTACCGGAATTGGTGGAAATGGC
>CASEWU010000235.1 GCA_949291725.1 uncultured Bacillota bacterium
GATCCTTCGGATCATATTCCGCTTTCTTGTAAACTTTTCCCGGTTTGTCCGTAATTTCTTCCTTGAACACGTTCTGCCACTCTTTCGCATTGAAATCTTCAATTGTACAAGTAACATAATGTTCCGAACACCCGAGTTCTTTCGTCAGCGTCTTGACAAGCGCTTGCGAAAGTTTCTTTTTCTGCTCTTCCGTTCTGCCTTCCAGCATCTTTACCGATATATGCGGCATACTTTCCTTCTCCTTTACTGATTCAGACTCTTATAAAGATTATAATACAAACCGTGCGCTTTTAGCAACTGTTCGTGGCTGCCTTCCTCCGCAATTCCTTTATTTGCTATAAAAAGTATGCGGTCCGCATTCCGAATCGTGGAGAGCCTGTGCGCCACAATGAACGATGTCCTTCCTTTCAGAATGATCTCCAGCGCCTGCTGGATCAGCTTTTCCGTGTCCGAAGAGATCGAACTCGTCGCTTCGTCGAGGATCACCACGGACGGATTTTTTACAATGATGCGCGCAAAACTGATCAACTGCTTTTCGCCCGCCGACAAGCCCTCGCCGCGCTCCTGCAGCATCTCGTTATAACCGTTCGGCAGACGCTCTATGCATGCGTCTGCAAAAATCGCTTTCGCCGCCGCAATACACTCTTCATCCGTTGCGTCAGGTCTGCCGTAACGTATATTTTCCATAACCGTTCCCTTAAATATGAACGGATCCTGCATCAACACGCCCACTTTGCTTCGCAGCGATTTTAAACGTATTTTGCGCACATCCTCTCCGTCTATGCGCACGCTCCCTTCCTTTACATCGTAAAAACGGGTCAGCAGATTGATCACTGTCGTCTTTCCCGCTCCCGTAGGACCCACCAGAGCGATCCGCTCGCCGGGTCTGACATGTAAATCAAAATGCTCCAGAATATTTACACCTTCATCATAACAAAAGGTTACATCATCAAAATCGATCTGACCGCGCACTTTATCCAGCTCCACGCTGTCCTCGCTGTCCGCAATGCTCACGGGCGCGTCGATCGTTTCAAAAATGCGTTCAAGGTTTGCCGATACCTGCGCAAGATTCTGTATGATCGCCGAAAGCTGCGTCAAAGGCGTCGAAAACAATCCCATATAATTCAAAAACGCAAGCACAACGCCCGTCGTTACGCCCATCACGCCCTGCTGCATCAAAAGAAATGCTATCGCATACAAAAGCAATGTGCCGAAATTCCAGAAAACTCCGACGACCGGAGAGTTCAGTTCATTCCGCGCAACAATCTTCTTCCATGTGTCGGCACAGTCTTTCTGCAAATCATGGTAGACCTGCTCATTAAAAACCGTACGGTTGTAATTCTGAATGATCTTTTCTCCCATGATCGATTCCAGTATGAAAGCCGTACGATTGGAATCTTTGGCACGGTTGCGGCGGAACAGCTTACGGATCGCCCTGCGGATCAGGAATACGCCCAATGTCAGCGGCACGATCGCCGCATAAATAACAAGCGTCAAAATCGGACTCAATACCAACATGAACACCGTTACGACCACGATCTTGACTATGTTTAATACAAAATTTGTCAGATAATTCGTGAAAAATTCCGAAAGCTCTGTAATGTAACTGGTTACTCGTACTACGATCTTCCCTGAAGGACGATTGTCAAAATAATCAAACGGCAACGTCTGCAATTTATAGAATATATCCTTCCTTATATCCGCTATGATCCCGTGTCCGACCCGTCCCAGGCTCCTTTGCTGAAAATACGTAATGATAATATCCGCAAATCCGCACAATATAAATCCGCCGATCGCAAGGAAAAATTTGCTGTAAACCCTGTATTCGCTGTATTCCGGAATTACCGTATCTACGATATATTTCAAAAGAAGCGGCGTGATCATTGACGAAACAACCGCCAACAGCATGATTACAATCACAAATATAAACAATTTCTTATGCGGCAATGCATACCGGAGCAGACGCCGCAGATTTTTGATGTCTATTTTCTCTTTTTCGACTACTTCGTCCTGAAAATAGGTATTTCTCTCTGCCATCGCTCAGCCCTCCCCGACCGCATTCAACGCGGCCTCGGATATGTCTGCATCGGAATTATCTTCTTCCATCGATTGCATTTTGTAAATTTCCGCAAATCGCCCGTTCATCTTCACAAGTTCGTCAAACGTACCGCGTTCTATGATCTCCCCGTCCTGCATGTACAAAATTTCATCACAGTCCGCCACGCTCGATACTCTGTGCGCCGCAATCAGGATCGTACGGTCCGGATAGTTCTCTTTGATCGTCCGCATCAGTTTGCGTTCCGTCGTCGCGTCCAAAGCGCTGGAAGCATCGTCCAATACGAGCACGGGAGCATTCTTCAGCAACGCTCTCGCAATCGAGATCCTCTGTTTCTGCCCGCCTGAAAGCCCGAGTCCTTTCTCCCCGACAATCGTTTCAAAACCCTGCGGCAATGAACGGATAAAGCGGCCTGCCTGCGCTTGTTCCGCAACACGCATTACCGTCTCTTTATCAATATTCGGCGCGTAAAAAGCTATGTTTGCATCGATCGTGTTCGAAAAAAGAAATACGTCCTGAAATACATACGCAAATTCATTGCGCAGATCATCCAGTTCGAAATGACGTATGTCTTCCCCGTTGATCTCAATATCCCCTGACGTTACATCATAAATCCGCACAAGCGATTTGAGCAATACACTCTTTCCGCTTCCCGTACCGCCCATGATCCCTACTTTCTTCCCGAACGGGATGCTCAGCGATACGTTCTTCAGAAGCATCTTTCCGTCTTCCATCACCGATACATTTTTCACTTCAATGTTCGGCACCGCCCCGATCTTATCCGGCCGTTCCGGTTCCGGTATCTTCGTTTTCCGTTCCAAAAATTCCTTGATCCGACCGCCCGATACAAGACTGTACTGCAGCTGGTAACTCGCATTGCTGATCTGCGTCAGATAATCCATAATTCGCAATACATATGTAACGCTCGCCGTCATGATACCGATGCCGAATTTACCCCAAAATACCATCAGCGTACCGATCACGATCGTCGTTATGTATGCAAATTGACGTATCGTATTGAAAATCATTCCGTACTTCGCCGATACGTCTACCTGATCACAATACGCTTTCCGAAAATCTTCGTTTACACGGTCAAACTTATTTTCTTCCAGATCCTCGTTTGCAAAGGAACGAACCAGCCGAACCGCATCAATATTTTCCTGTACCGTCAGATTCATCTCAGCGTTCCGCTTGCGGATCTGCGTCGATACCCTCCGCGCCGCACGCATGTATCGCATCAGCGCAAACAACAGAACCGGCGCCATCACCGCAGGCAATATCAGCATGTACGCACTGTTCATCGCCAGTATGACACACGTTACGATCAATACAAAAAAGCCGTCTCCTATCAGCAAAAGAACACGGCTGTACATTTCTTTAAACGTAATTATATCGGACGATAACGTCGCCAAAAGATCCCCCGTATTGTATGACGCTACGGTGGAACTGTCCAGTTCTACTAATTTCTTGTACGATATGTCCCGAAGCTCGTTTTCAAACGCCAGCCCGTTGTACTGGAATAATACGTTCCGCAAGTAAATAACCCCCTCACGGAATATGACCAGCCCCCCGAACACACACGCGAGCACCGTAAACAATTCCCTGCTTTCCGGTTCTCCGAACCTTAACAGAAAATCAAACAAACCGTCATTCTTCATTCCCTGAAAA
This sequence comes from uncultured Bacillota bacterium, assembly GCA_949291725.1. Classification (GTDB taxonomy): domain Bacteria; phylum Bacillota; class Clostridia; order Christensenellales; family Borkfalkiaceae; genus Borkfalkia. The sequence goes on from CASEWU010000235.1 coordinate 3,725, forward strand.
TTGAGAATGTAATCCACAAACATCGCGCCGATCAATGGCAGAAGAATGTCTATCGTAAGCCCGATAAACCCTATCAACTGACAAAATACCGCACACGGAACATGCTTCTTCCAATACCGCCATCCGAATCGGAACACACTCATAACGGCTCCCTCACTCGTTGATTGTCTCTTTATTTTACCCATAATTTTTCATTTGTCAACGGTTTGTATACATTTTTTTATTTTATTTTTTTATTAAACAATTTCACAAAAAATGATTATTAAAAATTTACTTTATTGTTAAAAATTCAGATTTCATGACGAACCGCCATAACTGGTACACAACGAACTTTTTACTCTCCCCTTAAACCGATTATTAATGACTTTTGTTTCGGCTCATGAAATTTTTACGGTAAAGAGCGCCCGCCGGCGCAA
>CASEWU010000236.1 GCA_949291725.1 uncultured Bacillota bacterium
AACAGGCTACGTTTCTGCCGCAATTGACCACATCCCTACCGCAGCTGACCGAGTTCCTGTCCGTACCGACTATATTCCTGTCCGCAACAGGCTACGTTTCTGCCGCAATTGACCACATCCCTACCGCAGCTGACCGAGTTCCTGTCCGTACCGACTATATTCCTGTCCGCAACCTGCCATGAAAAGAAACAACATAAATCAACGAAGCCCGAAGCCATACTATGTTTCCGAAAAAATGGCATGAAAAAAAGGCGACATATGCGCCTTTTTTTCTGGTAGCGGCGGTGGGATTCGAACCTACGACCTATCGGGTATGAACCGATCGCTATAACCAACTAAGCTACGCCGCCATATTCAGTTTTGCCGTGCGGATAACGCATGGCGGAAAACAAACAGAATCCGGCGTAACTGCAAATGCTATGTATCTGCAATCAGCGCCGAAAAATTTGGTTGCGGGGGCAGGATTCGAACCTGCGACCTTCGGGTTATGAGCCCGACGAGCTACCGAACTGCTCCACCCCGCGATATCGATTGCCTTTCTCAAAAGTGCTTTCTAATTTTATAGTATTGCAGATTTTTTGTCAACTGTTTTTGGCTTATTTTTCGATTTATTTTCGTTTCGGGCTTCTTTGGGCAAAAATTCCTGCAAAATTTTTTTTATTTTGCCTTTCCCTGCCGCGCGCAAAAAATCAAATTGCTTGACAGAGCTCTGTGTTTTCGTTTAAAATAAAATATGAATTATTCTGTATTTTTATACAAAAAGGAGGTTCCGATGAATCTGAACGGTGCGGAGATACTTATCCGCTGTTTAAAGGAACAGAATGTCGACACCGTATTCGGTTATCCGGGCGGATGTGTACTGGACATTTATGATGCGATCTACCGGGACGGATCGCTCCGCCATATACTGACGGCACACGAACAAGGCGCGGCGCACGCCGCCGACGGGTATGCCCGCGCGACGGGGAAAACGGGCGTTTGCATTGCCACATCCGGACCGGGCGCGACCAATCTCGTTACCGGCATCGCCACCGCGTATATGGACAGCATTCCGCTGGTTGCGATCACGGGAAACGTTACGGTTTCCAATCTCGGGCGCGACAGCTTTCAGGAAGTGGATATTGCCGGCATTACCATGCCCATTACCAAACACAATTACATTGTCAAGGACATACATAAACTTGCCTCGACCATCCGTGAAGCCTTTTATATTGCCAATTCGGGCAGAAAAGGCCCCGTGCTGATCGATATTCCCAAAAATATTCAGACGGAGATCGGTGATTTCACCCCCTCCTCCCCTTCGGAATACAAACCCAAAGCCGTGAATGCGGCGTCGCTCAGCGCGGTCTGCGCCGCGCTGGAACGCGCGAAACGCCCGCTCATCCTTGCGGGCGGCGGCTGTATCGGTTCGAACGCATCCGAAAACCTGTTCTTGTTCGCAAAACGTCTGCAGGCGCCCGTCTGCTCCACACTGATGGGATTGGGCTCCTACCCCGCTTCCGACGAACAGTTCCTCGGCATGATCGGCATGCACGGCACGGACGCCGCCGCAAAGGCATTCCGCCGCGCGGATACCGTGATCGCATGCGGCATGCGCTTTTCCGACCGCGTTGCCGGAAACCGCATCCGTTTCGGCAAAAACAAAACCATCATCCAGTTTGACATCGACGCGGCGGAAATCGACAAAAACGTGCAGACCGATCTCTCCGTCATGGCGGACATCGATGAAATTTTCAAGGCACTTCTTCCCGTCTTCGCACAGGGAGAACGCAAAGAATGGCTTAAAGAAATTGCGGCTTACAAAGAATACGAAACCAACCATTTCAACTGCCGCCTGCCCGCTTACAAGATCATTTCCGCGCTTCGCACTTTCACCGACGCGGACACGCGCATTGCGACCGACGTCGGCCAGCACCAGATGTGGACGGCGCAATATTACTCTTTCGAAAAACCGCGCACCTTTATCACGAGCGGGGGGCTCGGCACCATGGGATTCGGCATGGGCGCGGCGATCGGAGCCTGCATCGGGAGCAAGAAGAAAACGGTCCTTGTTACGGGCGACGGATCTTTCCACATGAACCTCAACGAACTGTGCACGGCGGTATCGCAGAATCTGCCCCTTATCATCCTGCTCATGGACAACAACTGTCTGGGCATGGTACGGCAATGGCAGACGCTTTTCTATCATAAACGCTATTCGCAGACCACACTCGACCGAAAGACCGATTACGTACGGCTGGCGGAGGCGTTCGGCGCAACAGGACTGACGATCGCGGGAGAAAAAGATATTCAGCCCGTCCTGAAAAAGGCATTTGCGGCGGAAGGGCCTGTGCTCGTGGACTGCAAGATCGGCATCGACGACAAAGTTCTGCCCATGATCGCACCGGGAAAATCGTTCGAAGACATCATCACAAATCTGGATTAAAGGAGACGAAAGCATGAAAAGATACACCATTACGGCGCTCGTTTCCAACAAGAGCGGCGTTCTCACGCGCATTTCCGGATTGTTTGCGCGGCGCGGGTTCAACATCGAAAGCCTGTGCGCCTGCACGACGGAAAACGAGGCGCTCTCGCGCATGACCATCGTTCTCAACGGAGACGAATACATTCTCGCGCAGCTAACAAAACAGCTCGATAAACTCATCGACGTGAAAAAGATCGCGCTCGCCAACGAAGATGAATCCATCTATCGCGAACTTTTACTGGTCAAGGTTTCCGCTCCCGCCCAAAAGCGTTCACAGATCATCGAGATCAAGGACGTCTATAAGGCGAAGATCGTCGACCTCTCCCCCGAAACGCTCATTTTAGAGATCACGGGCGAACCCAACAAACTGGACGGATTCATCAAAGTCATCGAGCCCTACGGCATCCTCGAAATGGCTCGAACGGGCACAACGGCCCTCTCTCGCGGCGAAAAGTGTCTCAACGACCTGACCGATTACAACGAACTGATCTGAAACCGCAAAATATAAATCTTCAATGACTGCAAATATTTTCGGCGGGACGGCAGCATGTATGCCGGCAAACCGGATTTCATTCAATAAAAAATTACGCGCCGCGCTTGATCCGACGCGCGCGAAGGAGTACGGATATGAATAATATTTTTTCGGAAGGAACCGCGATGTCTTCCCAGCGTTCGCTGATGCGCGCGCTCGGCTGGACAGACAGCGAAATGAAAAAGCCCATCATCGGGATCATCTGCGCGCAGAGCGAGATCATCCCGGGACATATGTATCTTGACCGCATTGCGGACGCGGTCAAAGAAGGCGTCATTGCCGCAGGCGGAAAGCCCGTCGTCGTGCCGTCTATCGGCGTATGCGACGGTATCGCCATGGGACACGCCGGCATGCGTTACTCCCTGCCTTCGCGCGAGATCATCGCCGACAGCGCGGAGATCCTCGCACGCGCGCACGCTTTTTCGGGACTGGTTTTCGTGGGAAACTGCGACAAAATTATCCCCGGAATGCTCATGGCAGCGGTACGTTTAAACCTGCCTGCCGCCTTTGTTTCGGGCGGACCTATGCTCGCGGGAAAAATGCACGGACAGCGCCTGTCCCTTTCCTCCATGTTCGAAGCGGTCGGCGCGTACAACGCGGGCAAGATCGATGAAAACGAACTGCATGAATACGAATGCACAGCCTGCCCTACCTGCGGCTCCTGCTCGGGCATGTTCACGGCGAACAGCCTTAACTGTCTGACCGAAGCGCTCGGCATCGCACTCCCCGGCAACGGAACCATTCCCATGGTCTATTCGCGCCGCATCATGCTCGCCAAAGAAACGGGCGAAGCGGTCATGAATGCCGTGAAAAACAATATACGTCCCTCGGATATTCTGACGCCGAAAGCCATCCGCAACGCGGTGGCGGTCGATAACGCGATCGGCGCGTCCTCCAACAGCGTTTTGCATCTTTTGGCGGTTGCCAACGAGATGGGTATGAGCGAAAAAGATTTCTCGGTTGATACATTCAATGAAGTCAGCGCGAAAGTTCCGCACATCTGCAAACTCGCTCCCGCAGGGAAACATTACATCGAAGACCTCAACGAAGCGGGCGGGATTTCCGCCGTCATCCGCCAGCTGGAAGAAGCGGGACTGTTTGACGGCTCCGCCCTGACCGTTTCGGGGATCAGCCAGCATGACCGCGTGAAAAATGCGCGCGTACTGGATGCGGAAGTGATCCGCCCCATGGATAACCCCTATTCCCCGACCGGCGGGCTCGCCATTCTCAAAGGAAACCTTGCGGCGGAAGGCGCCGTCGTCAAAAAGAGTGCGGTCGATGCCGCCATGCTCAAACACAGCGGACCTGCGAAAGTATTTGACAGCGAAGAAGCCGCCATGGAAGCCATTTCCACGGGCAAGATCGTCAAAGGCGACGTGGTCGTCATCCGTTATGAAGGGCCGAAGGGCGGTCCCGGCATGCGCGAAATGCTGTCCCCGACTTCCGCGATCGTGGGAGCGGGACTCGGCGCCGACGTCGCGCTGATCACGGACGGCAGATTTTCGGGCGCTACGCGCGGCGCGGCGATCGGGCACATCTGCCCCGAAGCGGCGGCGGGCGGCCCCATCGGCATTGTACGCGACGGCGACATCATCGACATCGACATTGAAAAAGGCACGCTCGATTTGCGCATTTCCGATAAGGAAATGAAAGAACGTCTGGCGAATTTCAAACCCATCGAAAAACCTGTGGACGGATATCTCAAACGGTACCGCGCCCAGGTTACTTCCGCGAGCCGCGGCGCTATTTTCAAAAAATAATTGCACGCTTTTGATCTGCGGCAGGCAACCTGCCTGCCGCAACAGAAAAAACGCGGCCGCGTTTTTTATGAGGTGTACCATGGAAAACACGAAAAAATTACAGATATTTGATTCCACCCTGCGCGACGGCGCACAGGGTGCGAACATTTCTTTTTCCGTCGACGACAAGATCAAAGTCATCCAGACGCTCGACGGGCTGGGCATCGACTTCATCGAAGCGGGCAATCCTTTTTCCAATCCCGCCGAAATGCAGTTTTTCCAGCGCATCCAGGGAATGAAACTTTCTCACGCGAAGATCGTTGCATTCGGTTCTACCCGCCGCAAAGGCATTTCGGCGGCGGAAGACAGCAATTTGAAATCCCTGCTCGCCGCCAATACCGAATACGTCGCCATTTTCGGCAAAAGCCATATCCGCCACGTTACCGATGTCATCAAAGCAACTCCCGAAGAAAATCTCGCCATGATCCGCGAAAGCGTTGAATTCCTTTCTTCGCACGGCAAAAAAGTCATTTTCGATGCCGAACATTTCTTCGACGGCTATAAAACCGACTCCGCTTACGCCTTATCTGCTTTGAAAAGCGCGCATGACGCGGGCGCATACTGTCTTTGCCTGTGCGATACGAACGGCGGCATTTTCCCCGACGAAGCGTATGAGATCACCAAAAAAGTAACGGACACGTTCCCCGACAGCATCGTCGCGATCCACTGCCACAACGACGGCGGACTCGCCGTCGCCGATTCCATCGAAGCGGTCAAGGCGGGCGCACGGCAGATCCAGGGCACATTTTTAGGGTTCGGCGAACGCTGCGGAAACGCAAACCTTTCCACGATCATCTGCAACCTGCAATTAAAACGCGGCTACGAGTGCATCCCCAACGGAAATCTCAAAGATATTTACGAGAGCGCCGCCACCATCGCGGATACCGCCAACATGGCGATCCCCGCCAATCAGCCCTACATCGGTATGAACGCGTTTGCGCATAAGGCAGGCATGCATGCGGACGGCGTGCTGAAATATTCCTCTTCTTTTGAACACATCGATCCCGAAATCATCGGCAACAAGCGCAAATTCCTGCTTTCGGAAATTTCGGGGAAGAGCGCGATCTATGACAAACTCAAAAAATATTTTCCTTCTCTGGATAAAAACGGCAAGGAAATGGGCGACATCGTCAACACACTCAAAGAACGCGCCCTTTCCGGTTACCAGTACGAAGCCGCCGAAGCAAGTTTTGTTCTTCTCGTCGAAAAGATCTTGGGCAAATACAAATCTTCTTTCGATCTTATCAATTTTAAAGTTATCAACGAACAGCCTGCGATCGAAGGGAAAGTTGCTTCCGCGATCATCAAAGTGCGCGTAAACGGCGTTACCAAGATCTCGGCATCCGACGGCGAAGGCCCCGTCCACGCCATGGACCTTGCCCTGCGTTCCGCCCTTTCCGAGTTCTACCCCGAAATCGCACAGGTCTCCCTGACCGACTTTAAAGTGCGCGTTCTCGATTCGGACAAGGCAACCGCCGCAAAAGTACGCGTACTCATCACATCCGCAAACAGCTGCGACAGCTGGACTACGGTCGGCGTTTCCGAAGACATCATCGAAGCGAGCTGGCTCGCCCTCACCGATTCCATCGACTACGCCCTCATGCGCCGCGGAAAATAATGTTTTTCCCAGCCGCTTCGCTTTTTTAGCGAAGCGGCGTTTTTTTATGCCGCAACATCCTGCATGCAACTTTTTACTCCCCCAACACCTTACTCCCCCAACACCTTCCCTGTCCGAAATAATAAGCAATTTAACCGCATCTCCTACTTTCCTATCCCCCAAATTTTCTTGCGCGTTGCCCTCGGCTCATACATCCGAAGAACAGCACAAAGGACGAACAGAAAAAGCTATGAATGACCATTTCCGCATCAAAAACGCAGCTCTCGCCGCAAATCTGCGGCGGTTCGCCCGAAAACCGATTTGCAAACTGCGGTTTTTTTGATTCGTCCGTCCGCCGCAAATTCACAAAAAAATGTTAAAATCACTTTTGTAAGGATTGCTATAATGCAACCATAAGGAAATAATTTCCAAAAAAAATTTTAAAAGGAGCACGAATGAAAAGAAGTATTTTCAGGACAGCTGCTGCGCTTTTCTGCGCGGTTGCCTGCGTATGCGGTCTTGCCGCCTGCGCGAAAGACGAACAGAAAAAGGCTGCGGAGAACATAACCCTCAGCAAAACAGAGCTTGCGCTGGAAATCGGCGGCGAAGAGACACTTACGGCGACGGTTACGCCGGAGGACGCGTCGGAAAAAACAGTAACATGGTCCGTTTCCCCTACCGGGATCGCTACGGTATCCGACGGAAAAGTTACTGCCGTTGCGGAAGGTTCGGCGACCGTTACGGCAACGGCCGGCGGTAAGAGCGCAACCTGCTCGGTTACCGTAAAAGCGCCGGAAAAAACACCCGAAATAGTTCCCGTACGGTACACGGTAACAAAAGAAGAATGGGAAACGGCAATGAATCTGGAAAGCATTCCGAATCTTACGATCCGTATTCTGTCCGTAAACGGGACGGAAGTCGAATACAGGGATCTTTTCTACGATAACGGAAAATGGCATGACCTATTTTCGGAAAACGGCCCCGACGGCGCCAAGGAACTCATCTCGGAACACTATTATCAGATCACGGGCGGAAAGACCGAAACGGGAACCTATCCCGGAGATTATTATTATAAAGAGGGAAACGCCTGGATGGTTCAAAAAAATTATCAGTTCGTTTACTTTGACAGCGACGGATTCATCCGATTTGCGACAGGGATCGTTTTTGATGATTTCCGCTTTAACGAAGAAAAAAATGTGTACGAATGCGAAAAAGGAACGATCCAAATGCCCGACGGCAGCATCGGCATTACGAATGCGGAAGCCGCATTTGAAGACGGCAAACTCATCCGTGTGAAAATATCCGGCGAATCGGTCGGTGATATAACCATGGAAGTAAGCGACTACGGCACAACAACGGTTAACCTGCCGGATGCAACCGCCGTCAATGCATAATCTCCTGCAAAACAATACGGAAACTTATCTTTTGAATTTTCCACAAAGAGCGCCTGCGGAATGATTCCGCAGGCGCTCTTTTCACGTTTTTTATACATTTTTCACAATTTTAAGACAACGTTTTCCACAATTTCACTCGGATTTGTACACAACGTACCGCAAAAAAAGAAACGAATGCAGGAAAATTTTTTCCGTTTCCGCACGCTCATACCGCCCGATCCCGCATTGTACAAAAAATCGCATCCCCCCGCTCGCTGTCCTTTTGCGCGCAACTTACAGGGAGCCGAGCAAAGATTCCGCCAGCTCGTTGCCGCGGCGGCAGACGCAATAGCTCACCACTTCGGGCACGGTAAAATCCAGCGGGCGGATCACTTCGAGAGCACCGCTTGCGATCTCCTTTTCCGCCATTTTCTGCGGCAGGAAACTGTATCCGTGTCCGCCTAGAAGATATTCGATCATTTTGCCGCTGTTGTCGATCTCAAAACGGAACGCGTGCCGCGGCGGAAACAGAGAACGGATAAACTCGCCCGCTTCACCGAATGCAAAATTGCACATCAGGTACTCGCAGGAAGCAAGCTCCTCCTTATGAATTCCGTTTTTGTACACATTGATCGACGGCGACGCCAGAAGTACCAGCTTATCCGTAGAAAACCGTCGGCTCAGAAAACCTGTCTTTTTCAACGGAAGATAGGAAAACGCCACGTCCAGAATATTGTCCTGCAACATCTGCAGAAGGTCCAGCGAATGTCCGAGAACCACTTTCAGCGCCACATCCTTATGCTTTCGGAAAAAACCGCTCAAAAGCGGATACAAACTGCTCTCATACACCGCATTGATCGCCCCTACGCGCAGCTGCTTGTCATAACGCGCCGCCGAGTTTACCTCGCGGATGAAACTTTCTTCCAGATCGTTGATGCGCAAAGCATAGCTTAAAAACAACTGCCCTTCTTCCGTCAGCTCTACCCCGCCTTGTTTCCGCGTGAGGAGTTTCTGACCCGTCTCGTTCTCCAGCTCCGCAATGCGGTTTGTAACCGTGCTCTGCGCCACATACATCCGCTCCGCCGTACGCGTAAAATTTTTCAACTTGGAAAGCATGATAAACGTCTTGATCGATTCACTGTTCATCCCCGCCTCACTCCGCAATCGAAAATACCGATTAGCTTAATTAAAATTATCTATTTTATAAATCGTTTACAAATTATATCATATGTGATATAATAGAGCAACAAAAAAGCAATGGAAAAATGATTTTTTTCGAAGGAGATACAATTTCTATGGGAATGACAATGTCGCAGAAGATCCTGGCCTACCATGCAGGGCTCGAGAGCGTGAAAGCGGGGCAACTGATCAACGCGGAGCTGGACATGGTGCTCGGCAACGACATCACTTCGCCCGTGGCGGTGAAAGAATTTGAAAAGGCAGGATTTTCCTGCATCAAATGTCCCGAACGGGTCAGCATGGTCATGGATCACTTTACGCCGAACAAGGACATCAAGGCGGCGGAACAGGTCAAGACGGTGCGTAATTTTGCAAACAAATACGGGGTCGACAATTTCTTTGACGTGGGACGGATGGGAATTGAACACGCCCTTTTGCCCGAACAGGGACTGGTCGGCGCGGGCGATCTCGTGATCGGTGCGGACAGCCACACCTGCACGTACGGCGCGCTCGGCGCATTTTCAACGGGCGTAGGCTCCACGGACATGGCGGCAGGCATGATGAGCAACAAATGCTGGTTCAAAGTTCCTTCCGCGATCAAATTCGTACTGAAAAACAAACCCGCAAAATATATCTGCGGCAAAGACATTATTCTGCACATCATCGGCATGATCGGCGTGGACGGCGCGCTGTATAAGTCGATGGAATTTGTCGGCGACGGCATACAGTATCTTTCCATCGATGACCGCTTCACTATCTGCAACATGGCGATCGAAGCGGGCGCAAAGAACGGAATTTTCCCCGTCGACGACGTAACGCGCGAATATTTAAACGGCAGGTTCAAGCGTGAGATCCGCGTATTCGAAGCGGACACGGATGCAGAATACGAACGCGTGATCGAAGTGGATCTTGCGGCGCTCAAACCCACCGTTGCCTTCCCTCACCTGCCCGAAAACACGAGAACGCCCGAAGAGTGGGGCGACGTGAAGATCGACCAGGTCGTGATCGGATCCTGCACGAACGGACATATTTCCGACCTGCGCATTGCGGCAAACATCCTCAAAGGCAAACACGTCGCGAAAGGCGTGCGCTGTATCGTGATCCCTGCAACCAACACTATCTGGAAACAGGCGATGCACGAAGGATTGTTTGACGTGTTTATCGACGCGGGCGCCGTTGTTTCCACCCCGACCTGCGGGCCGTGCCTGGGCGGGCATATGGGTATTCTCGGAGCAGGCGAACGCGCCGTTGCCACCACGAACCGCAATTTTGTCGGGCGCATGGGACATGTGGACAGCGAAGTATACCTCGCCTCCCCTTACGTGGCGGCGGCAAGCGCCATCGCAGGAAAGATCGCTACCCCCGACGAAGTCTGATCGCTTTTTGAACAAACGCGATTCCTCTGCCGCAAGCGGCGGATCTATGAAATTTTAAAATCAGGAGACTATTATGACAGTTAAAGGCACTGTTTTCAAATACGGCAACGACGTCGATACGGACGTCATCATTCCGGCACGGTATCTGAACACGACTTCGGAAACGGAGCTTGCGTCCCACTGCATGGAAGACATCGACAAAGATTTTGTAAAGAAAGTCAAAAAAGGCGACATCATGGTCGCACAGGATAATTTCGGCTGCGGATCTTCCCGCGAACACGCCCCTATCGCCATCAAAGCGAGCGGCATTTCGCTGGTCATCGCCAATTCCTTTGCGCGTATTTTCTACCGCAACTCCATCAACATCGGGCTTCCCATTCTCGAATGTCCCGAAGCGGTGGCCAACATCAAAGCGGGCGACATCGTGTCCTGCGACCTTTCCAAGGGCGAAATCGTCAACGAAACGACGGGAAAAACCTTTAAAGCGGAACCCTTCCCCGAATTTATCCAGAACATCATCGACAAAGGCGGCCTGATCGCTTCCATTAAAGCGGCAAAATAAGGCGGAAAGCGCATCTGTACTTTCAAAATCCGGCAATATTTCTGCATGACGTATCTTAAAATTATAAGCGAAAGTCCAAAAAGAGGTAATTTTATGAAAAAACATATAGCAGTACTCGCGGGCGACGGAATCGGCCCCGAGATCACGGACGCCGCCATCGCGGTGATGAAAAAGATCGGCGAAAAATTCGGGCATGAATTTGAATTCGAGCAGCTTCTGATGGGTGTTTGCGCCATTGAAAAGACGGGCGAACCCCTGCCCCAGCACACGATCGACCGCTGCCTCGCATCCGACAGTGTTCTGCTCGGTGCAGTCGGCGGAGCCGTCGGCGACAAGCGCATCGAAAATCTTCCGGGACATCTCCGTCCCGAAGCGGGACTTTTAAAGATCCGCGCAGCGCTCGGTCTGTATTCCAACCTGCGCCCCGCCAAACTTTTCCCTGCCCTTGCAGGCGCCTGCCCGCTCCGCAAAGACATCGCGGAAAAAGGCATCGACCTTGTGGTCGTACGCGAACTCATCGGCGGGATCTATTTCGGAGAACGAGGCAGAGGCGTCGGCGAAGGCGGTGAATTTGCTTACGACACCGAAAAATACAGTGTGGAAGAAGTAAAACGCATCGCAAAGATCGCTTTTGAACTGGCGCGCAAACGCCGCCATCACGTAACCTCGATCGACAAGGCGAACGTGCTCGAATCCTCCCGTCTGTGGAGAGAGGTCGTACACGAGGTCGCGAAAGATTACCCCGACGTGGAACTGACCGACATGCTCGTGGACAACACCGCCATGCAACTCGTGAAAAACCCTTCACAGTTTGACGTGGTGCTCACTTCCAACATTTTCGGCGACATCCTCTCCGACGAAGCTGCCATGATCACGGGGTCCATCGGCATGCTCGCTTCCTCTTCGCTGGGTGCCACCAAACGCGGACTCTACGAACCCATCCACGGTTCCGCACCCGACATCGCAGGCAAAGATCTCGCGAACCCGATCGCAACTATCCTTTCCGCGGCGATGATGCTGCGCGACTCCTTCGATATGATGAAAGAAGCGGAAACCATCGAAAAAGCCGTCAGCGACGTGCTGGACGCAGGTTACCGCACTGCCGATATCATGAGCGAAGGCAAAACACAGGTCAAAGGCAGCGAAATGACAAAACTGATCCTCGAGAGGATCTGATAAACTTCGGCAACAAAGCAACATTGTTTGGAGCATTTTGGCCAAACGATCAAAAAAGCCCCGCCGTCTGCAAAAAATTTGCAGACGGCGGGGCTTTGGCTTTTCTTCAAAAATCATCCGAACATATCCTTGCGCGTTTTTTCTTCAAAGAGAGCAGAGATTTTGATCTTAGCTCTCTTTGCCGTTTGACAATCAAAAATCATTTCTCTGCATCTTCGATTTCGCGTTCAAAGACCGAATATTTCCAGTCATCCGTCCCGGAAATCAGCCGCCAGCCCTGTCTGCCATATTCGTTCAGCTTTTCAATGTATCTCTCCATCTTTCTATGGATGTTAAAAGACGGCTCCGCGCCCAGATCTGCCGTCATATACTCGTATTTTTTCATAAGAGGATCCTCCTGTTTGATCGTGCTATCCGCGTCTTTCTCCTGATATTTTACCATACTGTGTTACCGCTTGCAAGCGGGCTCGCAATTTTGGCATACGCAAAGCATACAGATAATTTGTGCGGTTGACAGGGGTCCCCTTTGTGCGGTATAATAATACCGAAAATATTCAAACGAGGCGCCTCTATGATAGCAGATAACGTAAAGAAAACGCTCGCTGAAATTGCAAACGGAAACCCTTACGGGGAAAAAATAACGCTCGTTGCCGCGACCAAGACGCGCACACCCGAAGAGATCAACGAAGCGATCGCCGCAGGCGTTACGGACATCGGAGAAAACAGAGTGCAGGAATTTCGCGACAAGTTCGACCTCGTCCGCGGCGCAAACCGTCATTTCATCGGACATCTGCAGACAAACAAGATCAAATACCTGATCGGGAAATGTTATCTTATCCATTCTCTCGACCGCTTTGATCTGGCGGACGAATTGCAAAAGCGCGCGGAAAAAGCGGACTGGACCGCCGATTGTCTGATCGAAGTGAATATCGGCAACGAGCTTTCCAAAAGCGGGTTTTCCCTTGAAAATGTTCAAGACGCTTATCAAAATTTGGTAAAATATCCCAATATTCGCATCCGCGGGCTCATGGGAATGCTGCCAATTTGCGAAGATACGCAACATTTACGCTCATTATGCTTGTCTATGCGCAAAATTTATGATACAATAAAAGAGCAGGATGAAAATATCTGTTATCTGTCGATGGGCATGAGCGGAGACTGGAAACTGTGCGTGGAATGCGGCAGCAACATGATCCGTTTGGGGACTTCCCTGTTCGGGCCCAGAAAAATACAGCTTCCTGTAAACGACTGATCGAAAACAAGGGGGAGACATGGGATTGTTTGATAGTTTCAGACAAAAGAACGAATTTAAAAAACGGTCGATTCCCGGAGAAGCTCTGCCCGAAAAACAGCCTTTCAGCCGCGAAGAGGGCAGCCGCCCCATGCAGATACGCCGTCCCAGATCTTTTGCGGACGTCGAGGAGATCATCGACCGATTCAAGGACAATCTGACCGTCATCGTTTACGTGAACGAACTGAGCGACTCCACTGCGACGCGCGTTACCGATATGCTCAGCGGTGCGATCTATGCGCTCGGCGGAGGCATGGCGCTCTTACAAAAAGATATGTATATCTTTACCCCCGACGGCGTTGACCAGAAATAACACCCCTATCGCGAACATTTTTCCCTTTGACACAACGGCTGTCGGCTCAAAAAGCTTAACGCATTGAAGCTGCGGGAAAATACGTAAATCTCTTCCTTTCCCCTTTGAAAAAAGAAGGAATCTGAAGTTATCCGTTTGTTTTCTTTTACACTGCTCCTATGGGAGCAGATGCGAGATATACACTGAACCAAGAAAGAAGGCAGGTTGTAAAACCTGCCTTCTTTCTTTTCTGCCGATGTAAAATAAAAACAGTCCCGTTATACCCGAAATCTTTATATACGACTATGTTTTCATCTCACCCCATATCAAATGATATCCGCACAAAAATATCCGTTCAATATCCTTTCTGAAAACAGCTTTTGCAAGAACAGGCGCATCCCGCGCAATGCTGTGCGGGATGCGCCTGTTCAAAATATAAACAAAATCTACGTCAATCTTATACATACAAGCGTATCGCCGCACTGCAACTTTGTCGCCCCGTAAGGAATAACTGTGCCGCCGCCGCGCTTGATCATAGCGATCAAAACGCCTTGCGGAAGATGCAGATCTTTGATCGCTTTTCCTGCATACGCATGTCCCTCGCCCACATATTCTTCATACATTCCGAACTCCTCGCGGTTTTCGAATTCGGGAGCAGCCGTAACCAGCAAGTCGCCCGCATTTACCTGCGTTTCCCCGTTCGGGACAAGCACTTCCTCGCCGCGCACGATCAGAACGATCAAAAATTCGCTCGGCATCACGCAGTCTTTGAGCTTTTTCCCTGCCCACGGGTGATTTTCACCCACCACGATCTTGACAAAACTGATCGAACCTTCTTCCTGGTAATCGTTGAATGTGCGCCGAACGTCGCCGCCGGGAGCAATCATGCCGGACTTTTTGGATAAGAGAGGCAAGAGGGTGCCCTGTACGAGTATCGAAAGCAAAACCACGCAGAATACGATAGAAAAGAGATCGTAAGGGAGATTGTCTTCCCCGATCAACCCGACCGCATACACGGCGAACACGACGGACGCAACGCCGCGAAGCCCTGCCCACGATACGACAAAGATCTGATTTCCTTTTGCCCGGAACGGCAAAAGCAATGCCGAAACCGCCGCAGGACGGGAAATCAGCGTCATGAACAGGAAAATCAGCAACGCAGGCACAAGCACCTGCGGACGGATCAGCCATTCGGGCGTCGCCAAAAGTCCGAGAAGGAAAAATATTACCATCTGCGCAACGCCCGTCAGTGCGTCAAAAAAACGTACCGCGTCGCGCTTTTGCGCGATGTGCGCATTTCCGAGCATGATCCCGCAAATATACGCCGCCAGATATCCGTTCCCCGCCCAAAGTCCGGGAAGCACAGACGGCATTGCATACGCCATCATCGCCAAGGCAATAATAAAAATCGTACTGCTCTGCCCCATCGACAGCGAAAACCGCTTTAAAACAGCAATTCCCAAAAATCCGAATACGATTCCCGAAAGAGCACCGAATCCGATCTGCGCGCACAGCATCCCAAAGATCTGCCAGCCGCCCACCGCACTCCCCGCGCCGCGCTGCGCCATGATCACCGCAACAAAAACCGCCGTCAGCATGTACGATACGGGATCGTTGGAGCCCGATTCCATTTCCAAAAGGGACGAAGTCTTGTATTTGAGATTCAGCCGACGCGACCGCAGGATGTTAAAGACCGAAGCCGCATCCGTAGAACACAATACGCTCCCGATCAGCAAGCTTTCCGCCCAGCCGATCCCGCCAAAAGGCAGAATACGGAAGATCGCATACACTCCCGCGCCCGTGATCCCCGCCGTCAGCGCCGTGCCGATCGACGAAAGAAGCATCGCGCGCGGCGCAACAGGCTTCGCTTCCTTATAGTTCGTTCCGAATCCGCCGTAAAAAATTACAAATACGAGACATACGGAACATACAACGTTGCCCAATGCGTAATCGGTAAAGTTCCCGATCTTCGGGCGCAATAACACCCCGAACACGATCCCGAGTCCGATAAACAATAAAAGTGAGGGTATTTTCAGCCGATCAGTCATGCGGTTGATCAGCACGCACAACGCGATCACCACGCCGAGCAGCAACAATAAATAGATGTATTCCATGTTTTTCTCCCTCGGAACGCGTCTGCCGCGCCCCGCTATGCCCTGAACATGCGCAATTTATCTTTCACAATATCCACAATAAACGGAAGATCGTCGTACAACTCCCCGTCCACCTGCAATGTCAGAGGTTTTTCGGGTTCGATCTCAATGTGTTCGCACCGTTCAAAAAAAGTAAATTTTTCTTTTAAGATTTTTCCCTTCATCAGCTTGATGAAAGCGGGCGGCACGGCAAGTTTTTTTACGTCGTCCACGACAACGAAATCCAAAAGGCCGTCGCCAAGTTTTGCCTGAGGGCACATTGGGATCCCCCCTCCGATCCTGTATCCGTTGCCCACGCAAGCGATCAGCGCATTGTAAGAACTCTCTTTTCCGTTCACGCGCACCTTCATCTTATAATTTTTGAATTTGCACAGCGATATGATCAGGCTGACAATGTACTGAAACTTTCCGCGCAATATTTTCGAAGCACGGCAGCGCTGCAATATTTCCACGTCGATGCCCGTACCGGCCACGTTGATGCCGCGCACACCCTGCGGCATTTGCATATATTCGGTATACTTCGGCTGCGTATCGAGAATCAGATCCACCGCCGCTTCCGGCTGCAGAGGGATCCCCGCCGCCGCCGCAAAATCGTTGCCCGTGCCGGCAGGCACAAGCCCCAGCGCACAGTTTTCAAAATTCGTCATGCCGCACACCGTTTCATGCAGGGTCCCGTCCCCGCCGATCACGACGAGGTCTCCCCCTTCCTGCGAAAGATCGTGCGCTAAAATGGTCGCCTGTCCGGGTTTTTCCGTCTCAAATACGCGAAACTCCGCTTTCCGCTCGGCAAAACGCGCCAATGCACGGCGATGCAGTTTTTTCTTTTTTCCCTCTCCCGACATCGGATTAAGAATAATATTGAGCATCCGTTTTTTCCTCTTTTGCTTTTACCAAAATAATTGCTTGTTACCTTATTATTATATAATAAATCGCACATGATTGCAATTTATTTTGAAAATTGTTATAATAGACGCACAGAAAAATTTTGTCAAATGGGCGCGATTTCAGCGCAAAGGAAACATATGCAGCTTAAAATACCCCAAAAACTGATGGATCTGGCGCAAGCGGCACCCTTTCCGCTCTATCTTGTGGGCGGAGCCGTACGCGACGCGCTTGCAGGTCTGACCTGTTCGCAGGACTGGGACATCTGCGCCCCGTGCGACGCCGAAACGTTTTCAAAACTGGCGTCTGGCAACGGCTTTACCGTCAACGGCACGTATAAGAACACGGGAACGGTCAACCTGACCGACGGGGAGCATAAATTTGAATTTACTTCTTTCCGCACGGACGTTTACCGCCGCGGAGAACACGCTCCCGAAAAGATCGTCTTTACCGACGACATCGAAGCGGACGCGCGCCGCCGCGACTTCAAATGCAACGCCGTGTATTATGATCTCCGCTCGGAAAAGATCGAAGACCCGCTGGGCGGAGTTTCGGACATAGAAAACAGGTGTATTTCCACGACCCGCGCGGCAGATGAAGTTTTTTCCGAAGACGGGCTGCGCCTCATGCGGCTGGCGCGGCTTTCGGCGCAGCTGGGATTCACGCCCGATCTTGAATGTATATTCGGCGCCAAATTCAATGCGGCGCTCATTGCAAAGATTTCCGCGGAACGGATCTTTGCGGAATTGCAACTCATCCTGCACGCAGACGAAAAATACGGAAGAAAATACGCGCATTACGAAGGATTGAAGCTTCTGGAAGGAACGGACGTACTCAACTACATTCTGCCCGAACTGGCGGCGGGGAAGGGAATGCCGCAACGCAAAGATTTTCACGATCACGACGTTCTGGAACACTCCTTCCGCGCCTGCAAATATGCAGACACCCGCATCCGTTTGACGGCGCTTTTACACGACGCGGGAAAGCCTGCCGTATACGCCGAAACGGGAAAATATCACGGCCACGACGTTGCGGGAGAAAAGATCGTGCGGCAGATCCTTGAACGGCTCAAAGCGCCGAAAAAGATTGTCGACACGGCGGCAAGACTGACCCTCCTGCACATGTACGATCTGGACGGAAAGACGCGCGAAAACAAGATCCGCACGTTTATCGTAAAAAACTATGACGTGTATCCCCTTTTGCTTCTCTTGAAGCAAGCGGATTATTCGGGTTGCAAGGACGATCTGAACGTTTGTCCCGGAATCTTAAAATGGAACAAGATCTTTGCCCGTATGCAGCAAGAAAACGTTCCGTTCACGCTTCGGCAGCTCGCCGTGCGCGGAGACAGTCTGAATTTTGTACCTGCAAACCAACGCGCGCAAGTCCTGAAAAGCCTGTTGCTGTTCTGTGCCTGCGACGGTTCGCGCAACCGCACGGATACCCTTTTGCGGGAAGCGGCACGCCTTGCGGAAGAACATCGAGACGGAGGAAAAGAATGACGGAAATATTCAGTATTATCGCGGCGGTCTGTGCCGCCCTGTCGCTCATTCTGAGCGGTTTTATCTTAAAAAATCAGAAAAACAACGGTACGTTCCGTCAAAATCAAGACAATTCCCGTCTGGAACAAATGCTGGAACGCACCAATTATATCGCCGAACAAACGGCGCGCACCTCACAGGATTACATGGATTTCATGTCCAAACAACAGAGTGCGAATTTAAAAGGGATCCAGGAAAAACTGGAAGCGCTCAACGCAAATACCGAGCGCAGACTCGCCGAGATCCAGCGCGTGGTAACGGGCGAGATCAAATACATGACCGAACAGAACGCGCACAACCTCGAACAGATCCGACAGACTGTGGACGAAAAACTGTCGACAACGCTGGAAAACAGACTGAATAAGAGCTATTCCATCATCAACGAGCGGCTGGAAGCGGTCTACAAGGGGATCGGCGAGGTGCAGCAGCTTGCAGGGAGCGTAGCGGACATCAAAAAGGTGTTCACAAACGTCAAACTGCGCGGCACCTGGGGCGAAGTTCAGCTTTCCGCCCTGCTCGAACAGATGCTTTCTCCCCAGCAGTACCGCGCCAACGTGCGCATCAATCCGCTGGATAATTCCGTCGTGGAATATGCCATCCTTCTCCCTTCCAAAGAGGGCGAAACGGTGTATCTGCCCATCGACAGCAAATTCCCGATCGAAGAATACCGCCGCCTCATCGACGCGAGCGATTCGGGCGATAAAGATGCCGCCGAACGCGCCGGCAAAAATCTCGAACGCGCCCTCAAATTACAGGCGGATACGATCGCAAAAAAATACATTCTTCCCCCCATTACCGCCGACTTTGCGGTCATGTTCCTGCCGCTGGAAGGTCTCTACGCGGAGAGTCTGAAAATGCCGGGACTTGCGGAATACTTTGCAAACCGCCGCATCATGGCGTGCGGCCCGACAAACCTCGGTGCGTTGCTTACGACCCTCCAGATCGGCTACAAGACCGCCGCCATCGAAAAACGCTCGGGCGAACTGTGGGAACTGCTTTCCGCGTTCCGACACGAATTCCGCAACTTTGTACAGATCCTCGAAAAGGCGCAGAAAAAACTGCAGGAAGCCCAGGACACCATCGAAAACGCCGCCAAGAAAACACGCACGATCGACAAGAAATTGAAGAACGTATCCGAAATTACCGACGAACGCGCCAATCTTTTGCTCGGCGGCGACGACGAAAACGAGTCATAATCACCCCACTTCCAAAGGCTTTTGAAAGGCTGTTTCGACAGTATTTTTGCAAGCCTTGGCGCGGACAAACCGTGCGCAATCTTTTAGCGCAAACCTCCGTAAAAGGCAATATCCGTGGTCCGGGCACCGGGTCGGCGCGTTGCAAAGACAGAACGCCTCACGGCTTGGCGGAAAATTCCCAAAGTGTCCCGGCGCGTACACTATGAAAATTTGCATCGGCACACCGATCGGTTTTTGCCGCCGATGCCGATAAATATTCGCTCTTTTCTGCTGTTTTCTGCTGTTTTCTGCTTTTTTGCACGCCTTTTCGGGCTTTCTGTCTTTTCCTTTGCAACCATATTTTTACTTTGTTTTTTCATAACAGAAACACTAAAAGTCATTGATTTTTTTCAGGAGATATATTATAATAATGATATGAAAATCACAAAAATCGACCTTATGAAAGAACTGCCGCAGGAGAAAGATTTCATCTTTTCGGAAAAACCTGTCCAAGGGGCGCGGCTGGGAAAATCGGGAAAGAATCTGTACATATGCTCACCGCGCCGCTATAAACTGTATACCGACACAAGCGATACCGTCTGTTTTCTCAATGGAAGCGGGCATTTCAAATGGGCGCGCGGCGAAATGAATTTTACGGCCGGAGATACTTTCCTCGTTCAGGAATGCGGGGAATATGAAATAAACGGGGCATGCACGTTTATCGTGCTTCGGAATTAAGGAGAAAAAATATGGTCAAATCTACATTCAGTCTGGGCGGAAAACTGCTCACGATCTTTTTGACGCTGGTTATTTTTATCGGTGCAATTGCGGGCGCACTCTTTGCGGTGTATAAAAACGTGAAAGTGCGCACGCTGGCAGGCCTGATCGGACAGGAAAACTGGATTTCCGAATCCTACGACGATACCATTGAAAATTTTATCGGAAAAATTTCCCAAACGCTCAGCGGCGAGATCAGCCTGCAGACGATCGCGGACATCTCCCCCGCTCTCGGTGAAAAAATGGACGCCATTGTGGATAACCTCGAAAAAGCGGGCTTGTTTGCGGTAGACCGCAACGTCCTCTATTCGACCGCCGTCAATCAGCTGACTTCCAATCTTTCCGATCTTCTGATCATCACGGCATCGCTGAACGATTTGTCCGAAACGCTGCATTTCACGCTGCCCGACCTGGATATCATCACGGGCAGTGAAGAAAACCCGCTCAACGTCTACACCCAGGTTACGAAAGACGGCGTCATCGACAAAGCGTTTTCCATGAGTACGACCCCCTACACCTATTACACGCGCACGGAAGTATTTTTTGATACTTATACGGAAACCGTATCCGGCGCCGACGGAGAAACGGAACAAACATTCCCCATCGTATCCTGGGAAAAACGGGGGATCTATGCACTGACGGGTATCGCGGCCGACGGCAGCAATCTCACTTATAACAAAGAAAAACTTTACATCGGCAAAACGAGCGGATCGGGTTCCGTAACGTATGCGCAGCTCACGAAAAACAGCGACGCGCTGGTTTCTTTGGACGAAGCGAGCGGGAATGCGGAATTTGCCCTTGCCGAAAACGAAAAACTGTATATCCGCGCACTCGTTGAGACCGAAACTCCAGGACAATTTACAGAAGGTTATCGGGACGTAACGCCGTCGCAGCCTGTCAGAGAAGCCGATGTACCCGTGATCGCGGCAAAATATCGCTACACGCCGCTCTATGCAAAACGGGATGTCAAGCCTTCCGAAGGAGAATTTATCCAAGCGGGCGAAAGTTACTATGTACTTGCGACGGAAAAGGACGAAAACGGATACGTTGTGGATTCTGCAAACGGCGGATTTGTGATTGCGGACGAATACAGCGCCGAAACGCTTTACCGTCTTGATTACACTTATACGGAAGCGGACGCCACTGCCGCAAATGCGGAAACGCCCTTATTTATCTGCACGAACGGGATCGGCGATCTACCCGTAACGTTTGGCATCACCGCCCTTTCCGCATTCCTGGATACGGGTTCCGTGACGCTCGATTCGATGGGAGAATATTTCGGCATTTCCATGGATAACGCCATGCTCGACAGTATCAAATACGTGCCTTTGAAATACATCGCCTCTTCCATGTCTGCAGAAATGAACAATATTTATGTGGACGACGTGATCACCGTCGACGCAAATTCTCCCGCCGTCCTGCGCTATCTTGCGGGATACACTCTCAACGACGACGGTACGCTGGATAAATCCGGCCGCCGCACGATCGGAGAACTTACCAAATCACTCGACGAACTTACGATTTCTTCCGTCGTTGACGTGAACGAAAACTCCCATAAACTTTTACAGACGATCGGAAATTGGACCCTCAACGATATCGGGAACCCTGCTAAAATCGATTCCATAGCGCTCGGCGACGTTTTGACGATCGCAGACGACGGTTCCGCGCCGCGCATTCTGCAAGTACTTGCAGATGTCCCGCTCGGAGAGATCAGCGGTAAAATCAATTCCCTTGCACTGAAAGATTTCCTGGACGTATCCGGATCGAATATCCTGAGCAACCTCGCAAACTCTACCCTCGATACGCTCGCAGACGATTTGAAGAATCTTTCCGTCCAACAAATGTACGCGGACGACATCTATTCCTATTACACGGTCGAAACGACGGATTCTTCCGACCGCTTTACGCAATTACAGCAAATCTACGGCGCCGCAAATCTCTATATCCTGCAGGGCAGCGAATACGTTGCAGCTACGGCAGAAAACTTCTCCGGCGTCATGCTTTACAGCCCCTACCTTCGTCTAGACAGCACGGAAAACTATCAGAACGTTCCGCTTTATGTCTGCAAAGACGGCAGCATTACAACGGCAACCATGGCAAATCAATGGAAACTTTCCGATAAGAATTTCGATTCTCTGCTCGGTAAAACGCTGTACTTTAAATCCGAACAGGACGGCAAGATCTCCTATTCTGTCGCCGTCGAAAACGTGCAGCAAGCGGATCTGAACAAAACCTTTGCAACCGATACTCTCTGGTACTGGGACAGCAACGGCGAAAAGATAACAGAAGTCTCCTTGATTACGGCAGGCCTTGCGGCAGATGAAACGAACAACCTTTTGACCCGCCTGTCTTATGTCGGAACTTACTCGGCGGGCGCAACGTTCGAACAGGGAAACCTGTATTATTACGATACGGCAAAAGAACTTTGGATCAACGTACCGCTGCAATCGTCGGCAGACGAAACAGGAAAGATCACCTATTCCGTTTCAGAATCGGACAAAATCGCAGAAGGAACAGCACTCTATACGTACGGAACCGTGCGCGGAGTCTGGAAATATCTGCTGACAAAAGACGGTGCGGAAATCAACTGCAGCATTCAGGAGATCGGCTCCCTTGTTTCCAACGTGCAAGAGAATATCAACGCCCTGACGCTCAAAGAACTGTACGAGGACGGGATGGTAACCATTTCGGATCCGTCCGTTCTGAACGAGAAGATCCCTTATGAAATCATCTACGGGGAAAACGCCGCAGTCTGGAAAGAAAATTTCGGCGGCGCGGAGACCATCGGAGAACTGCGCATGAACGATCTTCTGAACCTGACACTTGCCATGATCTCCAAATTCAAGGATTTGGGCGGTATTTTAGGCTGACCTCTTTTGTTCACATTGATCTTTAAAAAACAAAGCGCGCGGCTTTTGCCGCGCGCTTTTATCTTTCGGAAAAAAAGCGGCGCGGGCAGACAAAAATTACTTTTATCCGCGCGCGTAATTTTAAAAGCGCGCATAAAAAAGATTGACTTGTCCGATAAAATGCAGTATAATAAATAATGCGCAAATAAAAAGCGCAAACCTTGCGTATCCAAGCGATACGCCGAATAAGACCGGGAGGTGAAATCAATGAAATACGAGATGCTTTATCTGATCGACACGTCGATCGCGGAAGAAGCACGCGAAGCGCTGATCACCAAATTCGAAGACACTGTCAAGAATCTGGGCGGCACGGTAGTTTCGACGGACAAGTGGGGCGTTAAAAAGACCGCTTATCCCATCAACTACAAATCCGAAGCGTTTTATGTGCTGATGACGTTCGAAGCGGACGGCAGCGCTATCAAAGAGCTCGACCGCATCGCTGGCATTACGGACGGCATTATGCGCAGAATGATCACAAAAGCGATCTGAGGACGGTAAAAGCGTATGAATAAGGTATATTTGATCGGAAACCTGACGCGCGATCCGGAACTTTCGGAAACAAACAGCGGGGTAGCCGTTTGCCGCTTCGGCATTGCAGTCTCGCGCAGATTTACGCAGGGCGGCGACGCGGAACGCCAGACCGATTTCTTTAACTGCACGGCTTGGCGCGGACTTGCGGAAAACGTTGCACGTTTTTGCAAAAAAGGAAATAAAGTTGCCGTGGCCGGAAGCATTCAGATCCGCAATTTCGAGGATAATGCCGGACAGAAACGCACTTACGTCGACATCGTTTGCGACGATGTGGAATTTTTAACGCCGAAGGGCAGCAACGCGGACAGCGACGATTACTCCGCCCCTGCTCCCGCAGCTAAGAAAAAGCCCGCCCTCGAAGCGTTTGACGACGATTCGGACATTCCGTTCTGATCGCCGCATGCAAATCAAGACCATTCTAATTTACGGTACCCTTTCACAAGGATTGCCGTACCAAAATTTTTAAAGGAGAAGTATCATGGAAGAAAAAACCGTCAGAAAGCCCATGAAGAGAACTTCCCGCAGAAAGGTTTGCGCTTTCTGCCAGGAGAAGGTCGAAGCGATCGACTATAAAGACGTTAACCGCCTGAAAAAGTTCATTACCGAAGGCGGAAAAATTCTCCCCCGCCGTATGAGCGGTGTGTGCGCTATGCACCAGAGAGAGCTGTCCAACGCCATCAAAAGGGCGCGCATCGTAGCTCTTCTGCCTTTCAAAGGAGAGTAATTTTAAAAATATTCGCCGCAGGAAATCCTGCGGCGATTTTTTTATTCTTAAAACAGAAGACCGCAAATCAATCCATTTCTGCTCATTCCCCTATTACAGTCGGTATTATGGAAAAAAATCAAAAATCGGTGAAAGCATAGACAAATAATTGACCTTAACTGAAGACAATGAACTTGCCGATGCAATCAAAGTAAACATTTCTGCCGCAGGCAGACGCTAAAATAATTGAAAATAATACGGTTTCGTCCGATCATTAAAATTGCCGAGCAGTTTCATCGTTCCACCAAAGGCCTTGTCGGAAGAACGGATAAAAAGCTCGATTTTCAGCAAAAAGAATACCCGCCATTCTACCCGCAGTTTTGTAAACTTACGAAACACAAAGCCATAACCCGCGATCAACTCAACAAATACACCGCATCGGGTCATTGCATTTCTTGGATCTAAAATCGGCGCTGCCTCTCCTGTTTTATCTTTGACCGAACTTCCCGATTATCTAATTATCCCTTCGGATATTTTAGCAGGGCGCAAAAATACAGATCAAAAATTTACTTTTTTCGATACAAAGACAAAAATGCCGCGGGGCGCAAAATAGTGCGCGCCGCGGCCTT
>CASEWU010000237.1 GCA_949291725.1 uncultured Bacillota bacterium
CGCGCAGGCGAGTAAAAACAAGTTTGTGTTCGCGCCGTAAAACCTGCGGAACGCATAATCGAGGATCAAAGATATATCGCCGTCTTTATGCCCGTTCGTCTGGTTTATGACGAATACGGAAGTAAGCAGGAATTTGAGTTCGTCGAGTTTTTTCATAGCTCCGCCTCCGAATAATATTTTTCAAGGATCGCATACCTGTCTGCTTTTTGCAGCGATTTCCAGTGCTCCGCAACATAGTCCGCTAATTTGAGTAAGTTTGTATCGTTGCTGTCGGTAATGTAACACGCATAAACTTTTTCCGTAAAATCGGGAAGATCTTTTTGTTTTACGGCATCGCTATCGGCGCCCGCATGGAATAAGAGGGCTTTCGCGCCTTCCGTGAAAGTATATTCGCTGCCGCCGTAACGGACGGTAAAGACGGGGCTGTCTTCATGTTTCGTGTAAAGCGGCACGCGGAGCAGGTCAACGAAGGTATGGAAGTAATAATCGTCTTTCAACGATAAATGCCGGTAAACTTCGGATTCGTTTGAGTTGTTATCCTCTTCGGAAAACTCGTAATCTTTTCCGGGATCGCCGTCCGTATCGAATACGACTTCGCCTTGCCAAAAGTTTTTGAGTTGCTCGGTAATGATCTCCTTATAGCGGTCATAGGCATTGCCGTAATCCTCGTACAATTCGGTGTCTATGCCGTCCGCATCGGTGGTAGACCAGTCCAGTTGTACCATAAAAATGTCTTTCATGTTTCTTTATCCTCCTATGATTTCGATAATTCCATGGCTGTATTCCTGTGCGCAGTTTAAGCCGTTTGCTTTGCCGTAAGCCTCAAAGTCGAAGTAGTCGATAAGGTCGTCGTCCAGTCGCTGTTCGTAGATTTCAAACAACTCTTTGCCGTAATCTTCCCAGTCATAGCCCTCATAGAGATAGATATCATTGTCCCAGTTATCGCCGAGCCGTCCGACGCGTTCCGCGAACTCGTCAAATGTACGAACTTCCAGATAGGCACAGAGTACGGTATAGAGATAATCGCTTTCGAGAGCGCCGCTCTTTTTGAGAGTTTCAAAGAGTTCTTTCGGGTTTATGTAATCCCAGTCCGCGCAGCCGTTCGGTAGGCCGTCTATATCCTGCACGAACAACTCCGCGTCTATGCCGTTAAGCTCGAAGCCTTGCTTTTTCAGGATATCCTCGATTTGCGTCCAGTCGGAGCAGTCAGACAAATTGATAGGGGAAGAACCGAGCGCCCGCGAATTGCAGGCGCTGTACGATCCCCACGAACCGATTATGATTTTAATTGCGTTCATATGCTTTTTCTCCTATTTCAAAGGGACTCTTTTTAGGTATATATCGGAAAATCGACCGTTGGTATCGTCCGAAACGCACCAACGGCTGGATTGGGAGAAGGTATGATCTTCCAGAGCGTCGAGAGTATAACCTTTGTTCACGCTCCCGTCTTCGGCGAATGCTTCTTCTCCTACCCAGGATTTATTCGGGTTTTTCTCTGCTTTAATCCGTTTACGAAAGATCTCAAACGCTTTTTTGGGTGTACTGCAAATATCGAACTCAAATCCTTTGTCGTCTTCGGTAGCCCAGTCGAGCGTTATAAGATAGACATATTGCTTGTTTACCATAACTGCATTCTCCTTAAAATTTATATTCCCCGATTTTATCGAGGTTGAGCCGATAGAGGGGATAGACGACAAACCCGGAGGGCTTCGTTACGCCCGTGGGAGAGATAAAGCCCTGTTCTTCCAAAAACAGGAGCAACCTTTTGTCTGCGTTGTTCACGTCGATAAACGCCAACCCTTTGCCGAGCTGCATATCCAGATTGACCGTCAGATTGCAGTACGGTTCGATGCAGTCATTCTCTTTGCAGTGGATCCCGACATAGGTATTGCCGGTGGTGGAGTAGGTGCTTGTCGTAAAAGCGAACTCTAAATTTTCGTAAATAGGTGTTTTCAAGGTTTTCATGTTCAGTTGTCCTCCTTTGGTATTTTTAATTTGTATATGGGATTGTTTTCGCAGAAATCGTCGTCGCAGCGTCCGCAATCCCCGTTGCAGCGGTTTGCTTTGTCGCAGTAGTCATAATGCCTACATTGTGCGCAGAGTTTTTTGCTGTGTTTTTCACAATTTTTTATTATTCTGCCTCCTCAAAATCGTCGATGTGGATATGCTCTTTCCCTGCAACGCCGTACTCGAAGTACAGTCCGTTTTTATCGGTATGCAGGTCGTAATCCGAAACGCTAATTTTGCCGCATTTGGTGACGGCGACGGTAATCTTGTCACCGTCTACCGACAGAATGTTGAATACGACGGTATTTTCCCCGTCGAAGAACTGAAATTCTTTGAGATAAAACTTGTTTTTCATATCATGCCTCCTATCAGACCAGTTTGTACCATACGGAATATTCGATCTCGATTTCGCGTTTGTCGTAACCTGTGAACTCGCCGCTGCCGTTTTTCGTTTCTACTTCGATCTCGCGGATCTCGTAATGCGCGCCTTTGAACTCGCCTTCTTTTCCCGCGACAGGGTGGCAATCTTTGACGCAATCTTCAAATACGCGGATATACGGATTGCCTTTCTGACTGACGCAGGCGATGATGAGGTCTTTATCGGTGATAAATCCTACACCGGTCATCTTGGTGTTTCCAAACTTACTGAATCTGGAAATGCTGTAAACTACTTTTTTCATTGGTTTTATTCCTCCGATTTTTTTATTTTTTGCCTTTTCCGGCACCGGGCAGAGTGCATAGGCCGGTAAACATAAAGCGTTTTATCTGTCGGAATGCGTCTGTCAAAAGAGCGGAGAAAACGATTGCGTGAGAGTGAAAACAGATGAAGTTTTAAGCAATGGTTTTCGGAGCGGAATTGACAGACGCGAGGCGCTATGCTACGATAGCCCGAAACGGAAAAGGTAAAAAAATTCGGAGAGGAAAAAAGAAGCTATCGCGCCTCCTGTTCCTCCCCGAAAGCATTGGAAGATTGTTACGGTCTGGTTTCATCTGCCCGCAATACATAACGCAACAGTGTCGTACCGTCTTTGATGTATTTGTTAGGGACGTGCCGTCCGTTGAACAGGCTGGTTTTCGTTCGGTCGGCTATTATCTTCTCGAACTCGTCTTCCGTCCACACGGAAACGAAAGCGCTTTTCAAAATCCAGTATTTCTTACGCAGGTTGTCGTTATCAAAGTACGGCTCCTCGACCGCCTCGTAGAGCGAAAGATATTCGTTCAGTTCTTCTTCGGTACGGAACGCGCAATGCGGATATGGGCCTTTTTCGACCGTGTATTTGTAGCCGCACTCGGAGGTGCGTTTGCCCCAGTCCTGCACATAGATACAGTCGTAATCTTTGGTGGTATATCGTTTGAGCGGCTCCTCTCGTAAATTCAGCTCGAAACAGGAAACTTCCGCTTTGAAATACAACCCGCGGTGTGCTCCCGCGCCGAGCGTTGAAAACGTCCAGAACAATTTTTCTTTTTTGCCGAGATACCGCAGTTTGTTTTTGTCGATGACCGGGAATGTGCCGCCCGAAACGCTTTTACAGAGCGTGCCGTCTCTCGAAACCGAAACATAGGCGGAGCCGCACTCGCACAATACCGTGGAGCCGTTTCGGTAGGTATCGCCGTCTATGATCGCGTTCGGGTAGTAGCAGCCGAAGGAGTTCGTGTATTCGACTGCATCGAGCGGCTGCGGCTTTCGCGTTCTCGTCTGTTCGATTTTACAGATGATATCGTTTACAAGGTGAAGATCCGCTTCGGTGATTCCGTCTTTGCCGAGCGCATAACCGATATTGTTGTTCCTCAATTCTTCAAGCGTCGTTTTCATCTATTAGTCTCCTCGATGGCATCGTCAAGCATTTTCCTAAATTTTTCACTCATATGGTAGTGCTCTTCAAAAGGGTGGAAGAGCATTCCTTTGATGAACGATTCGTTCGGGGTGACGCTCGCCCAGCCGTCGATGTTTTCGCCGTAATAATGTTCGTCCTTTTTCAGAAGCTTGATCTCGTCGTAAAAATCCGCTACCTCGATGCCGTTGACTAAGACATGAGCCGAACCCTGCGTGACCGAACTGCGCCGCCTTTTAACTTCAATAATGTATTGCCCGTATTCTCATGAAATACTCATAGACCGTACTCGTCGCCCGCGACATCATTTTCGCTATATCCGGATAACTCATTCCCGACATTCTGTAATCCAAAGCGAGGTTCATGTTTTCCGTAAGGTTTAATGATGCTATTACCGCGTCTACCAACGCATAATCTTCTTCCTCCGTTTCTTCTACTATGTATTGCAGTTTCGCTTGTACCCTTTCGAGGCTGATACACCTTTTCGCGGTACGGTATCTCCCGCATAATGCCCTCTCTATGATGTGGTAACACTCTACCTTTATCGAAGTCCGTTTGCCACGGTTTGATATATACAAGAAATCATTTAAGTATTCACCAAAATGTTCGCAGAGGAAAGGCGCTACGCTCTGTACCATGTCGTAGAAGTCAGACAATACATAACCCCGTATATCTTTGCAGAACACGTCTTTGCAAAGTTTGGCGTGAGCCTTCTCTGCGAGGCTGCCCATATAGCAGGCGAGCGTCTTTGTTTCCTTTATTGCCAACAGTTCCGACATTACCAGAACATTTTCGGGAGATATTTTCTCCGCCAACACTTTGAAATCCCTTTTCACTTCCGTCTTTGCCATTTTCGATACACCTCCGAAATTTTCTATTTACCGTTCTCCGGTTGTGGCGAAAAAGAGCATAGGGACGGTAGAGGAAAGGTTAAATGTGATCCGGGCAGCACAAGTCAACGGAGCAGAAGAAAATGCTGCGTGCAAAATAGAATATTGAAAAGCAAAAAAAGAGCCGAGCAAGGAAAGACCTTGTTCGGCTCTGATAGTGTATTGGAGATATAAGGTTTAAGCAGGATTTTCTGACCGTTGACTTGGGCGAGGAGCTATGCTACCATAGCCACAACGGGAACGGGAAAATTCGGAGATCCCCCTGTCAAAGATTTGACAGGGGGGGGGGAGGTGTATAATAGTCGTAGCCTTCTTTTTATTGTTCTGTTGGGGTTGGCTGCGGGGGGCGGTTGGATAAAACAGGACTTATAGCAAATTTTCAAGGGAAAGAGTACTGGAATTTTTACGAATGGAGGGCGGGGCTGGACGGACAAAACGTTTTTGATGAATGCGATTTGTCCGAACAATATGACAGTTGCCTGAATTTGTTGTATTTGTGTGCCTTACAAAAATTTGCGTCTGTACTTGGGAATCTGGGCGAAGACGGTTTGGCATTCGTTAAAAATTCTGAGCAAATGAAAGAGGTCATTGTACGAAATTTTTATGATCCTGCAACCGGGCTTTTTTACACATCGCTCAAGGGCGGGAAAAAGAGCGGCGCGGCAATGCTGCCGCCGGCATTGGCGGTTGTTACCGATTGCTGCCCGGAAAAGACGGAAGAGCTTTTCCGAAAGTTGAAAAACGGGCAAAATCTTACCCCGATTACGCTTTCCAATCGTATCTGGCTGTACGAAGCGTTGTTGAAATATTCGGAAAATGAACTGAATTTTGTTCTGCGTGATCTGGAATCCGTGTACGGAAACATGGTTACCTGCGGGGATACGACGCTCTATGAAACGGAAGAAGGTGCAGAAGATTTCAACCGCGCGGGGAGTCTGTGCCACGGATGGTCTGCGGTCGCCTGCTATATTTACAGGAAATACGAAAACAAAATAGTAAATTTGAAATGAAATTTACCCGTTCGGTCTTGCCGCTTTCTGCAACACGCAAATTGTTTTTTTGCGGTTGGGTATGCGGTGCTCCCCATGCTATTTGATCTGGTTTTGTACCGTAAAAAAGAATTTCGTCGGGAAGCTTGTCGTGAAATAAATGATCGGCGATCTTTCTCAAATTTGTTTTTTAATTTTGTCATTTGAAACCTCGGCCTAGCCGAGGTTTTTTGTGGCTTAAAAAAATAGAGGGTTCCGACCGATTTTTCTTTTAAGTGCGGTTCTTTGGATTTCTAAAGCCGAAAAAAAATTATTTTCTGATAGAGCTGTTTAAAAAACAACGATACGTTGATCAAAAAATTGCACGAAACGTGTTTAAAAGCGTAAGGTAGAAAAGGAAAGGTTTACATTTTAGAAAACAAAAAACCATATATTTTTTTAGAAAAGTTGGGCTTTGGGGGAAACCGGAAGGGGATGTCCGTGCTTGTTTGCCGCCTGAGCCGTACAGATCATGGGGGTGCAGGGGCATAAAATGCATACAAAGCATAAAATACCATATTGACAATTCGGCGGAAAGCAGTTAAAATAAAAAGGTAAGGATTGTAAAAAAAGGAGCACAAGATCGTGGAATTGCAAGTCCAAGATTTAATCAGCGCAATCAAAAAAGACGGAGTCGACGCGGCGCAGGCAGAAGCGGAGCGCATTTTGGCGGAGGCAAAACAGCAGGCGGCGGAAATTGTGTCAGCCGCAAAAGAGGAAGCAGAGCGTATCCGCTTAAAATCGGAAAAAGAGACGGAAATCATGAAAGACAGCGTAAAGACTGCGGCAGAGCACGCCAAGCGCGACGCCGTATTGTCTTTTAAAAATTCCGTGCGGGAAGAGTTTGAAAAAATACTTTCGGCCGATGTTTCAAAATCATTGGAGCCCGGACTATTGGCAAAGCTTATTGTTGCGGCGATCGGCGGCGACGATCCTGCCCTGTATATTGCAGAGGTAAAGCAGGTATCGGAAGGACTGAAAGGGACGCTTGCAGAAAAGATCCGCGGCGGGCTTGAGATCAAAGCAAATCCCAACGTTCGTGCAGGTTTCCGCCTGGCGGCAAAGGACGGTTCGGGGTATTTTGACTGTACCGATGAGGCAATCACGCAGATGCTCATGCCGTTTTTTGCGGATTTTGTGATCTGATCGGGAGAATAAAATGGCATCGTATTATTATTTGCTTTCAAGCCTGCCGATGCTTAAAGCAGACGGGAGCCCGCCGCTCACATACGCGGATTTTCTCGGGATGTGTCGTTCGGCTGTCAGCGCCGCAAAATATTCCGTGTTGGAAAATCTGACGCTTTCTTCAAATAAAGGGCCTTTGCTTTCGGAGTGGTCGGAATTTTATACCGCTTTTGAGCGGGAACTGATCTGTTACCGCAACCAGCGCCTGAATCGACCGCAGAATGCGGGAGAAAGGAACGAGAGCGTATTCAAAGCGATTTCCGCTGCAGTCGGAGGGAAAAATCCGCTGGAAGCGGAAAAGGCTCTGCTTGCACTGGAATTTGAAAAGCTGGATGAATTGATCGGTACGCATTATTTTGATGATCATGCGCTGATGGGATATGCGCTGAAGTTGAAATTGCTGGAAAGAAAAAATGTTTTTGATCAAAAGAAAGGAAAAGCGGAACTCGGGCGCATTTTGCAGGGGCTGCAGCAGCAGATCCTGATCGGGGAACAGGAGTAAGACAATGGATCATATTACAGGAAGCGTAACGGGCGTAAACGGGAATCTCGTCTCTGTCCGACTGAACGGTTCCATCCGCAAGAACGAGGTTGGCTATGTGCTTGTGGACGGAAAACGTCTGAAAGGTGAGATCATACGTGTGGGCGGCGATGTCGCCGATATGCAGATCTATGAAATGACAAACGGAATCAAGGTAGGCGACAGGGCAGAGTTTACGGGAGAGCTGATGAGTGTATCCTTGGGCCCGGGGCTTTTGACGCAGATTTATGATGGATTGCAAAATCCGCTTCCCGAACTGGCCGAAAAGTGCGGATTTTTCCTGGAGCGGGGCGAATACCTGGATCCGATCCCCGATAAGGTCTGGGAATTTACACCGACTGTCCGAGCGGGGGATATTGTCCGTCCGGGGGATACGATCGGTACGGTGCCGGAGGGGCTGTTCACGCATCATATCATGGTGCCTTTCGGATTTTCCGACGAGGATTGGACGGTGGAATCGGTCATGCCGAAGGGGGTGTACAATGTTCGCGGCGATATTGCCGTGATCGGCAACGCGAAAGGCGAAAAGAAAACTCTCTCCATGGTATTTACTTGGCCGATCAAAAAGCCGATCACTTGTTATGAACAGAGGCTGCGTCCGGACGAAACGCTCATTACGAAAATCCGCTGCATCGATACATTTCTCCCCATTGCGAAGGGAGGAACGTTCTGTGTGCCTGGGCCGTTCGGGGCAGGAAAAACGGTGCTTCAACATATGGAAGCGAAAAATGCGGACGTGGATATCGTGATCATCGCCGCGTGCGGAGAACGTGCGGGCGAAGTGGTGGAAATTTTGAAAGAATTTCCCGAACTGACCGATCCTCGCACGGGCAGATCGCTCATGGAGCGGACGATCATCATCTGCAACACGTCGTCCATGCCCGTTGCGGCGCGTGAGGCGTCTGTGTATACTGCGATCACGCTTGCGGAATATTATCGGCAGATGGGACTTTCGGTGCTGATGCTTGCGGATTCGACGTCGCGCTGGGCGCAGGCGATGCGCGAAATGAGCGGGCGTTTGGAAGAAATTCCGGGGGATGAGGCGTTTCCTGCGTATCTCGAATCGGTCATAGCATCTTTTTATGAGCGAGCGGGGAAAGTGCGGCTGAAAAACGGCAAGATCGCGTCCGTTACGATCGGCGGAACGGTTTCGCCCGCAGGCGGAAACTTTGAAGAGCCCGTAACGCAGGCGACGCTGAAAGTGGTCGGCGCATTCCACGGTCTGTCCCGCGAACGTTCGGATGCGCGCAAGTATCCCGCCATCCATCCCATCGATTCGTGGTCGAAATACAAAGGGATCGCGGATCAGAAGAAAGTGGACGAAGCGAGAGAGATCCTGATCCGCAGTACGGAAATCAACCAGATGATGAAGGTCGTGGGAGAAGAGGGTATTTCCGAAGAGGATTACATAACATACCAGAAAGGCGAGCTCCTGGACGCGGCGTATCTGCAGCAGGATTCTTTCGACCCGGTCGACGCAGCCTGTGAACCGGAACGGCAGCTCCGCGTGTTTGAAGTTATGTACGACATTCTTACAAAGACCTATCGAATGGACAGCAAAAGCGAGATACGTGCCTTTTTCAATCAGCTGCGTCAGCAGCTTCTCGATTGGCACACAATCGAATTCAAAACAGATAAATTTGACAAGCAGGAAGAAACGATCAGGGGATTCTATCGGTCGAGATCCTGCGAACAGGCGGTCTGATATGCAGAAAATTTACACAAAAATACAATCGATCGTCGGCAACGTCGTATCCGTTCGGGCGAGCGGAGTCAGAAACGGCGATCTGGCGTTGGTCGGCGACAGTTATGCCAATGTCATCAAGCTGGATAACGATCTCGTCTATTTGCAGGTTTTTGCGGGCACGCAGGGCGTGAGTACGACCGATCCCGTTAAATTTTTGGGAAAACCGATGATGGTATCTTATTCCGATCACCTGCTCGGACGCATCTTTACGGGGTCGGGCGTACCAAAAGACAACGGCCCCGCTCTTACGGAAAATATGATCCCGATCGGCGGTCCGTCCGTCAATCCTACGCGCAGGATCGTTCCGAAAAAGATGATACGTACGGGCATTCCGATGATCGACATGTTCAATACGCTGGTGGAAAGTCAGAAACTTCCCATTTTCTCGGTGTCGGGCGAGCCTTATAACGAACTGCTGGCGCGCATTGCGATGCAGGCGGAAGTGGACGTGATCGTGCTGGGCGGAATGGGGCTCAAATACGACGATTTTCTCTTTTTCAAAGATACGCTGGAAAAGAGCGGTGCAATGGGGCACACGGTGATGTTCATTCATACGGCGGCGGATCCTACCGTGGAATGTACGCTTGTTCCCGATCTGTCGCTGGCCGTAGCGGAGCGCTTTGCGCTGGACGGAAAACGCGTTCTCGTTCTTCTCACCGACATGACGAACTTTGCGGATGCGCAGAAAGAAACGGCGATCACGATGGAACAGGTGCCTTCCAACCGCGGATATCCGGGCGATCTGTACAGCTGTTTGGCTTCGCGTTATGAAAAGGCGGTCGACTTTGACGGTTTGGGTTCGGTTACCATCCTCAGCGTTACGACTATGCCGGGAGACGATGTTACGCATCCCGTTCCCGATAATACGGGTTACATAACGGAAGGGCAGTACTATCTCAAAGGCGGCAGAATCGAGCCGTTCGGTTCGCTTTCCCGGCTTAAACAGAACGTCAACGGCAAAACGAGGAGCGATCACCGCGCGCTCATGGACTGCATGATCAAGTTGTACAGCGCTTACAGAGAGAGTCTCGAAAAGAAATCCATGGGTTTTCTGATGAGCGAATGGGATGAAAAACTTCTCAAATACGGAAAGCTGTTTGAAGATGAGTTGATGGATCTGCGCGTGAACATTTCGCTGGAAGAAGTTCTGGATCTGGGGTGGAAAATTCTTGCCGAGTGTTTTGAGCCCAATGAAACGGGGCTGAAAACCAATCTGATCCGCGAAAGATGGCCCAAAGACCTGGAATCCGAATAAAGGAGAATAGGTCTGGGCGCCGTTAAATTAACAAAAAACGATTTAAAAAAGCAAAAAGATCAGCTGCGGCAGTTTCAAAGGTATCTTCCGACCTTACAGCTGAAAAAGCAGCAGTTGCAGACGGTCATCATGCGATCCGTTGCCGAACTGGAAAAACGGGAAAAGGAACTTTTCGCCATGGTCGACGGTCTGGATGATTGGGTGGCAGTTTTTGCGGAAAATCTTGCTTTTGCGGAAGAAAAGAAGATCGAAAAACTTGTGATCCCGGACAAAGTGGTATGCGTGCGGGAAAATATTGCGGGTGTATCCGTTCCTGTATTCAAGGAACTGACCTTTCAAGAGATCGTTTACGACGTGGCGGATTATCCGCTCTGGGTCGATGAAGCGCTGATCCGTCTGCGCGAGATATCGAGGGGCAATGCGCTGTTGAAGACGCTCAGAAATCAGGTTGAACTATTGAATCGGGAACTGCGGCTCACATCCCAACGCGTCAATCTGTTTGAGAAGGTCAAGATCCCGGAGGCGAAGGAAAATATCCGAAAAATCGAGATCTACCTGGGCGATCAGCAGACGAGCGCCGTTGTCCGCGGAAAAATCGCAAAGAAAAAACGGCAGGGGGCAGCGTCATGATCGAAAAAATGAAAGTTGTCTGTGTCGTGGGGCAAAATTCGCGGAAAGACGAACTTCTGATCTCGCTGCGGGAACTGGGAATTTTGCATCTTGCCGAAAAAAGGGCTGCAGATTCGCAGATTTTGGAACGTTTTTCCGCTCTTTCCCGCCTGTTGCAGGAACTTGGCAATTATAGGGGAAAGGAAAAAGAGGAAAAAGAACTTTCCGACGCGGAGTTTGAAGAACTGTATCAAAAGACCGCCTTCGCCCTGGAACGGAAAGCGCAGCAAAAGGAACGTCTGTCAGCCCTGCTTTTGGAAGAGGAGAGAATACGGCCTTGGGGAAATTTTGATCCGCAGGCTGTCAGGGAACTGTCCGAAGTTTTAGAACTCCACTTTTATCGCATGGATAAAAAAGAGCTGCGCGCGCTTTGTAAAAATGAAGATGTGCGGTTTATCCGTCTCAAGCCGATCGAAAAGCTGGAGACGGTCGCGGTGATAGGAAAACCCGATGCGGCCGTGCATGCAACCGAATTTCGGCTTCCCGAAAAAGGGCTTTTGCAGCTGGAAAAGGAGGCTGCGGATTGCAGGACAGAGATAGCGGAATGCGATCGGGTCTTGCGCGAATCGGCAAAGTATCTGAAAAGTTATGCGGCGCAGTTGCTGAAAATGCAGAACGCCGTGGAATATTCTTCGGCAGACGCGTCGCTTTGCAGGGAGAACGAGCTGATCTGGATAACAGGGTATATTCCCGAAACGGAAACGGAGAAGTTCTCAAAATCCGCCAAAGAACATAACTGGGCTTGGGGCATGGATGATGCGGATGAGAACGATCCGAACGTTCCGACGAAAATACACTACAATAAAGTAACGTCGCTGATCAAGCCGCTGTTTGACATACTGGGTACCGTTCCCGGCTACAGGGAATACGATATATCGTTTTGGTTTCTGGCATTTTTCGCACTGTTCTTTGCCATGATCATCGGTGATGCGGGGTACGGTGTTCTGTTCCTCGTCGGTACGGTCATTCTGAATGTCAGAATGAAAAAACTCACCAACGTTACGCTGCTTTTATATCTGCTGTCGGCTTCGACGATCGTGTGGGGTGCGCTGACAGGTACCTGGTTCGGATTGGAAGGGGCGATGCGGGTTCCGTTTTTGAAGGCACTCGTCATTCCGCAAATTGCGAACTATCCCGAATATTTTGGCGTTACGTCAACGCAGGCGCAGAACAACGTTATGAAATTCTGCTTTTCCATAGGCGTCGTACAGCTGGCTCTTGCGTGTATCATGAATATAAGGCGCAAGCTGTGCCGGCATAATTTGAGCTGGATCGCCGATTTGGGATGGCTGCTTTCGGTGTGTGCGTTGTATTTTATGGTGCTGTATCTGGTCATCGGCGAGACGATCAATGTGGCGGTCGTCGCATCCGTGATCGGGGCAGGATTTGTGCTGGTCATACTTTTTGGCGGAATGTCTGCCGACAAGACGTTTGCGCAGGGTCTGAAAGCGGGGCTTGCCAACGCATTTACTACGTTTTTGGATACGATATCGGCGTTCGGAAATGTGATGAGTTACATAAGGCTTTTTGCCGTGGGAATGGCATCCCTTGCGATCGCGCAGAGCTTTAACGACATGGCAGCGGGATTCGGCGGTGCGCTCGTGATCGTCGGCATTGTGATCATGATCATAGGTCATGCACTGAATATTGTAATGGGATTTTTGTCCGTAGTCGTGCACGGCGTACGGCTGAATCTTCTGGAATTTTCCGGACAGCTTGGAATGGAGTGGTCGGGGATCGCCTATGACCCGTTCCGTGAATTAAAAAGAGAAAGGAATAACTGACATTTTGGAGGAATTATGGAAATACAGTATATTGGTATGGCGTGTGCTCTGGGATTGGCGGCCATAGGCTCGGCGTTCGGAGCGGGATATGCGGCGATGTCTTCGGTCGGTGCGTGGAAAAAGTGCTACGCAAACGGAAAGCAGGCGCCCTTTATGATGGTTGCCTTCTCCGGTGCGCCTCTGACGCAGACGATTTACGGTTTTTTGCTGATGAACTTTATTCGCAGCGCCTTTGAATCGGGATCGGCATCGGCTACGCTTTGTATGTTTGTTGGGATCTTTGCAGGTCTTGCCATCGGGCTGTCCGCATTGTTCCAGGGAAAAGTTTCCGCCGCCGCTGCGGATGCGCTCGGCGAAACGGGCAAAGGTACGGCGAACAATTTTATCGTCATCGGTATCGTGGAAACGGTCGCCCTGTTTACCTTGGTGTTCGGACTTCTCCTTCTGCAGTAATAGGGTGGTAAA
>CASEWU010000238.1 GCA_949291725.1 uncultured Bacillota bacterium
TAATTTCAGCCTGCCTGCCGCATATGCGCGGAATTCTTCGCAGATCTCTCGCAGCGTCAGCCCTTCCGCATATTCCTTCCGCCGATACGACATCTTTTTCTCGTCGATACGGCTCAGCCCGTCAAACCGCTTCTTCCCTTGTCCTTTTTCCTCTTTTGCCGATGTCTGCGAACGATTGCCTTCTTCTGGGCGGATCTGAAGGACTTTCGGCATTCCCTCTTCCCTGCAAGCAAGAGAAAAAACCAGCCATCCGATCACAACCAGCAAAACGATCAGATAAAACGCTATGGCATACCCCGAAAAAAAGATCTGCTCGCAACTGTTGGATGCGGAGCTCGCACCGATCATCACTGAAAATATCATAATTTCGTCCTCAAAGATCTTCGCCTGTAAATCCTTCGAGCATTTTTCTGCATTGCGGACATCCGTCCGCCCCCAGAACAGACAGCAATTCCTTCAGAAAATCGTCGGACGTTACTCCGTTTTCACGCAAAGCGTCAAACATCGGGGCCAGAATCGTGCAGGAAATCGCCCGATCCAGCGCATTGGCCTGCTCTGCTTTGCAAGCGCAGCAGACAGACGAAAACATCTCGAGCCGCAGCCAGTCTTTGTTTTCCAGACAGAAAGAAGACAATTTACCCGCATATTTTTCCAATGCGTCCACTTTCTTCCAACACATCTCTTCATCCAGGCAGTATACGCCGTGCGC
This sequence comes from uncultured Bacillota bacterium, assembly GCA_949291725.1. Classification (GTDB taxonomy): domain Bacteria; phylum Bacillota; class Clostridia; order Christensenellales; family Borkfalkiaceae; genus Borkfalkia. The sequence continues at coordinate 710 of CASEWU010000238.1, forward strand.
CAGCGCCGCCAGCTTTTCAAACTGATCATAACAAACGGCTGCCACAGGCGCAGGATCCTGCACCTCTTCACATGCGGAGAGCCGGATTTCAACAAAAACGGCGGAAGGGATCCGAACGGAAGAACAATCCGCGTCCGCGCGCATTGCGGCCACGAACCAGACGTTGGATGATGCACCGTCGGAATAAGGGAAACGCACATATTCCTTATATTTTCCTAAAAGCGCATCCAGCCCTTCCGTACCGACATTGTACCAGGAGTTGAAAAATATCTGATGACGCCCTTTGGAAGCCGAAAGCATAGTATTCGCGATACAGCCTTGCGAGTCTTGTTCTTCCGCCGCATTCCTTGCGATCGCTTCCGTGCCGAAAAATTCTCCGATCATGCGCAAAAAGCGCGGCAAAAGTTCTTCGTTTTCGCTCCGCACGACAACCAGACGCGAAGCCGCCATCGCGGCAAGAAAATCCTGTACACTTTGGTCTCGCCAAACAATGCCGCGTTCCGAAAAATATTTTTCCGCTTTTTCACAAATTACGGAAAAAGTCAGGTTTTGATCAAAATTTACGGAAACGTCCTCATCTTTTTTGAGCGATTCCGTTTCTGTCTGCTTCTTTTGGTTCTCTGAAAATGCGCGACTGAACAACGCTTCGTAAGAAGCATCTTCAACGATCTCAGGCGGTACATAGGTACTCACCGCTTCGCTGTCCGCCGTGCGAAAACCCGAAGAAGCATTTTTCGCCTGTTTCTTTGCTACGATCAGAAGCACGATTGCCGTAAGCAGCATCTGCGGAAAAAAACAAACAAGGATCACCATCAAGGCGTTGTACAATCCGTCATTCTGATACGTAGAACATACCGCCGCAAAAATAATGGACAGGATCCCCAGAGCTATGGCCGCAAACAAAAAACAAAGTCCTACTTTCTTCATTGTAACGCGGCGATTCGCAACCGGTTTGATCTGCACCTGTTCCAGCGTATAATTTCCCGAAAGTATATTGGATTTTTCCGGAATATAATCGGACAGGTGTTCCCCGTCAGAAACAAGCCGCTCGCCCGCCACGTTCACACGCGTCTGCAACTTCACATCGCAGACGGATGACGCAACAAACAGATCATACGAGCCGCCTTCCACGACATACCTGTCATTTTTCCATACGCGAAGCGGCGCTGTGTCGATGTAAACGGAAATTCTTGCATATGTTCCCGCACGAAGAAAAATTTTACGAAAACCGATCAGTTCTTTGCGCGGGCGCACCACTGCCGAATCGATTTTCCCCGCATACAGCTGCACTGTTTCCCACGCGTCAAATTTTCCTGTATTTTTTACGGTAACTTCCGCAAAATTATCCTTTATTTTCAGGTCCGAATAACTGAATTTTGTATAACTCAGCCCGAACCCGAACGAATACGGAGGATAGTTTCCCGCCGTATCGTAGCTGCGGTAACCGTAAAAGTTCCCCGTCTTGATTTTTCCCGCTCGTTTATGGCGCTGTATTTCTCCCGACAATTGATCTGTCCCGCTATAAAGCGCCGATACAAGACGTCCCGAAGGACAGGTTTTGCCGGATAAAATATTTAAAATCGCCGCGGCGCTTTGCGAACTCTGCCATTCGGCCGACAACAGCGCGGGAATTTTTTCGGCAAAGGAAACATCGACGGCGCTTCCTGCGGGGATGAAGACAATGACATTCGGATTTCGTTTTAAAATCTCATCCAGGAGCGCCAAACGGTTGGCGGGCAACAATGCTCTGCTTTGATTCGGCTCCCTATCCAAAAATAAAAGCACTGCATCCGCAGACTGGGCCAGCTTGCACGCTTCCTCAAATGTATCTTTGCCGCTTTCCGCCGTAAGGTCATATCCTTCCGAAAAACCGGCCAATTGAAAATATTTGTCCTTATTGACAGCCTTTTCAAAAGCCTGCCTTCTATCTTCTTTGTGCAATCCGATAAAGGCAAGTTTTTTCGATCGCATCAGCGGCAGCACAACCTTATTTTTCAAGAGCACCACACTCTCTTCCGCCGCCCTTAGCGCATACTTTTCCCGATCGAAACTTTCACCGTTTTTCACCTTTCCCCCGGCGCATTCCAATGCCAGGCCTACCGCTTGCTCCGCCGCTTTGTCCAGGATCTGCGACCCGTTCTTTTCCGCCGCGGCCCGCAGGATCTCCTTATCGCCGCCAAGCAAAATATTCCCCGCGGAAAGATCGGAACCCTTTTCATCTATAATATATCCGTTCTTTTCCGCCGCACTGTGCAATAACTTGCTCCAAGCCGAATATGACTGGTCTGTATTTTTCGGAAAGTTTTCCCTGTAAACCGTACATTCCCGCTGCGGCTTGCTGTATAACGGAGAAAGGAATACTTCACGCATTTGAGAAAGAGTGATCTCTTCCGAATCTGACGCAGGCACATAGCCGGAAAAACAAGGGATCATACCTGCCTTGCGGATACCGCGCGCAGCAGCTTCCGCCGCCGCGCCGCAAACATACGGATCTTCGGAAATTCCCGCCCTGTAAGGATTGTCTTTGACACCCATGTTATTCAGGCAAAACAAACCTTTCTTTTCTGTTTTTGCCGCAAGATCCTGCATTACATCGGATACAAGCTCCGTATTCAACGTCTGCGCAAGCACGGAAAGGTCCGGGTATACCCCGCCGTTTTCCGTTGCAAAATCATAAAAATTTACGCGCGGGATATCAGACTGTTCTGCCCACGGCTCCGCCGTTGCGGTAAGCGACGCCGCCAAGGCAAGCTTTTCTTCTTTATCCAGTTTGCTCACGATCTCTTCCTGTTTCTGCATACTTTTTTCAATCCTCTTTTCCCGCTTTTCAAACCATGCTTTCTTTTTTCACCGTTGACGTATTCTCACTGTTCCGTCGACGTATAGATGTTTTCGGCATATTGTGCGACTCCGCCGTATCCGTTGCTCCCTTTGGTAAGCGTCAGCGTGCTCAGATTGTAAACGGTTCGCAACAATGTACATCCAGCAAACGCAAATTCCCCGATCAACCTGAGAGTTTTTGGCAAAACGACCGTTTGCAGACCGCTTTGATAAAAAGCCCCTTCCCTTATTTCCGTAATACCCTGCGGGATCGTAATTTCAGTAAGGGCGCTGCAATTGCTGAAAACATATTCCGGCAAAACGGTCAGAACGCTGCCTGTAAATTCAACATTTTCCAGCACATAACAATCGGAAAAGCTATTTTTTCCCAATGCGGAGACAGCCGAAGGAATTGTGATCCGTGTGAGAACTTCGTCTCTGTAAAAGAGACTGTTTGCTATGGTATAGCTTTTTATTCCGTTCTTAAGGTCGGAAAGATCCGGCAATGCGAGCGTCTCGGAGCCTCGAGGGTAATCGATCATGACCCACTGTGTCCCGAAATATCCGAATGTAAAATCGGAAATAATTTCTTTGGGGACAGAACCTTCCCCGTTTTCATAAATTTTCAGAACATTTTTTGCCCCCGAATCAGACAAGTCCAGACTGCTGTTGTTAAAAATCTCGTACAGCTTGTCGCATTCCTGAAAAATTTCAAAACCGACCTGCTGCAAGGATGCGGGAAGGGTGATTTCAGTCAGCATATCGCAATCATAAAAAGCATTATCTCCGATACTCGTCAATCCTTCCGGAAGCCGCACTTCTTCCAGATTAGAACATCCTGAAAAAGCGTTGTTCCCGATCGTTTGCAGCGTATCGGGCAGATAAATTTTTTTTATCTGAAAGAACCAGTTGAATGCGCCGTCCGCCAGCGTCGTTCCGCCGCGCACATTCACTTCTTCCGGTCGGTCTGTTCCCTCCTTGCCGAAAAAGTATTCGAGCGTCTGCGGCGAAGACAGATTTTCGCCGAGATACGGTAAAGTACAGATCCGCACTCCCGAGCCTTCCAATATGGATCTCCCGATCGTTTCCGTACTGTCAGGAATATGGATCTCGGTCAATGAGGTGCAAAAATACCAGGCATTGGCCCCGATTTCCCGCAAAGCCGTATTTTTCGTCAGATCAAACTCTGAAAGTTGTTCGCAATACTGAAATGCGCCATCACTGATACGCTCCAGCGCGGAAGCATCAAAAGAAGTAATGCCCGCTGAGTCAAAAGCCGAAGCACCAACTTCCCTGATCGGCGGAATGTCCAGTTCGGTAAGCAGCGGACAAGAGTAAAACGCTCTGTCCCCGATCACCGGATCATCCAAATGCCCGATCGTTAACTTACTTAGA
>CASEWU010000239.1 GCA_949291725.1 uncultured Bacillota bacterium
AATCTTTTTTTTCATCATTTACACTCCTTATTTATCACCCTTTCAGACCGCCAATGTTCATGGCAGTCATAATGCGATCCTGGAACAAACCGTAGAGCAGGATACTCGGCACGGCCGCCAGGATCAATCCTGCAAAATACACGGGATAATCTATGGACGCGGATGTTATGTTTTCGTATTCGTACAAGCCGAACGCCATAGAAGGGTATTCCGGAAGGTAGAGCATGGATGTATTTGCGTCCGTCCATCCCGCAATAAATCCCAGCAGAAACATCGTCCCCATGATCGGAAATGCCTGCGGAACCATGATCCGCCAGAAAACAGTCATGTCTCCCGCCCCGTCTACAAACGCAGCTTCCGCATATTCCCAGCTTACACTCCGCCAAAACCCCGTCAGAACAATAAAATATGTGCCCAGTCCTCCCGTCGCACCGATCAAAAACAACGGGGAATTCCGAAGGTTGAGATCACTGTACAATTTATAGGTGGCAGGCAGCGATCCCGGCAGGGAAATCGTCAAAAGCACGATCGCGATCCAGTACACCCCTTTGCGCATCGGAAACGCATAGCGGGCATACGCATACGAAGCCATCGTCGTGCTCAGCGTTGTCAGAAGGACCGCTCCGACCGTTTCCCAGATACTGTTGAAAAACATTCCGATGTAACCCGTATTATTGACGACGAGAACTTCGAAGACCGATTCGTAATTCGTCCACACCCAAGTTTCGGGCCAGCCGTACGTATTGCCGTACAAATATTCATACTTGCCTTTGAACGTATTGAGAAACGTCAGCCCGAACGCAAACAAAAACGTCAGGATGTGCAGGCATAAAATGACAAAAACGATCGAATACAGGATTTTTTCTCCGCGCGATCTTTTGATCTTTTCTTTCCCGAGCAATCTCTTTTTGCCCGTTTTATAAAATATCGTTTTCCCCATATCAGTACTCCACGTCCGACGAAATTTTTCCGGAAAGCCATTTCACGATAAAGATCAGCGGGATCGTTACCAACGTCATCAGTATGCCGAGCGCCGAACTCGTACCCGTTCCGCCGCCCGTATACACCTGCTTGAAGATCCAGAAGGATAAAGTCATTGTCCCGTAATCGCCGAAGGTCAGATACAAGGTCGCCCCGCCTGAACTGAGGATACCGGCAATACCTATTATGTAAAGCGTGGAAAGCGTACCGCTGATCATCGGCAGCACGATATAGATAAATTCGCGCCACGGCGTAATGCCGTCCAACGCCGCCGCCTCCAGAAGCTGCTTGGGTATACGCGCCATCGCTCCGCTTGACCAGAGCATGACCGCGCCTACGTACAGCCAGACACTGTACCCGACGCTCGCCCACATCGCATAGCGCGTATCGGAAAACAAACGGATCGGCTCCTGGACCCATCCCCACTGGTAAATTGCAGTCATGATAGGACCCTGCGGACTCAGCATCGACTTATAAACGCTCACCATGATGACGGTAGCCAGTATGTTCGGCATGTAAAACAAAAAACGAAAAATTCTGTATCCCGCGATCTTTTTATAGAAAAAATATGCCAGGATTACGTTAAACGTCTGCGTAATGAAATACCCTACCGAAAAATAAATCAGCGTATTGCGCAGCGCTTCCGAAAAGATCTCCCCCGATGCGCTGAACAAGTTCACCAGCACATAGTCATAATTTCCGATCGTCCATTCCCCATGCGAGTCCTGAAAAGACAGCAATATGGAATCAAAATTCGGATAAAGCCAAAACAGAAAAAAATTAAACAGCGCCGGAATCAGCAAAATCAGGGCAAACCATGCTTTCCCCTGTTTGAGTCCGTTCACCATCGATATGCTTTTTTTCTTTCGCCTTAAAAAATTACTCAGCATTTCCGCTCCTTCGTCCGTTCTACTTCAATTCCATTATAAAGGCAGAATTTCGGACTTTCTATCAATTTTTCCTTAAAAAATATCGATTTTTAACGATTTGTTGACAACGCTTCCTTTCCGTATTACAATATTGTCATGAATGAAAATCAATTCGATCAATCGATACGGCTTTGCCCGAGCCTGAATCAGATCACCAGCGAATACACTTCTCCGTGCCTCTTACACAGCCACAAGCAATGGGAATTTACTATTTTCCTGGAAGGGAAATATCTTAACCGCATCAACGGGAAAGATTACATTGCCGTTGCAAACCGCGTGTTTATTCTCGGCCCGGCACATTCGCACGCGCTCACGCAGCTTGAATCGAAAAACCGATACCGCGATATCTACATCGAAAATAAAAAATTATACGATATCGTACTCATGTTTTTCGGTAAATCACTGATGCGGCGGCTGTGCAATACGGAAAATCCTATCTGTTTCGATCTGTCTCCGCAGTGCCTGACAGAACTTCAGCCGCGCCTGAAAGCGCTTACCTCCATCAGCCGCATCGATTCCGACTACAATTCGCAAAGACAGATAGCCGATTCCATTATCGTCTATCTTCTCGGCAAGCTCATCGAAAAGGATTACATCGAAAAACAGCCTTTCCCCGACTGGTTTTTGCAAGTGTTTACACAGCTGCAGGAGCCAAAAGTATTTTGCAGGCATATCAGCGAAATTATCGAAATCACGAATTATTCGCATTCCCAATTCAGCATGCTCTTTAAAAAATACATCAACCAGTCGCTCGTCGACTTTATCGGCAACATCCGCCTGGAATATTCTCTGGACCTTCTCGGCAACGAAAACTTGTCCGTCCTCGACATCGCCTACACCATAGGCTACAATTCCGTTTCCCATTACATCAGCAAATTCAAAAAAAAATACGGAGTTACCCCCCTCCAATACAGAAAAAGCAAGTTTCCCGGATGACGGGTACCTTTACGCCGCACCTACCGTTCGGCTTTTTGCAAAAAATTTTCTTTCTGTTTCCGATAAAGAAAGCCGCGATGCGCAAAGTCTTTGCGCATCGCGGCTTTTGGTTTGTCTGATCAACAGAAAGGCTTTTCCCCCGCCCTCTGTTTACTTTTTCTGTACTTTTGCGGTTTTCCCGACCCGCTTCTTTTACGATCGGAATTTTTAATTCCCTTCGCCCTGGCAAACGCTTTCATATACCTGCATGTTTGTCATGCTCTGCGCGTCTGCAAGTCTTGCCAGACTGTCAAAAATCTTTTCAACGCGCGTCCATCCGTCCTCGCGGTCCAGTTCGTAAGAATGTCCCCAAAGATAGAGCAGACAATCGCCCTGTTCCTGCGCAAAACGCTCGATGAGCGCTTCCGTCTTTTCGTCCAGAATGTGCGCCGTCGGATTCCATACCATAAAATCTTCGGGAAAGCCGAAATCGTATGAGGAAACGATTGTACGGGCGTAACGGATATCCGTATATTCGCGGACGGTTTCCGTAACCAGCCTGTCGTAATTCGGATGTCCGCCCGGATATGCCATACCGCGCACCGCATACCCCGTCAGTTCGCCGAGCCTTACCGAATCGCCGATGACTTCTTCCAGAATACGGCGGACAGAACATCCCGTCAGCATCGGATGCGTGCGCGTATGCGCCGCCACTTCAAACCCTTCGTACAGCGCAGGCAGCTCTTCTGCCGTGATCTTGTTGTGCGAAACGCTCTTTCCGTCCCCGAACACGATCTCTCCCGTCTTTCCGAGAAGCCCCGAATTGACGTTGAACGTACATTTCAGCCCGTATTTGCGCAACAACTGCACGAGCCGCCTGTCCTGCGTTACGCCGTCGTCAAAACTCAGCGTGAAATATTTTTTCATACATTCCCTCCCCGACATTTGCAGGTTTACAATTTACAGCCGCTCACATTCTCTTTGCAACGGCCTTCAAAAATGTGCGCGACTCGAGTTTCTTCGGCGTGATGCCTTCCGCATGGAACAAAGGCACCAGATCTCCCGTCATTTCTCCCTCTTCGATCGTGCGGACCGTCGCCTGCTCCAAACGCTTGGCAAATTCAACAAGTTCCGGCGTATTGTCCAGCTCGCCGCGCTTTTTCAGCGCACCCGTCCAGGCAAAGATCGTCGCCACCGAGTTCGTGGACGTCTCTTCCCCTTTCAGATGCTTATAATAGTGCCGCGTAACCGTGCCGTGCGCCGCTTCAAATTCATAATTTCCGTCCGGCGAAACCAGCACCGAAGTCATCAGCCCCAAAGATCCGTACGCCGTCGCCACCATGTCGCTCATCACGTCGCCGTCATAGTTCTTGCACGCCCACAAAATTCCGCCTTCCGAACGCACGATGCGCGCGACCGCATCGTCGATCAGCGTGTACATATATTCGATGCCCGCTTCTTCAAACTTCGCTTTATATTCCGTCTCGTAAATGTGTGCGAAAATATCTTTGAAATGATGATCGTATTTTTTGGAGATCGTGTCTTTCGTCGCAAACCACAGCGGCATTTTTACGTCCAGCGCATAATTGAAACAGGAACGCGCAAAACTTTCGATAGACTTATCCAGATTGTGCACCGCCTGCACGATCCCGTCGCTGTTTTTGAAGTCCTGCACCAACAGCTTTTCCACGGCCTTCCCTTCCGAGTCTTCCACCACAAGGTACGCTTTGCCGCCCTGCTTTACCTGCGTTTCTACGCCCGCATACACGTCGCCGTACGCATGACGCGCCAGCACGATCGGCTTCTTCCAGCCCGGGATATACGGCGTGATGCCCTTCGCCAGAATGGGCGCACGGAAAACCGTTCCGTCCAGAATACGGCGGATCGTTCCGTTCGGGCTCTTCCACATCTGTTTGAGCTTGTACTCTTCCACACGCTGCGCGTTGGGCGTGATCGTCGCACACTTTACCCCGACTTTATATTTTTTGTTCGCATTCGCCGCGTCTACTGTTACCTGGTCGTTCGTTTCGTCGCGATGCACCAGTCCCAGATCGTAATACTCTGTCTTTAAATCCACATACGGGCAAATCAGATCTTCCTTGATCCACTGCCATAATACCCGCGTCATCTCGTCCCCGTCCATCTCTACGACGGGATTTTTCATTGCGATCTTTGCCATATTCCACAGCTCCTGTTTTACTTTTTTTCCATTTTACCAAAAATCCGCAGAAAAAACAAGC
>CASEWU010000240.1 GCA_949291725.1 uncultured Bacillota bacterium
AACGGTATCTCCCGAAAACGCTACGGATAAAACTTTGACGTGGAGCTCGTCGGATGAGAGCGTCGTAACTGTCAGCGCGAGCGGTGAAGTAACGGCTGTCGCAGCAGGCAGTGCCACGGTTACGGTTTCGGCTGCAAACGGAATCAAAGGCACTTGCAATATAACGGTCAATGCTGTCCAGGACGATACGCAGAAACCTGAGGATGACACGCAGAAACCTGAGGAAGGAGGATGTGGTTCGATATTGTTCGGCGGAAGTCTTTTGCTCAGTGCGGGAGCAGCTGCCGTTGCGGCGGTTCTTTTCAAGAAGAGAAAGAATTGACATCGGCTATCTTTTGCGGAGCGCATGTTTGCCGACAATAATTTATTCGGTTTGTTAATACAGATAAAATATGATAAAAGGAGTAATATGATGAGAGTTCATGTGAAGAACAGATGGCTTTGCTTTGTCATAGCCTTGTCCTTGATTCTGGCTGCAGTCAGCCCGCAAATAAAGATGTTGTTGTCTTTTCAGGCAGTGAGTGCCGGCTCTGATCGTGTACAGATTTTTCGTGATCCCTTTGAAGAAGAGGGGATAGACGATTTTAAATGGACATTGAGCAAGGCAGATACGACGGCGATCTCGCGCGGTGAAGTAGCGACACAAGACGGGATCGTATTTGAGAGCACAACAAATTGGAGCACCATTCGTCTCGATCAGACGCTTGCATTGCAGGAAGGTGAAAGCGTACAAGTAGAGTTTGAACTTGATGCGCCCATGGGATTGTACATTTTGCCCTCTTTTAATCTTGCTGATGAATATGAAGGGGGAAATGCGATGCCTTACGGAGGAATTTATCTCTTTGTGAAGGCGGGGCTGGATTTGTACAGAACGGAAATGAAAAATATTCCTACGCTGTTTACCAGTGATCAATATGGCGAGTCGATCGCCATGACGGATGCGACGAAGTCCTCTTATACGAGTGAAAATCGTACAAAGGGTGCGCTTGCAACCGATCCTTGGGTATCTGTCAATACGTCGATCGGTGCAAACGGAGACTGGTCGTGGGGAAAACCAATCCGCTATCGGGCTGTTTTCGGTGCGGACGGTTCGATGCAATATTATCTGCAGAATGAAGGCGATACCGACTGGATGATGCTCTGCTACGTGCAGGAGGGCATCGGCATTATGAAGGGAAATCCGGCAGGCTCGCTGTGGGAGTCGTATGATCATCCTGCAAAGGCAGATCAGACGGCCGATTACCAGTCTACCGATCTTGGGGACTTCACGGGCAAAGAATCATATCTATCCCTTTCTTTTCTCAATGCGCTGGAAGGACATGATTTTATACTCAGTGATCTTATCGTCAAGAAACTTGGTGCAGGTGGTGCTTCGACGGATATAAGCACCGTATATGACGATTGGTCCAGATATTCTGATTCAGACAATGTATTCTTTAACTACAAGCAGCCTGCGCTCGTTGTGGACAATGCTGCCGACGATGATTATATCGTTAAACTTTCGGCACTCAGTGCGCCCGACAGCGACCTGAACCCTTATTTCTATGATATCAGTATGGACATCTACGCATACGACATGAGCGGAAACGGTGAAGGTGTTATGTATTTGGGCGTTGCGGATAAAGAAAATCTTACGGATGCGGTCGAGTTGTATTTCCGTAAGGACAGCGAAAAGACATATTTCGGGGCGCGGAAAAACGGACAGCAACTTGCGGACGAGGTTGAACTGGAGTTTAATTACCTTACGGCGCAGTTCAAGAGCCTTCGGATTCATAATTTACAAGACGGAACGAACGAAGTTTATATAGATGACGTGAAAGTATTTGAGTTTGAGCAGGATCTGCGCAACACTTTCATAGCGTTCGGCACGAAAAAAGGCAGCGGTGAGGCAAAACTTGCGGTCAAAAATGTTATTATCTACAAGTATAACTATCTGCAGGGCACGGGCGGAGATTTTGTAGAAGATTTCAAAGATAACACCTATAACTTCGACAATCTTCTTATTCAGGTTCACCCCGATTATATGATTCCAGGTTCAGTTGAGATCAAAGACGAAGCGCTCGTACTGACGGACGCTTACGGTGTAACGATCAGCACTATGCAGACATATTCCGACTTTGAGTTCAGCTTTACCATCAAAAATATCGGCGGTCTGGATACGTCTTCGGTTTTCGGTGTTGCATTCGGTAAGCCGATAGCCGAATCGGGTGAAAGTCTCAGTTGGCTGCAGTTCCAGCAGTATGGCGGTGTTGTAATTCCCGAGTATCCGAACAACTATATCGATTATGACAGGGCGAACGGTTATTCGGAAGGCAGTGCTCCTGCGGCAGATCTCAATTTTTACACGCACGACTATTCCAAGTCTCCGCTTACGGTCAAATTTGTAAAGCAAGATGAAAAGATGTCTATTTATGCTTACGACGATCCCGAATCGGATGCGGCAAAGATACCTTTCCAAGTTTATACCGGTGTATTCGGCGCGGGGTCTATTGATTTCCGTTCGCTTGCAACGGGTGTCAATTTGACGATCACGCTCGATGATATTACTTTAAAGAATTTGGATGAGACGAAAGGGGATATTGTGGAAGCAGACCCTCAAAATCGTGTAGAATTTGTCATTGAAGACGAACCTTTGACCCCTAATTTGCCGGTCGATACGGATGACGGGGAAAAGGAAGAGGACAACGGCGGGTGTAACGGTACAGTGATCGGCGCGGCGTCCGTACTGTTGTTTGCAGCCTGCATAAGCGGGACCATAGTTTTGATCAGGCGTAAAAAGCAATAAAAACTGAACATGTCGTACACAGGCCGGACTGCGGTCTGTGTACGGCGGTTTGCAAATCTTGCGGCAAAGAGGCAATAGCAGCTATGAATATTTTATCAGTTGATATCGGCACTACGCTTATTAAATGCGCGCTGGTCGGAACGGACGGATTCACCTTGATAACATCCGGAGAATATTCTACCCGAACGGAAGGGAAGATTTCCGAGCAAGATGCGCATGCCTGGTGGACGACAGTCGTCAAGTGTATAAAAGAACTGTTGGCAATGAACCCGAAAGCGACGGTCGAGGCTATATGTGTGGGCAGTCAGGGCATTACTTTTGTGCCGGTCGATCGGAAAGGGGAGCCGCTCTGTTCTGCGATCACCTGGATCGACGGCAGAGCAGAGACTCAAGTCTTGCAAATACAAGATAAGCTGGCGCAGGAACGTATTTTTTCGATCACGGGGAAACATTGTCTGCCTTGTTATACTCTTCCGAAGCTTTTGTGGCTCAAGGAGAATGCAAACAGTATTTATAAGCAGGCGTATCGTTTTCTGTTTCCCGCAGATTACTTGAATTATCGGATGACCGGTTGTTTTATGACGGATTATACAATGGCCAGCGGCTCGATGCTTTTTGACGTAAACCGCAAGTGTTGGTCAGAAGAACTTGCCGAATTGTTTGATATCGATATCGGGAAGTTTCCGGACGTAAAGAAATTTGGAAGTAAAGTCGGCGTTTTGTGTGGAGAAGCGGCGCGCGAGTTAAAACTTCCGCAGGGTATTCCCGTATTTTTGGGCGGGCAGGATCAAAAACTAGCCGCCATCGGGGCGGGGATAGGAGCGGAAACGGCAACTGTTTCACTCGGCACGGCAACGGCTGTGTGCACTCTTGCGTTAAATCCTGTAAAAAAATGTTCCGTATTTGCGTTTGATGGGGTTTCGCCCTTTTATGAGTGTGTGCTTGACACATCCGGCGCAACGATACGTTGGTTGTGCAATTTGCTTGGTTTTGAAAGTTATGCGCAGATGGATGCTCTTGCGGAGCAGACGCAGTCGAGCGGCGGCGTATTTTTTGATCCGAATTTTGTTTCGGGAGGGAAAATCGAGAATTTAAATCTCGGTACGCAGCGCGGTCATCTTGTCTGTGCGTTGTATAAAAGCATTGCCGAAGCCGTTGCGGATATGATTCCGGATGCCGTACGGGAAATAGTACTTTTCGGGGGTGGGGCAAAAAGTGCACCTTTGTGCAAAGCTGTCGCTCAGGCGTTAAAAAAGCCTGTTTTTGTTTCGGATACGGTGGAAACGGCGGTACTCGGCGGTGCGATTCTGGCTTCTGATGGAAAAATTAAAGCAGCAGGGAGGAAAAGGATTTATGCTTAAGGCAGGAACTGCAATCATGGATATTACTCCGAAAAAAGGGGTTCAGCTTGCGGGTTATCCGCATTGTCCGCGGGAAAATGAGGGAGTGCATGATCCGTTATATGCTTCGGCGCTCTATCTGAAAAATGGCGAAGATGAAATTATGTTGCTTACCGTCGATCTTCTCACGATCGGTAAGAATATTGTAAAAGAAGTGCGCAGCCGCTTAGGGATGCATGTTTCCGTAACGGCGACGCATACACACAGCGGTCCTTGGGCAAGCGAACCGCTTGCCAGTGAGCTTGCCGAAGGGATATGTCAGAATGCAGAGTATATTGCTTTTCTCACGGAAAGTCTTATTCAAATCGCGCAAAAAGCGAAGGAGAATCTGTTTGATGCAGAGGTAGGAACGGGGATCGGCCATTGCGGAGCGGAACAAGGTATCGGCGGAAACCGCCGCAGCAAAGACGGAATTACGGATAATTCCGTAAACGTTCTTGCCGTGCGCGACATAAGCAAGACAGTTCGTGCCATCTTAGTCAATTATTCGTTGCATCCAACCTATCTGCATGCGGAAAATCTGTATGTTACGGCCGATTATCCGGGAGCGATGCGCCGTTATTTTCATTATGCCGCGCCGGAGGCGGTCTTTATGTTTGCGCAAGGTACTTCCGGCGATCAGAGTTCGCGGTATTTCCGTACGGGGCAGAATTTCGAAGAAGCGGTCCGTGCCGGTACGACGATAGCCTGCGAAGCATTTCGTGTTCTGCAGAATATCTGCTATACTTCCGATCCGGAGCTGAAGCTGAAGAGCGTTACGATGAAAAATCTTCCTATGAAGGTATTTCCGGATGAGCAGACCGCATATGCCGCTAAACTAAAAGCAGAGGAAGCGTTTGAAAAGAGTAAGAATGCAGATTATATTACGATGCGGAATGCGGAACTTGCCATGTTCGGAGCTCAGAATACCTATGAATTTTCCCGCCGTGTCAAGAGCGGGTACGTCAGTCCGGAACTTCCCAGCGAAGTGGTTTTTATAAAGATTGGTGATACGCTTATCGTGGCATTGCAGGGTGAACTGTTCGTACGTTACGGCCTGGAGATCAAGCGTGCGTCTTCGTATGAAAAGACTTTCGTATTCGGGCTGAGCAACGGTTATGCTCCCGGATATATATATACTCCCGAGGCGGCAGCGGAAGGAGGATACGAGACGGGTACCTCGATGTTTGCGCCGGATGCGGGAGAAACCATGCTGAAGATTGTAGAGGAGGAATTACATAATGTTTAAATTTAAGCCTGCTGAGTTCGTTCCTTATAAGAACCGAGAAGTTCTTGATCGTGTACGGAAACTTTCCGGCGAGGCGCTTATAGTGCATCCGAATCCGGATTTCAGGATTCACATTGCTGCAAATCCGTCGTTGATTTGGGCTTCGGATATGGTGGCGCGGATCCAAAAATCGGACCTTATGAACGAAAAATTGGTTATGATTCTCCCTAACCCTTGTCCCGGTATCTATGAGCATGTGGCAGCGACGATCAATCGTCTTGGGATCAATTGTCGCAATGTGCACATTTTTACGATGGATGAATGGGCGGATGAAGACGGAAACATTGCTCCAATCGATTATCAAGCCGGTTTTTCCTACTCTCAACTCAAATATTTTTATGGCAAGATCGACCCGGCGCTTCGTATGCCGATTGAACAGGTGCATTATCCGACGACGCAGAACATAATGCATTATTCGGATATGATAGCGGAATGCGGAGACGGTGGAGCCGATATTTGTTACAGCGGTCCGGGATGGGCGGGGCATATTGCGTTTATCGATCCGCTCACACCGGAGTTCAGTGAAGATCTGGAAACGTTTCTCACGCAGGGGGCGCGGGTAGTAACATTGAATCCTATGACTATCATGCAGAATTCTTTGCACGGTGTATTCGGTCAAAGCGGGGACATAGCCAATGTGCCTCCCCGTGCGGCGACCATCGGGCCGTTGGATGTCAAGCGTGCCAAAAACAGACTGGAGATCCACGATCTTGTTACGGGAAATTCTTTCTCGTCTTGGCAGCGTATGGTTTCCCGCCTTATTTTGCATGGAGAAATAACGCCGCTGGTTCCATCTTCGATTCTTCAGTTGATGAAGACGGAAGTTTATATCAGTGAGGCAATTGCCGCTCCGATCGAATGCATGGAGCGGGTAGGTTATTGATATGCGTTCTCTTGTAAAAGGGGATCTGGTTTTGCGCGATCATATCGCGGAAGACGGTGCGATCCTTGTCGAAAACGGCAGGATTCTTCAGATATGGGAAGGTCCGGCAGATATTCCGGCTGATTCCGTATTTGATTATCGAGGCAAAGTGATTGCTCCCGGGTTTGTGGATATCCATTGCCACGGGAGTAGACAGGTTCTGGGAGCGGACGATCCGGAAGCGATGTGGCAAGAACATGCAGAGCATGGTACAGTCGGGATGTTGATCTCTCTCTACCGTAACCTTACGTTTGCGCAGACAATGGATGCTCTCGGCCGGATCGCTGGAGCGATGCGAAAATATCCCGGGATCTTGGGAGTGCATATGGAAGGTCCATATCTCAATCCGGGATTAGGTTCCAAGCAGGTGGAAGACACCGTTATCAACCCGGAAGAGTATCGTGCCGTTTTGGAGACAGGACTGGTGCGGCAGTGGACTTTTGCTCCCGAACTGGAGGGCGCAGTTTCTTTTTGCGCGGAGATTGCCGCACGCGGCGTTGTACCTGCCATGGGACATTCTTGTGCCGATGCGGGTGAGATCGGGAGAGCTGTAGAAAACGGTGCACGCATTGTTACTCATATTACCGATGCCACCGGTTCGCGTATTTCTCCTTCGCGATTTGCCGGGACGAAAGAAGTGGATTTTGATGCAGCCTGCTTGTTGCAGGATGGGCTGTTTTACGAGATCATACATGACAAACAGGGTATACATGTTCGGAAAGATATGATCCGACTTATACTTAAGACGGTCGGGACAGAGCGCGTTATAGGGATTACGGACTGTTTTCCCGGCGGAGAAGAGGGGGCTGATGTCAATTTTACGGGCGGCGAGCTTGCAGGCAGCCGTCTTACTATGGATTCGGTGGCCCGCAATTTTCTTTCGCTCGGACTGACATTGCCGCAAGTGTTTGCGATCGTATCGTACAATCCGGCACGAGCTATCGGTTACGAGAGAGAATTCGGGATTTGTCCTGGGTGTCGGGCTGAATTTTTGGTTACGGACAGGAGATTGCAAAGGATCGAGGTGTTGAGAGTATGAATAAAGAATCTTTAGAACGGGGGGTATCTTCTGTCCGGATCGAAACGGAGGAGTTAGCGAATTTATCAAATTATTTTGATAAGGTCGAATTTGCTGAAGCGGTCGATGCGGTTGTTGCGGCCAAGAAGGTAGTTACTTGTGCAAGCGGAACTAGCGGAATTGCTGCAAAAAAATTCGCGCATACGCTTTGTTGTATAGAAAAGAGTGCGCAGTTTATGCCTCCGTGCGAGGCGATCCATGGCGGATTAGGGGCGTTGCAGACGGGCGATCTTCTGGTGATCGTTTCGCGGGGAGGGAAAACAGCAGAGCTTCTTCCCGTAGCGGCCGCCTGCGCGGGGCGTGGGGCTCGGCTATTATTGGTTACCGAAAATCATGCAAGCCCGCTTGCCGCCTACGCGGATTTATTTCTGACGATGAAGATAGGGCGGGAAAGCGATAAATTCAATTATATGGCAACTTCAAGTTTTATTGTTACAGTGGCGATGTTTGATGCTGTCATTGCTGCGGTTATGGAGGAAACCGGGTATCGTCGCGAGCAGTTTGCGGCGATTCATCCCGGCGGAGCTGTGGGGAAAATGCTTGAGGAGGAGAGAAATGAAAAGAGATTTTGAGTTGAACTTGCCATTTTTTGAATATGGGCCCAAAGCGTATATGTACGGAAAAAAACTGCTTGAGCTTTGCAGACATCTGGATAAATTGGGCAATATTTACGATGTAGACATTATTATCGATCCGCAAACGGTAGATATACGTATGATTGCGGAGAATACTTCTGAGAGAGTGAAGGTATTTTCTCAAAATCTCGATACGCTTCCGATCGGGAAGGGAATGGGAAAAAATCTTGCCGAAGCATTGCGGGAGGCGGGAGCGGAAGGCGTTATGCTCAACCATGCGGAGTGTCCGCTGTCGCTGCAGGAGATAGCTGCGGCAATACGTCGTGCGAGAGAGGCAGGGCTTGCGTCTATGGTCTGCGGAGATACGTTTGCGCAGATCCGCGAGATTGCTTCTTTTGCTCCCGACATAATCGTGGCGGAACCTTCAGAGCTGATCGGCACAGGGACTGCGGTTGGAAAGGATTATGTAGACGGGTGTCTCAAACTTGTTCATGCAATAAACCCGGATATTATTGTATTGCCTTCTGCCGGTATTTCCTGCGGAAAAGATTGTTACAATATTGTCAAAGCCGGCGCTGCCGGTTCTGGTTCATCGAGTGCGCTCGCGCTTGCGGCCGATCCGTTCAAGATGGCGGAGGATATGGTTTCATCGGTGCGCAGGGCATGGGACGAACTGCATAAATATCAAAAAGCTATAATTTAGGAGGAACGAACATGGAATTCAAAATGGTTCAGAAAGAAATCGAGCTGCAATCGCGCGGGTGGATCCCCACTTTCCACGATATCTCGAAAGAAGTAATGGAAATTGTCAAAGAATCAGGTATCATTAACGGGACGGTATCCGTCGTTTCCCATCATACGACCTGTTCTGTAATGGTACAGGAATGCTCGCATGACATCGATTCTTTTGATATCGAATATCTGCAGCATGATTTGCTCGATATTATGCGCAAGATGATTCCGGATTTTGCGGAAGAACATCAGTACAGGCATCCGGGTCCGATCCATACCCAGTATGGCAGACATGTGGATGAGCCCGGCGACTTTACGAGTATGAATACCGACGGGCATTTGCGTTCGGTTTTCTTTGGCCGCAGCGAGACGATCACCATCAAAGACGGTGTACTGGATGCAGGGGAATTTGCGCATATTTATTTTGTTGACTGGGATCATGTCCGCGCGCGTCGCCGTCAGGTGAATGTTACGGTGATGGGAACGGCTGAAAGCGTGGGCGATCGTAAATTCCATAACGGGGAAGTGATCAATACTCTCCGCAAATACACCGAAGAAGAAAAGGCTTACGACGAACATTTTGATTTGCAGCTTAAAAGATAATTTAGTTTTTGACGGTTGATATCGGCAGAGAGGAGGATTTCAGATGAGATATTTGATCGATAGCGCAGATGTGGAGGCTATCCGGAAGACAATCTCTTTTTATCCGGTGGCAGGGGTAACCACAAATCCGTCCATTGTTGCAAAATCGGGGAAAGATCTTAAAACAGTTCTTACGGAGGTGCGTTCGGTCATCGGCCCGCAGCGCATGCTGCATGTGCAGGTACTCGCTCTTCGTGCGGAGGACATGTCGGAAGAAGCGAAGCGTATCAGAGACTTTTGCGGGGAAAATACTTACGTAAAGATCCCTGTAACCGAAGAAGGGTTTGCTGCGATACAAAAAGTTTCTGCTGCAGGGATTCCGGTTACGGCTACGGCGATTTTTACCCCTCAGCAAGCCTTAATGGCTGCCGTGGCAGGGGCAAAATTTGCTGCCCCTTATGTGAATCGGCTGGACAATATTGCTTCAGGCGGGGTAAATGTAGCGGCAGAAGCACATCGGCTGCTGCAGATGCACGGTATGGATTGTGAGGTTCTTGCTGCAAGTTTCAAAACGGTGGAGCAAATCCACCAGGTAATTATGGCAGGCGTATCTTGTGTTACTATACAGCCGGAATTTTTTGCAAAATTAACAAGTCATCCTCTTACTGATACGGCGGTTGCAGATTTTGTCAGTCAGGGTAAACGATATTATAATCTTTGACAGGCCGCAAGAAACAAACCGTTAGTCATTAAATGTTTGACAACCATGAATAAGTGCTAAGTCCGAAAAATCCGCTGCGTCATAGGAATACGCAGCGGATTTTTTGCTTCTGATAACATTCGCCTGCGAAGAAAGCGAATAACGAATCGCTTTGTTTCAGTTGGCAGCAATGTGTGTTAGTGTAAATAACGAAATGTCGATCCGAAGGAAAATAATTTACTTGTTTGTCTAAGTAAATTGCACGCATGAACTTGGAAGGAAGAGCGATTTATGCCTGCTTTCTTCCGTTTTAATTTAATAAAAGATTTAGACAGATGACAATGCTCATACCATTTTCTGTCGGGTTTTGAATTGATTGCTTCGTTCCATAACTTTTGGGGCCAAATTGTATGAGATAGCGGCGTATTTTGGCGTATCAGAAAAGTGATGGATCCATTTAAGATTTTGTTGCGCTGTTACCGTTTTAACCTTTTCCCGAAGTTTTTTGTACGGAAAGCCGTTACTGGCACGAAAAACGATCGTATGTTTTATCAAACATTTCGGAAGACGATGAGTGAAAGAAAAACCGTGCGTACAAAGCCGGTAAACGGTTTTCAAACGGCAAATAAGACGCGTAGTGGATATTCTTGCATGTCTTGAAATTCATCCCTAGTGAGCGCTTTCAGCACGATTTTTGGGCGTTGTATGTAAATGTAACCAGTCATTGTCATCCGAAAAACGCATTCGAAGGGCTGTTTTTATCGGACGATAAGACCGAAAAGATTGCGCATAAAAAAATAATACGAACACTGATAAGGTGTTCGTATTATTTTTGCGTATGGCGCAGAAGGCGGGATTTGAACCCGCGCTACGGTTTCCCGTACTACTCCCTTAGCAGGGGAGCCCCTTGAGCCGCTTGGGTACTTCTGCATCCGGCTCTTGCAGATAAGATCTGTGGATAGAGCTTATCATTTCCACGCTAAATAATAATACCATAATTTTAGAAGTTTGTCAAAGAGAATCGTTCCCATTTAAAAAATATTTCAAAAAAATGGAAAGAAAAAATAAAGTGCGGAAGAAAGAGGAATCGATAAAAAAATTGTCGGATTTTGAAATATTTCAGAGAAACTCTTCAAATATAGCTAAAAAGTTTGCTGCAGGTATTGCAAAGGGAATATTTATATGATAAAATAGAAAAAAGGAGTGAAATTTGATGAATATTTGGCATGATATTTCGGATAAACGCATAAAAAAGGATGATTTTATGTGTTATATTGAAATCCAGAAGGGCAGCAGAAGTAAATACGAGCTGGATAAAGAGACAGGTGTATTGAAGTTGGATCGCGTGTTATACACATCCACGGTATATCCTGCGAGTTATGGCTTTATTCCGCGGACGCTGGCGGAAGACGGGGATCCGCTGGATGTGCTTGTATTGTGCAGCGAGCCGATTTTGCCGGCCACGATGGTGCAATGTTATCCGATCGGGGTCATCAACATGATCGATGACGGGAAGATGGATGAAAAGATCATTGCGATCCCGTTTCGGGAACCGACTTACAATATATACACGGACATTTCGCAGTTGCCCCGACATATTTTTGACGAAATGATGCATTTTTTTGAGGTATATAAAGTACTAGAGCACAAGACGACGTCGGTAAGGGAAATTATGGGACGGGATAAGGCAGTGGAGATCGTCCAAAAGTGTATAATGCTGTACAACAAACAATTTTCGGGAGAATGAGGATGAAGATCTTGTTTTTTGGAGATTCGATTACGGAAGGGAATCGGGATCCGCTTGATCCGACATCGCTTGGCGACGGATATGTTTATATTTTGCATGAGAAGCTGAAGAATTTATATGAAGATATCCATTTTGAGTTTGTGAATTGCGGAATCAGTCATAGCCGCATCGCTGATCTAGAGCCATTGGCGGAAAAAGAAATGCGGGAGCAGCAGCCGGATATTGCGGTAGTTCTGATCGGCATCAACGATGTATGGAGCCGCGGCGGGATGGATGTAGTTTTTGAAGAGGAGAGGTTTTCGGCGGCGTATGAGAGGACGCTGGCGGAAATTAAAACGGGCAGAGCAAAGCTGATCGTTGTGGAGCCGTGTTTATTTAAATTAACGGACAAAAAACGTTTTAGCAAGAATTTTGTCACCATTCTGACCCCTAATAAA
>CASEWU010000241.1 GCA_949291725.1 uncultured Bacillota bacterium
AAAACGGGGAGGGCGGGGCGCATTTTTCCGTAAAAGGAAAAATGCGCCCCGCGGAAACGTAAAAAACTCTGTACAAACGGGGGCAAATGTGTTAAAATAAAAGAAAATAAACGGGTGAAAATAGGAAAATGCACGAAGGGCACAGGGAACGTATGTATGAACGGCTGTACGAACACGGTGAGTCGTTTACGGATTGTGAGCTGTTGGAAACGTTGTTGTATAACTTCATCACGCGCAAGAATACGAATCCGATCGCACATCAGTTGCTGGATTGCTTCGGGGATTTTTACGGAGTGTTTCATGCGACGCCGCGCATGCTCAGTCTTGTTTCGGGGATCGGCAAGAAAACTGCGGAACAGCTGTATTTGCTCGGAAACATATTCCGAAAGGTGAGAGGGAGTGCTCAGACGTTTACGCGGCTGTACAATTACGGGGAAGTGGCGGACTTTATCAAAAGCCGCTTTGACGGGCTTACCTATGAGAGACTGGATCTGTACATGACGGATTCCGAAAACGTGTTGTTATGTACCAAAAGCGTTACGGCTGCGGACGGTTCCAAGGTGGATATAGACGATAATTTATTGAGTTGTATCCTGGCGGAAGTAAAGCCTGTCAGCCTGATCGTGGCGCACAATCATCCGAGCGGGGATTGCAATCCTTCGAAAGAAGATGACGCGGCATTGGAGCGGATCGGAAAAGTGTGCCGTATGCATGGCGTATTTTTGCGTGAAAGCGCGATTTATACCAAAGACGGTACATACAGTTATTATTTACAAAACCGCATAGAGAAATTTCGCTGATGCGGCGGATAGAGAGACAGTGCCTGTAAAAAGCGGGCAAAATCAGACATTCAGGAGTTAAAGACGATGAAAGAAGTTAGAACAAGGTTTGCGCCGAGCCCTACGGGGTATATGCACATCGGGAATTTGCGTACGGCGCTTTACGGATATTTGTACGCGAAGAAACAGGGCGGTAAATTTATTCTGCGCCTGGAAGATACGGACAGCAAACGTTATGTGGAAGATGCCGTGCAGATCATATACGACACACTTAAAGACGCGGGGATCCGTTATGACGAAGGTCCGGATATCGGGGGCGATTACGGTCCGTATATTCAGAGCGAACGCGCGGCCATTTACAAAGAATATGCGAAAAAGCTGGTGGAACTGGGCGGAGCGTATTACTGTTTCTGCAGTAAAGAGCGCCTGGAGAGTCTGAAAGACGAAAACGGTGTGGGAAGGTATGACAAGCATTGCCTGCATCTTTCCAAAGAGGAAATCGAAGAAAAGCTGGCGGCAGGTGTACCGTACGTGATCCGCCAGAACGTTCCGCAAGAGGGGAGCGGCACGTATGAAGATATGGTGTACGGCACGGTAACGGTGGACTTCAAAGATATCGAAGACGGTATTTTATTGAAGAGCGACGGGATGCCCACGTATAACTTTGCGAACGTGATCGACGATCATCTGATGGGGATCACGCACGTGATCCGCGGCAGCGAATATCTTTCCAGCACTCCAAAATATAATCTGATGTACGATGCGTTCGGTTGGGAACGGCCGGTGTACATTCATCTGCCTCCCATTATGAAAAATGCGCACGAAAAACTTTCCAAGCGCAACGGCGATGCAAGTTACCAGGATCTTGTCAATAAGGGATATATTAAGGAAGCGATCATAAACTATATAGCGCTTTTGGGCTGGAGTCCGAAGAGCAACCAGGAGAAAATGAGTCTTCAGGAACTGGAAGAAAATTTCTCGCTTTCAGGATTGAACAAGAGTCCCGCGATCTTCGACGAACCCAAATTGCGTTGGCTTTCGGGTGAGTATATCCGCGAGATGAGCGATGAAAAATTTGCGGCGCTGGCGCTGCCTTTCCTGAAAAAGAGCAAGGCGTACGGCAAGTATTCGGACGAAAAACTTTTAAAGATCCTCAAGCCGCGTGTGGAAGTTCTGGAGGATATTCCCTCCAAAATCGACTTTTTGGAAGAGTATGAGAAATTTGATCCGGCACTGTATTTCAATAAGAAAATGAAATCGGATGCGGAAGTGGCAAAGACGGTTTTGCCTGCGGCGGAGAAAGTGCTCTCTCAGTTGCAGAACTATGAAAATTCGGCGCTGTATGCGGCGTTGGTAGAATTGGCGCAGAGCCTCGGCATGAAAAACGGGCAAGTTCTCTGGTGTGTGCGCGTGGCGCTGACGGGAAAAGAGAATACACCCGGCGGGGCGAGTGAGATGGCAGAACTTCTGGGTAAGGAGCGCTGTCTGGAACGTCTGGAAAAAGCGCAGGCGTTTCTCAACGAATGACGCGCCCTCCCGAAAATCGGCACGGTGCTGACCAAACGCCTGCCGAGTCTGCTC
Organism: uncultured Bacillota bacterium; assembly: GCA_949291725.1. Classification (GTDB taxonomy): domain Bacteria; phylum Bacillota; class Clostridia; order Christensenellales; family Borkfalkiaceae; genus Borkfalkia. Next base: position 2,361 of record CASEWU010000241.1, read on the forward strand.
CTTTGCAGGGTGAAAAACCAAATAAGGGCGACCGTTTTTCAAAAGTCATGACGGCGGTCGGGTTTATGAACTGGCTGCGGCTGATCGCGCTGGGGATTTTGGCGGTCTCCTGCGTCGCGGTGGCAGTACCGTTGATAGGCCAGGGAATAACGCCTGCACTTTTGACTGTCCCGTCGGCGCTGGTGCTGTTGCTTTCCATGTGCATTAAGATTTTCGTGATGCGCTCGTTTCATCAGAAGATCGCCTGGTATGTGATCGACAGCTTATTTTTGGCTCTGTTTACGGTTTTTTCGGGCTGGAACGACGAATCTATCGTCAGCAGCAATTCTTACAGTTATCTGAGTTATCTTTGCTATCTGAGTATTTTTACTGAATTTTATCTTTCGGCACCTTCTTTGCGCGATTCAGGCATCATGTTCATCTGTAACTTAGTCATCTACACAGTTATCTACGGTGTAGGGGCGGGGATCAACCATGAATTTGCTACGGCTTTTGATATCACGTCGCGGTATTTTGTGGCGTTGATCGTGCTGACGCTGCACTTCATTATGTTCGGATTTGCGATGACCGTATCGCGAAAAAACAGACAAATCGAAGAAAATATGCGCGAATTGGAGGAAAGCCGCAACGAGCTTTTGCGTGCGTATGACAAGCTGGAAGAAGCGACGCTGATCGAAGAGCGGAACCGCATTTCCAAAGAGATCCATGATACGGCGGGGCATTCTCTGACGACGGTGATCATGCAGACGGAAGCGGCAAAACTTCTGGTGGATAAGGATCCGGAGGAAGCGAAAAGGCGTATTTCGGCGGCAAATCTGCAAGCAAAGACTTGTCTCGAACAGATGCGTATGTCCGTACATCTTTTATCGGGACGGCACGAAAATACGACTCTTAAAGAATATTTGGAAGGCATCCTGGAAGAGACGGCGGACGGAACGGGTCTGACCATCCGCAGTAAGATCGACGATATAGAACTGAACGACGAAGCGGAGAGATTTCTTGCAAATACTCTCCGTGAAGGGATCGCGAACGGAATACGGCACGGAAAGAGTACGGCATTTCTGTTCGAACTCAAAGATAAAGGGAACTATGTTGAATTTCTTTTATCGGATAACGGCACGGGGGCGGATATGAAAACCTTTAAAGAGGGCTTCGGACTTTCGGGTATGCGTGCCAAGGCGGAATCTCTGGGTGGGATGATTCATTTTTCAAGCGAAAAAGATGAGGGCTTTGAAATTCTTCTGAGCTTGCCGTCGAGTGTGAAACGACAGGAGGGGAAACATGAAGATAAAAGTAATGATCGTGGATGATCAGGTGATCTTGTCGGAAGGAATACGAAGTGTTCTGGCGACTTCGGACGAACTGGATGTGATCGGTGTGGCGCACGACGGCCAGGAAGCCTTGGATATGATGGCGGAGGGACATGTTCCCGATGTTGTGCTTCTTGACATCCGTATGCCCGGCATGAACGGGGTCGTCGCAACGGGTGAGATCAAAAAACGGTATCCGGACGTCAAAGTTCTTGTGCTCACGACCTTTGACGACAGCGATTACATTCTCAGCGCGTTGAACAACGGGGCTTGCGGGTATTTGCTCAAAGATATCGGTGCCACTGCCCTGATCGAGGCGATCCGCAATGCGTATGAAGGAGATACCATCCTTCCCGCGAAGATCGCGCGCAAGATCACCGACGCGGCAAAGATGGTAACGAGCGATCGTGAAATCAAATTGCGCAGGGCGTTCGGATTTTCCGATCGGGAAGTGGAGATCGCGTTGATGATTTATGAAGGGTTCAATAATCGTCAGATCGCTTCGGCTTTGAATTTATCGGACGGCACATCCCGCAATTACATCAGTGCGATTTATCTGAAATTAGGCTGCGACGGCAGGGCGGATGCGATCGCAAAGATGAAAGCTACGCTGGAAGGCTGAATCGGTTCGGTGAGAGGATATGGAAAAGAAAAAATATACCTGTGATTCCTGCGGCAGTGATCTTCGTATTTCGGAAGGCGGCGGGCGCGGCGTGTGCCCTTATTGCGGCAGAACATACATATTGGAAGAAACAAAGGACGGCGGCATACGCGGCATACTTGCGCGCGTACAGGAGCGCGCAGGCGTTGTGGCGGCAAATTTCGGTTTGAACAGCCAACGGACTGCTGCCGATGCGTTCGGTACGGACGGCAGGGAAGAAGAGAGGCGGCTGCTTTCGGCGTCAAAGACGGAAAGCGGGGAGCTGATTATTTACCGCGGCGCATCTTCGGGTGAAGCGGTGCGCGTACCCGACGAGATCGTATCGGTGCGGCGCAAGGCGGCGTATAAAAACAATCTGGTCGGCCGTATATCTTTTGCGCCTGGGGTGAAAAGGATCGGCAAGAAGGCATTTTCCCGCTGTGCGCAGCTCATGCGCGTGCGCATGGAGGGTGTTACGGAACTGGCTTCAAAAGCGTTTTATGGCTGTTCCGCTCTGTCGGAGATCACAATTTGCTCCTTCATTCCGAAAATCGGGCGAAAAATCTTTGCCCGCTGTCCCCATATTACCCGCGTGATCTTGCCGCGCAGCATGGAATCTTCCATTGCAAAAATGTTCGGGCATTTTGCAAAATTTCACATTGAATTTATTTTCTTTGAAAATTAAAAAAACATCCTGCGCGAATTTCCCCCGCAGGATGTTTTTTGCAGGGGATTTAATCATCGGACTTGCAAAGTTAATTTTAAGGCGGCAATTTTACCGTAAATATTTGCCAACGGCTTTCGAAAACAGGATAAAAAGAGCGCGCAAAAAACATTTTTTGCGCGCTTTTTGCATCGGCAGAAAAAATTTTTTGACTTGTCTATTGTCTTGACAGTTGTCAATTTTTAGTGTATAGTGTAACAAAAAAAGGCTGAAAATTTTCGGCGGCGAGGGGTCGGTACGTTCGGTATGGATATGCAGGAAATCGAAAAACTGAAAAGAGAGCGGAATGCGGTGATTCTGGCGCATTATTACGTAGACGCACAGGTTCAGGCGATGGCGGATTATGTGGGGGACTCGTTTTATCTTGCCAAGATCGCTTCGAAGGCAGACAAAGATACGATCGTATTCTGCGGTGTGCGGTTCATGGGCGAGAGCGCGAAAATACTTAATCCGATGCGGCAGGTATTGCTTCCGGACGATACGGCAGACTGTCCGATGGCGCATATGGCAAACGAAGCGCAGATCCTGAAATTAAGAAAAGAAATTCCTGATCTGGCGGTGGTGTGTTACATCAATTCTTCTGCAAAGCTGAAAGCGCTGTGCGACGTGTGTGTAACCTCGTCCAATGCGGTGAAGATCGTATCGGCATTGCCTGAAAAGAATATTTTGTTTATTCCGGATGAGAATCTCGGTTCATACGTGAGCGGACAGGTTTTAGGCAAAACTTTTTATTATTCGGGCGGGTATTGTCCCGTGCATGCGGTCTTGCTTGCGTCCGACGTGCAAAGCGAACTGCGTGCGCATCCGAATGCGGAGCTTCTGGTGCATCCCGAGTGCCGTAAAGATGTTTGCGCGCTGGCGGCGTTCGTGGGGAGTACTTCGGAGATCATCGAATACGCGCAAAAAAGTGCCGCGCGGGAATTTATATTGGGAACCGAGCCGGGCGTGCTCTATGAATTGCAGCGCCGCTGTGCCGGAAAGGTGTTTTATCCTGTAACGCCGGTATGTCTGGATATGAAAAAGATCACGCCCGAAAAAGTTCTGGCGTGCCTGCAGGGCGGCGGATATGAAGTGAAGATGGATGCCGAGCTGATGGATGCCGCGCGGAAACCTTTGGAACGTATGTTACAACTGGCAAAGTAGTATGCAGTAAAAGAGAGGATACGTTATGAAGAATATTGAACAAAGTTATGACGTTCTGATTGCAGGTACGGGTGTTGCGGGATTATGCTGTGCACTCAATCTGCCCCGCGATGCAAAGATCCTAATGCTGTCAAAGGCGGCGGCGGATGAAAGCGATTCGTTCCTGGCGCAGGGAGGGATCTGCATGCTGCGCGGAGCGGAGGATTACGAAGGATATTTTGAGGACACGATGCGTGCCGGGCATTATGAGAACGATGAAACGGCGGTACGTCAGATGATTCTTTCTTCGCCGGAGATGATTTCGGAACTGGTTGCGGACGGTGTGCAGTTTGCGCGGGATGAGCAAGGGAACTTCCGTTTTACGCGGGAGGGCGGACATTCGCGGCCCCGTATACTTTTTCATGACGATGTAACGGGGAAAGAAATCACGAGCAAGCTGCTTGCATTGGCACGTACGCGCCAAAATATCGTGATCCGGGAATACACGGAACTTCTGGATATTATCTGTCAGGATAATGAGTGCTTCGGCGGGGTACTGCGCGACGTAAATTCGGGTGAATTGGGAACCGTATATGCGAAATTCACGTTGCTGGCCACGGGGGGCGTCGGCGGGTTGTATGAACATTCCACGAATTATCGGCATCTGACGGGGGATGCTCTGGCGATTGCTTTAAAGAACGGGGTTGCCGTGGAGCATCTGGATTATGTGCAGATCCATCCGACGACGTTTTATTCGCAAAAACACGGCCGCAGGTTTTTGATTTCCGAATCGGTCCGCGGAGAAGGAGCTGTACTGCTGGATAAAAACGGAAAACGTTTTTGCAATGAACTGCTGCCGCGGGATATCGTAACGGGCGAGATCCGCGCGCAGATGAAAAAAGACGGAACAAAACATGTATGGCTGGATATGCGGCCGGTGGGTGAAAAAACCATTCTCGAACATTTTCCGACCATCCGTCAGCGTTGTTTGCGGGAAGGATTTGACGTATTGAAACAGCCGATCCCGGTGGTGCCGGCACAGCATTATTTTATGGGAGGCGTCAAAGTGGATCTGAATGCAAATACGAGCATGAAACGCTTGTATTCGGCGGGCGAAACGGCGTGCAACGGCGTACACGGAAAGAACAGGCTGGCAAGCAATTCGCTTTTGGAAAGTCTGATCTGGGCAAAGCGCGCGGCGTTGCAAATGTCGCAGAAACTGGCGGACGTATCCGTAAAAATGCCGCAAATTCGTCTTTCGGACTATGAAAATTATCGGGAAATAAAAGAAAAATATGCAAAGATGATCCGCGACGAAGCGGAACGGGAGGAGTGCTGTGATTGATGAAATTACCATGAAGATCCGTGCGGATGAACTGATCCGTTCGGCGTTGGCGGAAGATGTTACGAACGAAGACGTTTCGACGGCTTGCATTTTGCGGGAGCGCACCGAAGGGGAAGCGGATCTTTTGTGCAAGCAGGACGGCGTGATCGCCGGATTGCCTGTATTTGCGCGCGTATTTGCGATCCTGGACGATAAAACGGAAGTAACGTTCTTTGCAAAGGACGGAGACCGCGTCAGAAAGGGACAAAAACTGGCGAAGGTGCGCGGCGATATGCGGGTGATCCTTACGGGCGAGCGCACGGCTCTCAATTATCTGCAGAGGATGAGCGGGATCGCTACATACACCGCGAACGTTGCCCGGCTGCTGGAAGGCAGTTCCCTGCGTCTGGTCGATACGCGGAAAACCACGCCGAACATGCGTATTTTTGAAAAGTATGCGGTGAGGGTCGGCGGCGGCGGAAATCATCGGTATAATTTGTCGGATGCGATTTTGCTCAAGGACAATCATATCGGCGCGGCGGGCGGCGTCAAACAGGCTGTTGCGAAGGCAAAGGCGTATGCTCCGTTTACGATGAAGATCGAAGTGGAAACGGAAACGCTGGACATGGTAAAAGATGCCGTAGAAGCGGGTGCGGATATCATCATGCTGGACAACATGACCCACGAACAGATGAAACAGGCGGTTGCATTGATTGCAGGCCGCGCGGTCGTGGAAATTTCAGGGAATGTTACGGCGGAAAATATCGAAAAGCTGAAAGATATCGGCGCGGACATTGTATCGAGCGGAGCACTTACGCACAGTGCGCCGATTTTGGACGTATCGTTAAAAAATCTGCATACGCTGTAAAGGCGGGCAAGGAGGACACATGACAGGGGAGGAGCGTCGGAAAAAAATTGCGGAAATGCTGGGCGGTACACCCCTTTCCGCTACAAAGCTTGCCGATGAATTGGGCGTTTCGCGGCAGGTCATCGTGCAGGATATTGCGCTTCTGCGTGCGGAGGGGGCACAGATCATAGCGACCAACCGCGGTTATATCGTGGCGGGAAGACCCCGTGCCGAGCGCGTGTTCAAGGCGTGCCATACGGACGAGCAAACGCGCGAAGAACTGTATCTGATCGTGGATGTGGGCGGCTGTGTGGAAGACGTGATCGTCTGGCACAAAGTATACGGCAAGATCTGTGCGCAGATGAATATCGATTCGCGCCGAAAGGCGGATGAATTCTTGCAAAAGATCGCAAGCGGTGTTTCCACGCCGCTCAAAAACATTACGGGAAACTATCATTATCACACGGTATCTGCCGCCTCGGAAGAGATACTCGACGAGATCGGAGCATTGCTGAAGGCGCGGGGATTTCTTGCGGAAGGCGATTGACAAATTTAATTCTGAAAGGGCCGAAACCTATTGCAAACGGGCAATAAACTCTCAATTTTTCGGCGGCAGATAAGCAAAATCGAGTTCAGACGTTTGGCGCAAGTTGTTTTACAGGCGGGCGGCGGACGGAGATTTGTCCGCAATAGGTACGGGTATCGCACGCGGATAAACCGTTCTGAAAGCCGAATTATGAAAGGGGTACTGCCTGGCGTTTTGCCGTTGACGGTTTGTCGCTGTCGGTTTGCCGTTAAGAGAATCGAAATAAATTTTTCAGGGACGCTGTACCTTTGATTTTCCGGGTCGGGACA
>CASEWU010000242.1 GCA_949291725.1 uncultured Bacillota bacterium
GTCTTAGCCGAAAAGCCGCCTGCCGGCGCAGACAAAATCTGCACCGGCGGGCGGCTTTTTTACGATCGCTGATTTGTTTGAGCACATACTTTGCCTCTGTTGAAAGCTTAGCGGCAAAAAATTTGATATGTAAAATAAAGTTATAACGGAATCTTATTCCCCTAATAATTTCAGAGCATTTTCATAATAAATTTTATTTTTCTGTTCCTGCGTAAAACCCATTCCTTCCAGATATCTGAAGGTATTTGCAGGCGTATCCCAAGGACAATCCGACCCGAACAAAACGCGGTCGAAACCGAAAGCGCGGATGACGCGTTCGCCTTGCTCAGCCGGCACGGAAAGTGCAGCGAAAGCTGTATCCACAAACACGCTTGTATCGGCAAGACTATCTACCGCGCGATCGGTCATATCCTGCCCACCCAAGTGCGCCGCCACGATCTTCGCTTCGGGAAAACGCTTCCATACTTTACGAAGCCGCTCGGGAGGAGTTTTGACAGGATAACCGTTGCCTCTGTCCACACCGCCGTGAAAAACCATGATAAATCCGAGCTCTGTGCATTTCTCATAAATAGGAAACGCTTTTTCGTCATCCACATAAAAGTTCTGATATTCGTTATGAAATTTGATCCCTTTGATCCCGGCATTCTTCAGCCGTTCCAGTTCCTTCAAAGCATTTTCCGAATCAGGATGCACCGACCCGAACGGAACAATGTTCTTTTCTGTCAACAGGGATATTGCAAAATCATTGACATGCCGCTCTGTCCGCGGAGATACGGCTATGTTTAACACAACAAACCGATCTACGCCCTGCTCGGACATAATATTTTCAGCTCCTGACACCGTACCGTTCGTATACGGTTTAAAATGAGCGTGCTCCGCCAACGAAGCTACCGCTCCTTTTGCCAACTTGTCCAAAAATGCATGTGCATGAAAATCTATCAGCATCCTTTCTCCTTCGTCCCATTCATCCGGCCTTGCGCATATTTGCAGAAATCTTCTTCCGTTCCCGCATCAAAGAAAAGACTGCGTAAACCGTCCCGATGATATCAAATACAAAAATAAATACAAGATTAAGTATAAACGCCTGTCTGTAATTTCCGTCCGACAAAACCATATTGCCGATTTTCGAAATATCTCCGCCCGCATCCACCAAAAGGCACACAAAATATACCGCCAACAGCACAACAAGCGTCATGACTGCGACCGAGATCACTTTAAACAATATATTTTTGCCGCCGAATTTACTGTACAGCCAATTACCGAGAAAAACAGCGACCGCCGCGCCCAGCGCCGCAAAATTCCATAGAAAAAACAGAATTGCCGCCGCAGCCGCGCCCACCAGCGCGCCGCACAATGCTCCGCCCATACCGGCCAACTTGCTCGCGGGCATCGCCTGTTCCGCCTCTTCTTTCCGTTTTGCCGTGGCATATGCCCGATCGAAACATGCCGAATGCGCCGAAAACGGTATTCCCGATTCAATCATTGCAATCGCCGTGTCATCCAAAACTTCTCCGCAATACGGACAACTGTCCGCACCCGGAAACCCGTTCTTTTTCAAATATGCAATGACCTTATCCAATATCTCTTTCACCTGACGGAATACGTGCGTATACACCTGCGGACTGACCATCAGGCCGATGCCTACAACTCCGTATGCAGAAATTTTGAGTTCCTTTTTGTTCTTTTCCAGAAATTTTTCCAGATTATCGCTCTTGCCGTCCGTATCCGTTACGACCGTAACAAGGCACGCGGGATTTCCCATCAGAGAATACTTAACATGAATACGGTAACCTTTATAGACGCCGTAACAGCACTTGCCGTCCGTTTCCAGTCCGTATTCTCCTGCGAAATCTTTCATCTTATAGCGTTTGCTTTCCATAAAAAAGATTGCTCCCCTGCCTGCATTCTTTGCAGCTGTTTATCTTTTTGTATTTAAAACCGAAATACGTATCATGATTTTTTGCACAATTTCAGAGATCATCGGGCGGAATTTCTTCCATCAGCCCCTCGTCCTGCGAGGCGATCTCTCCGTCCACGCCGCCCGGCCTTACGAGCCGTTCGCCGCGCACATCCATATTTGCCGAAAGCGGATCTTCCAGCATGATCCCTCGCTGCAATTTTGAATACCCGTACTTTTCACGGATCTTTGCAACTGCTTCTTCCGCTTTCGCCTTCTTTTCATAATCGCCGCCCAGGGATTCAAAAGTAAGCTGTTCCACACCGTTATTAAATCCCGACGCCGTTACTCCCAACCCTCGCACGGCACGCCGCGCCGTATACCGCTCGCGAAACAGCGCATACGCCGCTTCCGCGATCTCTCCGACCAGTGCCGTCGGACGAACTTTCTTCTGCCAGCCGTAACTTTGCAATTCTTTGTCGCGCACCCAAAGATGTACGGTATCCGCTTTTCCCAATCCCGCATCCTTCATACGTGCCGCTACACTCTCGCTGAGTACGTACAACATGCGTTTGATATCTTCAAATTTGTACAAATCTTCGGGGCAAGTCATGGAATTCCCGACCGATTTCAGTTCCGATCGCTCATTCATGCTCCGCACCGGCGTTTCGTCCTCACCGCGCGCATACGCCGAAAGCGTTGAGCCCCATTTCCCGAGAACGTTCTCCAGCATTTTGCGGTCTGCCGCCGCCAATTCGCCGATTGTCTGTATTCCCATTCGACGCAGTTTTTCCGCTGTCGCGCGACCTACATACAGAAGATCGGATGCCGGAAGATCGTATAATTTATTCTTGAAGTTTTCGCGGTCGACAACCGTAACGGCATCCGGTTTTTTCAGGTCGCTCGCCAATTTTGCAAACACTTTATTAAAACTGACCCCGACCGAAACCGTCAGGTTCAGCTCTTCTTTCACCGCGCGGCGAATTTTCTCCGCGATCTGCTCCCCGTTTCCGAAAATCTTGCTGTGTGTAACATCCAGCCAGCACTCATCGATGCCGAACGGTTCAATAAAATCTGTAAAACGCGCGTAAATATCCCGCACCTGACGCGATCGGCGGACATACTCACGAAACCGAACGGGACGGATGATCAATCCCGGACATTTCCGCTTAGCTTCCCAGATCACATCGCCTGTCTTTACACCGAATGCCTTCGCTTCTTCGCTCTTTGCCAGAACAATGCCATGCCGCGCTTCCTTATCGCCGCAAACGGCGACAGGCTTGCCGACAAGTTCCGGAAACAACGACCGCTCCACGGTCGCATAAAAATTATTCAGATCGGAATGCAATATGACCATCGGTTTCTGTCTAATGCCTCTTTACAGAATTTTGCGCAGAATATCCCCTTTAACCAAAGGATACGGGCAACGGATCTGAAGTTTCTGCATCACCAGTTTCGCATCCGCAACCGCATTCCCGCTTTCATCTTTCATTTCCTGCACCGTAAAGCATCGGTTGAAAGAATCGGAGGGGGAAAGGATCTCCAGTTCATCCCCGACTCTGAAGCGGTTGCGCATCTGAATAAGCGGATATTCTCCGCCTTCCAGCACGTCCGCCACGTATTCGCGCGTTCCGCTCTCCTGCGAATCGGCATAATTGACCGTTTCCGCATTCTCGCCGAACGCATACGCCGTCGTAAATGCACGATGCGCTACCTTCTTCAGCTCCGTCTGTGCCTGTGCAACACTCAGTGTTCCGTCCAGTACCCTGCGGTACGCATTGACCACCGTCGCCAGGTAGTACGCACTCTTCATTCTGCCCTCGATCTTAAAGGAACATACCCCCGCTTTTGCCAATTCGTCCAAATACGGCAGCATGTTCAGATCTTTGCTGTTCAGAAGATAGGTACCGCGTTCATCTTCCTGAACTTCCAGTTCGCCGCCCTGCGCGCCCGCTTCTCTCTGCGCTCGCACCGTATATTTCCAACGGCATGCCTGCACGCATGCGCCGCGGTTGGAATCTCGCCCCGCCAGGTAATTGCTCAAAAGACATCTGCCGCTGTACGAAATACACATGGCGCCGTGTACAAAAGCCTCTAATTGAAGATCGGGACAATAGGCATGGATCTGCGAAATCTCCGCCAGCGACAGCTCGCGCGCCAGCACGACGCGCTCCGCCCCTTGTTCTTCCCAGAATTTTGCCGCATACGCATTGGTCGTGTTCGCCTGCGTGGAAATATGCAATTTCAGCTTCGGAGCAACTTTCTTTGCAAGCGAAAAAACGCCCGGATCCGTTACGAGCGCCGCATCCGCACCGATCTCCTGCAAATAAGAAAGCGTATCCGACAGTGCCGGAAAATCCGCATTTTTAGCAAAAATATTGACCGTTACATACACTTTCCTGCCGCGTTCGTGCGCATATTTGATGCCTTCTTGAAGTTCTTCGGGCGTAAAATTTTCGGAGAACGAGCGCAGCGAAAAAGATTTCCCGCCCAAATACACGGCGTCCGCCCCGAAATTCAACGCAGTTTTCAGTTTTTCAAAGCTGCCCGCAGGCGCCAGCAATTCCGTTTTTTCTTTCATCGTACGTTTCCCTTTTACGCTTTGCGTCCGTTCCTGTTTTTTGCAAGTCCGCTCACAAATGAAGTTCTCTTCACCGACACAGCCGCGCCTTCACCCGTGTCCAGGATCGACGTAATAAAATCGGGATCGGAAGAAATTTCGCGCAAATATTCGCGGATATGCTCGACCAGCATCCTGCGTTTCAAAGGCGTTTCCGCCCTTCCGTCCACCCATCCGTACAGCAAAACGTCGTCCGCAAACAGAACTCCGTTCTCGCAAAGCAAACGCTTGCAATCGGAAAGATACTTTTTATACTGCACTTTCGGCCCGTCCAAGAAAATCAGTCCGAATTCTCCTTCCAGCGACGGCAATACATCCGCCGCATCGCCGAGAATCGCATTGACCCTGTCTTCCACACCGAATAACGCAAAATTTTCTTTCGCCTTACGATATCTTTCTTCGTCCAGCTCGATCGTCGTCAGACGCGCGTTTTCACATTCGCAAAGAAGCGCGACGGAGGTTAGTCCCTCCGCCGTTCCGATCTCCAAAATGCGTTCGGGGCGGCTCAGCCGTGCGATCGTTAGAAGCAACTGCAAAGTGTCGTCTTCCGTAGAAGGATCGCGGCCTTCCTTCGCCCTCTCGCGCATTTGTGATAGCCGTGCATCCAGCTTCGGACACATCAGCGATTTTATAAAATCCATAGTTCCCCGTCCATTTGCCGGAATGTTTCCGAAAACCGTGCTTTAAATGCGCACGATATTCGCCATTACGACAGGGTTCTGTTTCGTCTTTTTGTAAATAAAATTCTTCACCGCTTTCTTGATCGCCGCCGCAAACTCCGTGTTATCCACATCCCCCAGTATATCTGTCTGGCTGGCGCAGCTGACCACGATCTTACGGATCTCCGCCGCATAATCGGCATTCTCCGGCATCACAAACCCGCGGTTGACTACGATCGGATCGCTGAGGAGATCGCCGCTTCGCTCGGATACGCATGCCGTAATCACAAAGATACCGTCTTCGGAAAGATGTTTGCGGTCTTTCATGACAACACTGTTCTCTCTGTCTTCCAGCGACCCGCCGTCCACAAGGCGCGACCCGCTCGAAATACTTTCGCCGAACTGCATATTGTCCCTTGTAAGTTCCACGCAATTGCCGATGTCCGCAATCAGAATATTGTTTTCGCTCATTCCAAGTTCCATTGCCAGCTGCGCGTGGCGCTTTAAATGCCTGTATTCGCCATGGACCGGAATAAAGAACTGCGGTTTGAGCAAACTGTGCAGAATTTTCAGCTCTTCCTGGCAGGCATGTCCCGATACGTGGATCTTTTCCAGCGACTCGTAAACGACGTTCGCCCCTTTCCTGTAAAGATTGTTGATGACTTTATAGATCATCTTTTCATTGCCGGGGATCGGGCTTGCCGATATGATGATCGTATCGTTCGGTCCTACCGTAACTTTGTTAAAATCGCCGCTCGCCATACGCGTCAATGCGCTCATCGGCTCACCCTGACTGCCCGTGGAAACGATCACGATCTCGCGATCAAAGAAATTTTTGATTTTTTCAACATCGATCAGCACGCCTTCCGGAATGGTGAGTTCGCCGATCTTTGTCGCCGCATCCACTACGTTGAGCATGCTCCTGCCGGACAGCGCAACTTTGCGGCGGTACTTTGCCGCAAGGTCTACGATCTGCTGCAATCTGTGGACATTGGATGCAAACGTCGCCACGATGATCCTTCGGTTCGCGTGTTCCGAAAACAGGTGATCCAGCGTCGTTCCGACGACGGTTTCACTCATCGTATACCCCGGGCGCTCCACGTTCGTCGATTCGCACAAAAGGAGCTTGACCCCTTCCTGTCCGATTTCCGCTATGCGCGTCAGATCGATGGGCTTGCCCGCAACGGGCGTCAGATCGATCTTGAAGTCGCCGCTGTGGAAGATCCTGCCCTGCGGCGTATCGATACTCAAAGCCACCGCCCCCGCGATCGAGTGGTTGACGTTGATAAATTCCACATTGAAACAGCCCAGTTTCACTTTATCGCCCGGCTTCACGCACAAAAGCTGCGCGCGGTTGATCCGCTGTTCCCGCAACTTGTTGTCCGCCAGCGCCAGCGTCAGTTTGGTTCCGTAAACAGGGCAATTGATATCTTTTAATAAATAAGCAATACCACCCACATGGTCTTCGTGTCCGTGCGTGATCAGAAGCCCGCGTACTTTCTGCTTGTTCTGTACCAGATAGCTGATATCAGGAATGACCAGATCGATGCCCGGCAATTCCTCATCCGGAAACGTAAGCCCCGCGTCGATGATAATGATATCGTTGCCGCATTCGATCGCCGTCATGTTCTTTCCGATCTCGCCGATCCCGCCCAAAAACAGGATCTTGACCGGGTTTTTCACTTTGCCTCGCTTGACGGGCCGTTTCGCCTTCTCTGCCCGTACAGGCCTGTCTGTTTTCTCCGCCGTGCGTTCCCGCGCGGGTTTGTCCGCCGTCTTTCCCTGCTGCGGCCTGCCCGACTTTGCCTGCCCACTGCTCTTGTCCGTACGCTGCGAATTCGCATTGTCCGTATAATACGTCTTTCGCGCGGCTGCATCCTTCGCATTGCCTAAAAACTGCGGAAATTCCGCATGCGGCTTCTTCGCGCGCGCACCCTTGTCCTGTGTGAGTTCACGGTCATTTTTTTGTCTCAAAATATACTCCTTTTTCCGCCGGTTACCACACAACAAAGGGCTGAACCCAAATCCAGCCCTTTTTCTTTTGTGATTTTTTACTGATAAAATCCGGCCTTACAATTTGTTACTCTATCTTTCCTTTGCGCTTTGGCAAAGTTCATTTCACCATGCTGTTTGCGATTTTCTGTGCCAATTCATCTACCACTTGTTTGGACAGAGATTCGCTCTCTTCTCCCAAACTGATCTTACGGTGCACGATGCGCAGCGGCTGATCCGCTTTCTCCAGTTTATTGTCTTTCGCGGATACCGCCGGACGCAACTGACGCGGTTTCTTCACTGCCGCCGACTGTTTGTTTTTCGAAAGCTCTTCCAGCTTATTCTGCAGTTGTGCGTCTTCTTTTTGATCCTGCACAGCAGAAACCTGTGCCGAAGGCGCCGCCTGCAAATTTGAAATTGCGTCCAAAATCGCCTGCGTATCCACCGAAGGAGCCGATGCCGCAGATTCTTTTTCCTCATATGCCGCGGGAGAAAGATCAATAAAATAAGAAAGATTGAAAGACATCAGTTCTTTCTTCAGTTCCGTCAGATTGTCGATCTTGCCTTTGTCCGCTTCCCCGTCTCCGATATCCTGACGGATCTCCAGCATTTCCGTAAACGTGTCGCGATCCAGCGACTCCTGATCGGTATCGCTGAACACCGCTTTCTTTGCGCGCAAAAGCGCCGCCGTCAGTTCGTCGTCCGGCAATGCGGGAGCCTGTTCATATGCTTTCACCGCATCCGCAAACGCCGCCAGCGCATCCGGAGAATACGTAAGCGGAAGTTTATGCGCCGTTACCGCATCCGATACCGCCGCAATTGCACTCGAGCCCCATACGTTCACCCTTGACAGGCGCACGCGAAGATCGGAAAGCATCGTTTCTCCGCGCAGTATATTGCCGCTGACAATGTAACGGTTGGCTATATCCTTGATCCCGTTCGCCGTAATCAGCAAATCGGGAATCATGTCATACGAAAGTGTGCGCAGATACTCCGAAATCAAAGTGTCCAGTTTACGGAATTCAGGCATCTGCTTGACGCTGATCGCCCCGTCCAGTGCGGATTTGATCCCGTCAATTTTTTTCTCCAGTTCCTGCATGCTGCGCTCGTTTGTTCCCGCAACGGCCGCACCCGCCGCAGCTCCAGCCATCCCGCCGGTCATGATCCCGACGATATGCTGCGCCAACGCCTCATAATCAATGCCGCTGACCATCTTTGACGCCACACGTTCCGCAAGCTGATCATAATCCAGCGGTTGCAAAGCATTCAGTTTCTCATCCAGCGCCGTCAAACTTCCGCTCACCGCACTGATATTGTCTCCGAGCGGCTTTAAAGTCTCTTCCAGCGCCGATACGTCCGTCCCCTTGATCGCCTCGATCTTCGCCGACAAATCATCATAAATCGCCATATCCTGCTTGTAAGTGTATTTCATCTCCTGCAGAATATCGTCCCGCATCTTTTCTATATCCATCGAAAGCCCTGTATACATACTTTCGATAGCAAGCGAAGGATCTCCCTTTCGGAAGCTGACCACCGCCGAATCGTCTTTTTTGTAAGCCAGAGAATCATCTTTTACCGCAGGAGCTGCCGCTTCCTTCGGTACAGGAGCCGCCGAAGCACGTTTGGCTTCTTCTTTTGCGATCTCCTCTAAGATTCCCTCTTTCTGTTTTTCCAGTTCCTTTATAAAATCTTCTACCGTCGAACGCTTATATCCGCCGAACTCATCCGAAACCGCCTGCCCACGCTGTTTGCGCAATGCCGCAATCTCGTCCATCGACGCTAAAATTCCGCGCATTTCCGTAAGATATTTATCCGTCGCTTTCAGCCGCTCTACCGCAGAAAGTCCGTTCAGTTTTTGGCGAATCGTTTCAGACATAATGCCCCCTCGAAGACCTTATCTTCTCTTTTTGCCGCAAACGGCAGATTTGGTTATATTTATTTTACTATATTTCCCAAAAAAAGTAAATACTTTTCCCGTGATTTTTTTGGAGCACGCTTATTTTTTGTTGCCCCCTGTTTTTTGAAAAAAATTTGCATCCGATTCGTTTCCGCCCCGCAAAGACTTGAAAAA
The DNA here is from genome assembly GCA_949291725.1 of uncultured Bacillota bacterium. Classification (GTDB taxonomy): domain Bacteria; phylum Bacillota; class Clostridia; order Christensenellales; family Borkfalkiaceae; genus Borkfalkia. Next base: position 9,240 of record CASEWU010000242.1, read on the forward strand.
AAATACGCTTTATTGTATAATGTTGCATATACTTATCTTACAGATATTTCAGCTTATATGCTGTCTGATGTTCTGATCTGTAAATTATCTTGGAGGAAAAAAGAAATGAGAGTTTATAATTTTTCGGCCGGTCCTTCCATGCTTCCTTTGGAAGTGCTGGAAGCAGCGCAAAAAGAGTTCCTCGATTTCGCCGGCACAGGCATGAGCGTAACCGAAATCAGTCATCGGGACAAAGCCTTTTCCGCCATTGTGGAAGAAGCAGAAGCCAATCTCCGCGAACTGATGAATATCCCGGATAATTATTGCGTTCTGTTCGTGCAGGGCGGTGCCAGCCAGCAATTTGCGGCCGTTCCGCTCAACCTTATGAAAAACGGCAAAGCCGATTACATCGTTACCGGAAATTTTGCGAAAAAAGCATGGCAGGAAGGCAAAATTTACGGCGATGCGCGCATTGTTGCCTCTTCCGAAGATAAGACCTACACCTATATCCCCGATGTGGATAAAATTGCATTCAACGACGATTCCGATTACGTGCATATTACTTCCAACAACACGATTTTCGGTACACGTTATATCAAATTCCCGAAAACGAAGGCTCCTTTGGTATGCGATATGAGCTCGGAGATCCTCTCCCGCGAAGTCGATGTCAATCAGTTCGGCGTCATTTATGCAGGCGCACAGAAAAACCTTGCACCCGCAGGCGTTACCATCGTCATCGCACGCAAAGACCTGATCGAGAACCCGCTTCCCATCTGCCCTACCATGCTTAAATGGAAAACGCAGGCGGATAACGGTTCTCTCTACAATACCCCGCCCTGCTTTTCGATCTATATGGCAAACCTCGTACTTCGTCATCTCAAAAAGATCGGCGGCGTCAAAGAGATCAATAAGATCAACGAATACAAAGCAGGTATCCTGTACGATTTTATCGACAATTCTTCTTTCTATACGAACAACGTCGTCAAGGAATTTCGTTCCATCATGA
>CASEWU010000243.1 GCA_949291725.1 uncultured Bacillota bacterium
AGTCGGACTTCGACGGGATAGTCGCCGGGAGTTTTCAGCGCATCTTTTAAAATAATTTTTTTCTTGTCAATATCAAACCCGAGGTCGAAAAGTTTGGAGGCAATTTCTTTGGAAGTAACGCTGCCGAAGACCTTGCCGTTTTCGCCGCATTTGATCGAAACAGTAACTTTGGAATTATTCATTTTCTTTGCGAGCTCACGGATTTCGCGGATCTCTTCGGCGCGTCTGCGTGCTTCCGCTTCCTGTTGAAGTTTCAGACTGTTGACTGCAACGGCAGAAGCCTGTTCGGCCAAGCCTTTTTTCAGTAAGAAGTTTTTGGCATAGCCGTCGCTCACATCGATTATTTCGCCTTTTTTTCCGGTTCCTTTTACATCTTGTTTCAGTATGACTTTCATAAAGTACCTCAACGGATCATCAAATTTTCTTTATTTTACAATGAAAAGTAAAAAAAGTCAACTTCTTTGCTTATAAACGCAATCGATTCGGCACATAATAACGTCAAGGAGGTGAACGAAATGGAAAAATACAATAAATCGATCGGATGTGAAGTATCCGATTGCATGTTCAACTGCGAAGGAAAAAATTGCACGCTGGATCATATCGTTGTAGGGAGCACCTGCGATTGCAATGCGGAATCCTGCACGTGCTGTGAAAATTATCAGAAGAAGTAAGCTTTCAGGAACAAAAGACAGAATTTTCTGACAGAAGCAGATCCGCGTAAAGAAGCGCGGATCTGCTTCTGCTATAAGCAAAAATTTCGGGATAAATAAAGAAAGGGAAAACTTTACCGGGCAAGAAAAAAGCACCGCGAATATCGCGATGCTTTTCAAGATCAGATTTTTTCTCTTTTTAATTCAGCTACTGCATTTTTGAGGAAATATTCGGCAGTGGAGTCATGGCTGACGATTTGCAGAGCCTCATCGAACGTACACCAACGGGTTTCACTGATCTCGTCGGTATTGATTTTAAGTTCACCGTCGGAAACGACGACTATAAACCCGAGCATAAGTACGTTTCTGGGTTCATGGTAGCGGGAAGACATATAGCGGTATTTGACAGCGTTGAGTCCCGTTTCTTCTTTCATTTCGCGGATGATTGCTTTTTCTGCAGACTCGCCTTTTTTAACGTAGCCGGCAAAAAGCAGAAAATCTCCGTTGTTGTGCTTCGCGATGAGAATGCGGTCTTGCGCCTTGTTGACGGCTACCATGCTTACCGCAGTTTTAAATACAGGGAATTTAAATTCTCCGCACGTATTGCAGTAGGGGACAAGCCCTTCGTTGTCGCAGAATTTTAAAGATAATTTTTCGCCGCAGTCCTGACAAAACATAATTAAAATCCCCTCCTTAATTGTTTTTTTTAAGGATAACCCTTTTTTTGAGAATTGTCAATAATGTAATGAACATTTTTTTCGGATTTTTTCGAAATTTTACAATTTTTTTGCATCCGTATTAAAAAATCGATAAGAAAATCAGAAAAAATTAAAAATCGGCTTAAAAATTGACAAACCACGAAAAGTGTGATACAATCAATAAAAACATAAAACCGTATAAATAGGTGCGGACGGGCAAGTAATTTTTATGGAAATTAAAGTAACTCCGGAAGAAGTAAAAAGAGTAAAAGCGCTTGGTTTTTTGCAGGACAAGCGTTACGGCGATGTGTTTAACGGTAGGGTGATCACCAAAAACGGAAAAATTACGGCAGAGCAGCATAAGGCGATAGCGGAGGCGAGCGAAAAATTCGGTTCGGGTGAAATCGCGATGACGGTACGGCTGACTCTGGAGATTCAGGGAGTAAAATATGAAAATATTGAGCCGTTGCGCGATTTTCTGGCGCAGTATGGGCTGACGACGGGCGGAACGGGAAAGAAAGTCCGTCCGGTTGTATCCTGTAAAGGTACGACCTGCCAATACGGGCTGATCGATACATATGCATTGAGTGAAAAGATTCATGAGAAGTTTTATGAAGGAATGCGCGATCTTGTGTTGCCGCATAAATTTAAAATTGCAGTCGGGGGATGTCCGAACAACTGTGTCAAACCGGATCTGAACGATGTCGGGGTGATCGGTCAGCGTATTCCCACCGTGTATCTGGATAAGTGCCGCGGTTGCAAAAAATGCCAGGTGGAACTTGCCTGTCCGATCAAAACGGCAAAACTGGTTGACGGTAAAATTAATATTGATCCGCAGTTGTGCAATCATTGCGGGCGTTGCAGAAACCGCTGCCCGTTCAAAGCGGTAACGGACTATCAGGGCGGTTATAAGATTTACCTGGGCGGCAGATGGGGTAAAAAGGTAGCGCAGGGCAGGGCTATGTCGAAGATACTTACGACGGAAGAAGAAGTAATGCAGATCATAGAACGTGCGATTTATTTGTTCCGGGACGAAGGTATTGACGGCGAACGTTTCTCAGACACGGTAGCGCGTTTGGGGTTTGAAAACGTAGAGAGTAAGTTGTTGGGCTGACAGTTCACATGATTTGGCGGAGATGAGATCTCCGCCTTTGTGTTGTTGAGGGCAAATGACGAGCGGTTACCGGGCAGGAGAGGAGATCTGAAGATGAAATGTCTTTCGCTGGATTATAAAAGTTCAGGGGTTGCTGTGCGCCGCAAATTTGCGATGACGAATCGGTTGCGTGATCAGCTTTACGGAGAATTCCGACCGGTGGGCGGATGTGTCGCGATCGTTACGTGCGGCAGATCGGAATTTTATTTCACTTGCCCTCGTGAGCAGGCGGAGTCGATTTTGCAGAAGGTTTTCGGGGAATCGACGGCAATATTCCGTTTTTACGGCAATGATTCGGCACTGCGGCATTTATTTGAATTGGCGGCGGGACTTTGTTCGATGCTGGTCGGGGAAGATGAAATTCTGGGCCAGGTGCGGGACGGGTATGAAACAGCTCGCAAAAACGGGATGACGGAACGCTGGGACGCGGTTTTTCAGGCGGCGCTGGCATGCGGGAAAAAAGTAAGAAGCAATACGGGTATTTCTTCACAAGCCTGTTCGTTGGCGACGCTTGCGGCGAATGCGGTATTTCATTTCAAACGGGGACATAAAACAATTCTGTTGATCGGGGCAACGGGCAAGATCGGAGGGTCTGTTCTGAAAAATCTTGCGGCGGGCAAGAATGTCGAAATTTACGCAATATTGCGTACGCACGCATTCGAGGCGAAGGCGGAAAATGTACATGTGATTCCTTACGAAGAACGCTACAAGATGTTGGATGAAGCGGATTGCGTTGTTTGTGCGACGGCGTCGCCGCATACGATCCTGCAGGCGGAAGACGTACGGGAAAATCTGCATGTTTTAAAGCCGAGGCTGTTTATTGACCTGGCTGTTCCGCCTGATATCGATCCTGCGGCGGCAGATATTGGTGAATGTACGCTTTTAGGTGTAGACGGCTTTCGTGCAAAGGCAGAAGAGAACAATCGGAAAAAACAGAAAGCGGCACAGGAAGCAGGGACGATCGTAAACGACTGTATTGCGGAATTTTTGGCAGACGACGCGGCGCGCAGGCACGCAAAGAAGCTTGCGAATTTAGGCGAAACGGAGAGACGGGCACTGTATGCGTTGCGTAAGTCAGACCCGCAAAAATTTGCAGGGGAATTGGAAAAAATGGGGAGACTTCGGAGCAGAAAATGAATAGTTTTCCTTTTATGAAAATAATCGAGGGGAAGAAGTGTCTTCTCGTCGGAGGAGGCAACGTTGCGTTGCGAAAAGCGGAAAAGCTTATTCCGTTCAAAACATCTGTGATTGTCTGCGATGAAACACCGTGTGAGGATTTTTTGAAACTTCCGGTCAAAATTCTTCGGTGCTGTTATGACAGGTCTCTTTTAAATGGCATAGATTTTGTCGTTGCGGCAACGGATGAACGGACGGTAAACGCACAGGTTTCGAAGGATTGCAGGGAGCGAGGGATCCCGGTGAACAGTGTAGACGATCCGGACGGTTGTGATTTCTTTTTTCCCGCGCTCATATTACGCGGAGATATAACGATCGCAATATCGACGGGGGGTACGTCGCCGGCTTTGGCGGCAGTATTGCGCGAATATCTTGAAAGCGTTTTGCCGGCAGACCTTAGCAAAATATCAAAAGAATGCGCACGTTTGAGAGAAGAAAAGAAGGGGGCTGAGTATATTTCGACGGTGCGCAGTCTTTTTTTCCGTTCATTGGGTAAGGAGACTGAGAAATGAAAACAGTACGAATCGGAACGCGCGGATCGAAACTGGCATTGGCACAGGCAGAAATTTGTGCGGCGGCATTTTCCGCCAAAGGGATCGAGACGGAGCTGAGGATTATACGGACGCGGGGAGATGCCGATCAGAGGTCGGCGCTTTCGCAGATCGGAAAGGGAGCGTTTACGGATGAATTTACACTGCTTCTGCAAAAGGGAGAGATCGATGTGGCGGTGCACTCTGCAAAGGATCTTCCGACGGTTGCCGAAAAAGACAATTTTTTTTGTCTTCCGAGGGGAGATGCACGCGACTTATTGATTTTCAAAGGAAACGAAACAGCCCGCATCGGGACAGGTTCGCCGCGGCGGGCGGCGAGTGTATCGGAAAAGTTTCCGGGGGCGCAGATTTTGCCTGTACGCGGCAATGTGGATACGCGTCTTCGAAAGCTTGCTTCAGGCGATTACGACGCACTGGTTCTTGCGGCGGCAGGTTTGATTCGCCTTGGGCTGTATGATGGAAAATCGGACAGGTTTACCTGGGAAGGAGAAACTTTTTTTGTTCGGTATTTTGAGGTAAACGAATGTGTTCCTGCGGCATGTCAGGGAATTATTGCGATAGAAGGAGAATACGGCAGGCTGATTTCCGATGACGAAACAAAGAAGACGGCTTTGCTGGAGAGAAAGTTGCAACGGATGTTGGGCGGCGATTGTGAAGGGGGCGTCGGGGCATATTTTGACGGGGTGCGCCTGTATGCCCAGCGGGACGGGAAACGTGCAAGTCTTATATACGACGGGGAAGATTGTATTGCCCGTCTTGCGGGGATGCTCTTATGAACAAGGTTTATCTGGTCGGAGCAGGCTGCGGGAAAGATCTTTTAACGCTGCGCGGAGCGGAATTGCTGAAACAAGCGGATTGCGTTGTGTATGACAGCCTGCTGGACGAATCGCTTTTGGAATTATGTCGTGCAGACTGTGTACGCATTTTTGCGGGCAAGCGAAGCGGCGGCCAAGGAATGAAGCAGGATGAGATCAACCGTATTCTGAAGGAATGCGGCAAAAAATATGCGATGACGGTACGTCTGAAGGGCGGAGATCCGTATGTGTTCGGCAGAGGCGGAGAAGAAATGCTCGCGCTGTTGTCGGAGAATATTGCATGCGAGAGTGTGCCGGGAGTTACGAGTGCGGTAGCCGCGGCGGAACTTGCCGGGATCCCCGTAACACACAGGGGATGTTCGCGCGGCGTCCATATTGTTACGGCGCAGACG
>CASEWU010000244.1 GCA_949291725.1 uncultured Bacillota bacterium
AGGTATGCGGGGAAGATGAGAATATATTGGAAGTAACGCTGGAAAATGAGCTTTTTCCGGGGGAGAGCGTGAGTCTTGAAATCGGGTACACGCTGACGCTGGCGAAAGTAGATCATCGGACGGGAATAACGGAGCATACCGTAAACTTAGGGAATTTTTATCCGATCCTGTGCGCATACGATGAGGGCCGCGGATTTTATGAATGCGAATATTATGCGGACGGCGATCCGTTTTACAGTGAATGTGCGGACTATACCGTAACTCTTACGGTTCCGTCGGAGTACACGGTGGCGGCGTCGGGGCAGACGGCGGAGGCGAAGGAAAGCGGAGGGAAAAAGACGGCTTCTTACCGTTTGGAAAACGCGCGGGATTTTGCGATCGTGTGCAGTACGGAATTTGAAGTGTACCAGACGATAGCGGACGGCGTGCAGATCATGTATTATTGCTATGCGGACGCGCAGGCGGAAAAAACGCTTCAGCTGCTGGCGGATTGTATAACATATTATGCGGATACGTTCGGTGATTATATGTACAAAACGTATTCGGCAGTGCAGACGGGATTTTGTTTCGGCGGGATGGAATACCCGGGGCTTGTGATGCTGTCGGACGCGCTGACGGAGAAAGATTACTACTATACGGCGGCGCACGAAACGGCGCACCAATGGTGGTATGCGGCGGTGGGGAACAACCAGCTGGAAAACGCGTGGATGGACGAAGGACTGGCGGAGTATTCTTCGTATCTGTTCTTTGCGGAACGTGAGGATTACGGGGTGAATGCCGACGCCCGAAAAGAAACGGCGCATACGGCATACAATGCTCTGTGCAGCGTGCAGGCGCAGGTATTCGGCGAAGCGGACACGACCATGAACAGAAAGCTGGGGAGTTACGGCGGATATGAATACGTCGTCATCGCCTATGATAAAGGAATGCTCTTGTTTGATACGCTGCGCGACGCGGTGGGAGATCAACGCTTTTTTGCGGGGCTGAAGCGGTATTACAAAGAATGCAGCGGCAAGGTCGCGGTGCCCGAAGAGCTGGCGGATTGCTTCCGCAGCGCCGGTGCGGCAGGCGTGATCGCTTCGTTCGTGGACGGATCGGCGGTCTTGTAAAGGAAAATCGTTTTTTTCGCATGCGGTTCAAAGCCTTCGGGGTTGAAAGTCCGTGCGCTTCAAAGCTTGTGCGGATCAGATCATGCTTCTTTCGCACTGTCGGAAAACTGAGTTTTTAGAATCTTCGCATGCGAAAACTTAGGTGAGGATGCAACGGATACAAAAAGGCGGCACTTGCTGTGAAAGGGGCGTATACGCGCGGCTGAGTGGAAAATGTCGGTAAACAGGCAAAAAAATAAACGGCGCACCGTGGAAGCAGTGCGCCGTTTGCGGCGGTCAATGGCAGCCGCCGCAGGTTTTGCAGTTGCCGCTGCATTTTTTGGAAGGTTTTCCCGTTGCGGAAAACATTTCGCCGCTCCAGTCGCGGACGGCTTTCTCTTTGCAGACAGGGCAGAAGACAGGGTCGTCGAATTTCTGCACAAGTTCTTCGAATTTCTTTCCGCATTTTTCGCATTTGTACTGTAAAATAGGCATACGTTTCACTCCTTTTCTGACGAAACCGTATTTATTTCAGGGCTGAAATCGTCTTTCATATATCCGATCAGCAGTGATTTTTTACTGAGAATGTGCGCAAGATAATGAAGGACAAAGACAATCGCACCGATAAAATTGCAAAGTATGTCTTCCATTGTATCCTGCAAGGGCGTTACGACGGAGCCGTCGGGGAGGGTTATGTGCGAGCCTTGCGCGGTATTGCCGAGGAGCACGTCCCCCGAAAATTCAAAGATTTCCCAAAGCGCCCCGAACATCATGGAAACGGCAAAGCAGACGAGCATGACGAACGCAGGTTTTAATTTGTTTATATCCGAGAGTTTGCACGCGAAAAACAGCCCGATGATGCCGCCCAGGTACCCGAAAAGGGTGTGCATGAGCAGATCATACCACCAGATCCTGGAATAAAATCCGAGAACGGATCCGAGAAGTGCGGCAAAAAAAGTGAAAACGGCAAAAACCGCATAGACAGATTCGCTGATCTTTTCGCGGAAGATCGGACGAAACAGAAAGGGCAAAAGCCATAACAATGAATTTGCGATCAGTACGGCGAGTCTGTTGCCGAGCGTGCCGGAGACAGCGCGGCCGATAAAAATTCCGATCATTGCAAGAAACGCAAGGCCGCAGAAAATATCGACAAAGAGTCGCAGGCCCTTGGTTTTTTCTCTTTTTCGGGATGTTTGCATTTCATTCACCTGGCGTTTAAATTATGTAAAGAGTTTAACGAAAGAATGTTATGCCGCGGCAGAGATTTCGTTAAAAAAACGTGAAAACGCAGATTCTGCGGAAATTATAGCATTCGCGGAAGAAAATCGCAAGCAAAAGCGGAAAGAATTGTGCAAAGGCAGGCGCAAAAAATGCGGAAACGGCGTGAAAGGCGTCGGAAGGAGAAAAAATGCGGTTGTTTGAAGAAATTTTTTCGTCGATCGGCGTATCGCCGGATGTCGCTTACGGCGGCGCAAAGTTCGTGGTATATGCGGGTAAATGCGCGTGCTTTGAAAATGTTGCGGGGATCTCTTATCTGAGCAAAGAAGAGATCGGGCTGCTTTTGAAAAAGGGGGAAGTGCGTATATTCGGGAAAGATCTGCATATCGAACGCTACGGAATGGGCGATCTTGTACTGACCGGGCAGGTAGAAAAAGTGGAAATGGGGGGAAGTTCGACTTGAAACCGCTGTTTTTGGAGGAGTTGGAGATCCGCACGAATATGCCGCTTGCGGCGCTGGATAAGATCTCGGCGGCGGGGATTTGCCTGTATTCTGTGGAAAAATGCGGCGCGGGGTGCCTGAAAATACTCGTAAAATCAAAAGAAAGCAAAAAAATTTTTGCAATTTTCCGCAGTTCGTGTTATACTGTAACAAGGAAGAAAAGCGCGGGTCTAAAACGCATTACAGAAAAACTGCTTGCGCGGCCGGGCGCGGTGATCGGCGCGCTGCTGTTTTTGCTGATCTGTGCGGCGGGGAATTTGTTTGTCCTTCGCATTGACGTGCAGGGCAGTGCGGCGCGTTATGCGGATGAGGCAAAAAAGATCCTTGCGGACAACCGTGTGGGAATGTATTCCGTCTACGACGATGAAGCGGCGGAGCGGGCGCGTGCGGCGATGATGCAGCTGCCGAACGTGGTCTTCGCGTCGGTGGAAAAGTCGGGGTGCACGGTTACGGTTACGCTGGAAGAAAGTGCGGAAACGCCCGTTCCCGAACGCGAAACGTCGCTGATCAGTCCATGTGCGGGCGTAGTGGAAGAGATCGCGGTACTGCGCGGTACGGCGCTGGTTTCGGAAGGCGATACGGTGGCGGCGGGGCAGGAACTTGCGGGCGGCTGGCTGGAAACGCAGGACGGAGAAAAGATTCCGACGTTTGCCGTCGCGCGCGCGAGTATAATATGTACGGGCGATTTTTCGTATACAGCGGCAGAGGAAAGCGATGAACAGCGTCAGCGGGCGCTGGCGGCGGCGTATCTTGCCTGCGGCGGGGAACCTGTTTCGGAAACGGTGGATATGATCGGGCAGGGCGAACAAGTCATTTATACGGTACACCTGAGTTATCGGGTGCGGATCGCAGTGAATATGGGATAAAACCGCATCTTATGCGGGAACAGAGGTTATATGGAGCAAACGAAAATCACGATCGATGCTGGCAATCTGGACGATATGCAGAGGTTGCTCGGCACATTCGATGAAAACCTGAATATCGTAACGCGCGAGTTGGGCGTACAGGCGTCGGTGGACGGCGTGCTATTGAAACTTTCGGGGGACGAGGACAACGTTACGCTGGCGGCACGGGTGCTGGAAGGGATCTTAAAGCTCATCCGTGCGGGCGAGGCGGTGGACAAGTCCCGCATCGTGTACTGCATCGAACTGGCACGGGAAGGAAATCTGGAAGGGATCGAGCAGGTGATGAGCGGCGTGGTGGCGATCACATCGCGCGGAAAGCAGATCAAATGCAAGACGGTCGGCCAGAAAAAGTACGTGGACGCGATCAAGAAGAACACGGTAGTGTTCGGTGTAGGGCCTGCGGGTACGGGAAAAACGTATCTGGCGGTATGTCTGGCGGTGAGCGCGTTCAAGGGCAAGCAGGTGGAGAAGATCATTTTGACCCGCCCTGCGGTGGAAGCGGGGGAAAAGCTCGGGTTTTTGCCGGGCGATCTCCAGACGAAGGTGGATCCGTATCTGCGCCCGCTCTATGACGCGTTGCAGGAAATGTTCGGCATGGAAACGTATCTGAAGCTGATGGAGAAAGGGAGCATCGAGATCGCGCCGCTGGCGTATATGCGCGGCAGGACGCTTTCGAATGCGTTCATTATCCTGGACGAAGCGCAGAATACGACCTGCGAACAGATGAAGATGTTTCTCACGCGCATGGGCGACGGGAGCAAAATGGTGATCACGGGGGATGTTACGCAGATCGATCTGCCCGAAGGGAAAAAGAGCGGGTTGAAGCAGGCGGTGTCCATCCTGAAAAACATAGAAGGGATAGAGACGGTAACGCTGACGGCGAAAGACGTCGTGCGGCATCCGCTGGTGATGCAGATCGTGCGTGCATACGAGAAAGAAAGCCAGCGGCACGAGAATGCGGGAGGTAGAAAATGAGATACGCCGATCCTTCCGAAGTGAAAACGTTCGGCAAGACCGAATGTGTAACGAGCGTACTGGTATTTCTGCTGAACTACCTGATTTTGGTCTGCATGGTCGTTCTGTTTCTGTGGATGGACACGCAGGGTCAGGCGCAGTCGTTCCGCGATTATGTTGCCGAGAATTACAACACGGTGATCTACCTGTTGGCGAGCGTATTTTTGCTCGTTCTGACCATTTATTTTTATTATGTATTTGAAGACAAAACGCTTTTGGCGTCGCCCAAGAGTATTTGGCTTATTTTCATACTTCTGGACGTCTGTATCCTGATCTGTTATTTTTTCGGATACTTTTTCAATATTTATTCGCGGCCGATCGCATTGCTGGCGCTTTTGGCGCTGATGCTTTTGAGCCGCAGGGACGCGATTTTTCTCAACGTGATCTTTGCGCTGATGATGTTTTCGATCGATCGCTTTTCCAATTTTTCGAACATTGAGCAATACGGAACGGCGCTCAGCTCCACGCCTTTGCTGACTTTTTCGGCGGGCATGGTCGGGATATTTGTGGGGAGCAAGGTCAAAACGCGTCTTCGTTCTTTCCTGACGGGTTTTGCGGTGAGCATACCGATCCTTGTAATGGTTGCATGTCTGGAGTTTAACCGCGGGATCGGGGTCGTATATCTGTTACTGTACGGGCTGGAAGCAGGCGTTCTTTCGTCGGTGTTGTTCATGGCGCTTCTTCCTGTATATGAAACGCTGTTCAACCGCATTACCGATTACAGGCTGCGGGAATTGACCGACCACGACGCGCCGCTCATGCGCGAGATGAAAGAGCGGGCGATGGGTACGTTCAACCATTCGATCGTTGTGGCGCACCTGGCGGAGGCGTGCGCGATCGCTCTCGGAGAGGATACGGCGCTTGCGCGTGCGGCGGCGTATTACCACGACGTCGGAAAGCTGCGCCAGCCTGAATATTTTACGGAAAATCAGACGGGGTATAACCCGCACAACGAGTTGTCTCCCGAGCTTTCCGTGGATATCATACGGTCGCATGCAAAAGACGGTTATGAACTGATTTTAAGCAAACGTCTGCCCAAAATTTTGGCGGATATTGCGGTACAGCATCACGGAACGATGCCGATCAAGTATTTTTACGCGAAAGCGCTGAAGATGTCGGACGGCGAAGTGAACATCGAAGAATTTTCGTACGGCGGACCCAAACCGCAGACGAAGATCGCGGCGATCATCATGATCGCAGACGCGAGCGAAGCAATTTCCAGAACGCTTCCGGACCGTTCGCCCGAAAAGGTGGAAGGTGCGGTGCGCGACATTATCGAAGAGCGCATGGATCTCGATCAGTTCGACGAATGCGATCTGACGATGAAAGATCTGACGGTCATCAAAGAGACGATCGTGAGCTGTCTGACGGGTGTCTATCACAGCCGCGTGCAGTATCCGAAGCTGAAACTCAACCGAAAAAACGAGGAAGATAAAGAAAATGCCTGAACTTGTCATAGAATGTGAAGAAGAGGGATTTGATACCTCTTTGCTGGAAAAATACGGCCTGCAGGGCGTGGACGCGGATGTTCCGCTGGCGGTGGAACTCGTGTTCACGGACGAAGAAGGGATCCGCAAACTCAATGCCGAGACGCGCGGCAAGGATGCCGTTACGGATGTGCTGAGTTTTCCGAATCTGGACGGGATCCTTGAAAAGCCGATCCGAAAAGAGGATTTCCCGTTCGATACGGACGAAGACGGAAATCTGTTTTTAGGCAGTATCGTGATCTGCCGCGAGAGGGCGGCGCAGCAGGCGGAAGAATACGGACATTCCCTGCGCAGGGAACTGTATTATCTTGCGGTGCACGGACTGTGCCATCTGCTCGGTTACGATCACGAAACGGAAGAAGAGAAAGCGCAGATGCGCGCGAGGGAAGAGAGAGTTCTCTCGGATATGGATATTCCGCGCGATGCGGGCGAACAGGAGAAAAAAGCATGAAGTGCGGATTTGTTGCCGTGATCGGCAAAGCGAATGCGGGCAAAAGTACGCTTGTGAATGTGTTGGTAGGCGAGAAGGTGGCGATCGTTTCGCCTAAGCCGCAGACAACGCGCGATCGGATCTTAGGTGTTCTGAACGAGGATAATGCGCAGATCGCCTTTGTCGATACGCCGGGGATCTACAAATCCAAAACGGCGCTTTCGGACATGATGATGCGCACGGCGGAACAGTCCGCAAAGGACGTGGAACTGATTTTGTATGTGCACGACGGACATAAAGGAGTGAGCGATTCGGACGTGGAGCTGATGAAACATTATCTTTCGTTCGGCATTCCGATGATGATCGCTTATACCAAGACGGACATCATGCCCGAAGAACAGATCCCGTCGGACGTAAAGCGTCTGTTTGAAGAGGGGATCGAATGCGATATCGTGCCCGTATCGGCGCGGAAAGGAAAAAATATTGCAAAGCTGAAAGAGGCGATCAAGGAAAAATTGCCCGAAGGGGAGCCGTTATTCCCTGAAAACGTGCTTTCGGACAAGAGCGAAAAATTCATGATCGCGGAGATCATGCGCGAAAAGATTTTGCTCAAATACGATAAAGAGATCCCGCACGGCGTGGCGATTCTCGTCAATACTTTCAAAAAGCGCGACACGGGCAACATTTACGACATCGACTTGGATATCATCTGCGAAAAGGCAAACCACAAAGCGATTTTGATCGGAAAGCAGGGCAAAGCTCTTAAAGAAACGCTTTCGTTTGCGCGCAAGAGCATGGAAGAATTTCTGGGCGGTAAGGTGTTTTTGACGGCGTATGTCAAAGTAAAGGACGACTGGCGCGATAAGGCAAACCTTCTGAAGGAATACGGCTACGGAGAAAGAAACGAATTCTGATCTCTGATCGTTTCGCTGTATTTTTAAACGACCGTCATTTTGGATTTTGATCAATTCTAAAAAAACAAAAGACCCGCGGCAGATTTGCCGCGGCCCTTTGTTTTCGGTAAGCTGATTTTATTTGTTTTGTTGATCTTTTTCTTTTGTTGCGGGAGCGGATTCCGTTGCCGCGATCTCAGCGTTTGCATTTGTATCTGCGACAGCGTTTTTCGCTTTGGCTGCAGGGAAAACGCTCGGGCGCAGCATATGCAGAAGGGTATCCAACGTGCCGGTTTTTGCAAGAAGGACGAAAACGATTGCGCAGATAGCGCCGTCGGGAATGACATAGACAAGTTGGTAAATCAACGAGTACACAAACGCGTTGGGAGTAGGCAAATCGACCCAGATCGCGTCTTCCGCGAAATAGATCATTCCGGAGAACAGATGCATCACAAAGCGAGCCAACACTGCGATCGTTGTGCCGATCAGTACGTTGGCAAGCGTAGAACGCGTAAATTTACGCGCAAATCCCATCAGTCCGACCATGGCGAAAGCGAGGATGTAATCGAGTACGAAAGTGAACGGCGTCAGGATATAAGGCCCGGAAATAAAGTTGAGCACGCCGAAGATGATTCCGACCAAAAATCCGCGCGGAGCACCGAACGCATAGGCGTAGAGGAGCACGGGTACCCAGCTGGCAAGCGTGATCGAACCGCCGTACATAACGGGCGAGACCTTGATGAAGGAAAGCACAAACGAAGTTGCAAGGCACACGGCTGCATAAGCGAGCGCTTTCGTGTCGAACTGTTTGCCGCGGGTTGCAAGGCAGACGGCGAGCACGATGATCGCAAGAAGGGCGACCGCACCGATGGCGATGTATTGCACCAGATCGGTTGTCTGTTCGCTCACTTCGAGAAGTAAATTGAGAAACATAAAAAACCTCCTGTGATTTTCCGCCGACGACGGTCAAAAATAAAACACGCCCCGAAAGGGCGTGCCGTTATAGCGTCTTTGCAACTTCCGTTCAAGGATTATCTTGTCCGGTTCAAAGGGTATAATCTCAGCTTTTTACAGCACCCCCGGCGGATATATTGTATTCACAAATTTTCTTTTGCGAAGGCAAAAGAAAATTTCGTGATCAGATGGACAAACCGATAGGCGTTGCAAAATTGCGAACGATATCGTTTTCTCTCTGTTTTTTCGTTATTGAGTATCTGATAAAAAATGCTGGGATATTTCTGGCTTTACAGAAGAAAACCGCAATTTTTATGAGAGTACTTTTCCGAAACCGCGTATTATTATAATTCAAATTCGATTGAAAGTCAACAGGATTTGTGCTACAATAATTGTAACTTTTGCGAGGGGAATTTATATGTACAACTTTTATGCTTTTTTGGACAGAATGAAATACATTCGCCGTTGGTCGCTGATGCGGTCGTCGCGCGAAGAAAATATTATGGAACATTCCCAGCAGGTGGCGATGTTTGCGCACGCTCTGGCAGTGATCGATACCGAAATTTATCACAATGCACCCGATATTCCGAAAACAGTCTTGTATGCACTGTATCATGAGACGAGCGAAGTGATGACGGGCGATCTTCCCACACCCATCAAATATTTCAATGCGGAGATCCACGGAGCCTATAAGCAGCTCGAAGATCGGGCGGCGGATAAGCTGCTGGATATGCTTCCCGAACCGGTACGCAAAGGGATCGCGGGGTATGTGAAGGCGGATGCGGACAGCTATGAATATAAGCTGGTCAAGGCTGCGGATAAACTTTCCGCATATGTAAAGTGCCTGGAAGAACTCAAAAGCGGGAACGCGGAATTCAAACGCGCAAAAGAAAGCATCGAAGCAGAGCTGAAAGCCAAAGACATGCCCTGTCTCAAATATTTTATGGAACAATTTATACCCGGTTTTCTGCTGACGCTTGACGAAATGGAAGATTTGTGAAATTATTCCGAAATTCACAAAAAAGCCTGGCGTGAATATTGCTTTCCCGGTTGTGGTATGCTATAATTGTAATAAAATAATATTACTTTTGGTAAGAAATATGACAAAAAGGGACTTACGCAAAAGACAAGCGGAATTAGAGAGCAAGGGACAGTACGACGTAGATATGAATGAGGAGCATCGCACATTTGATGCGCTGCCGATCGACGGGAATTTCAATTATCTTCCCGTAAAATTTGGGGAGCGGTTTCGTCGGTGCTGGCTTTTGACGGTAGTAAAAATATTCGGACCCGTGATCACTTGGTTTTCGTTGGGTGCACGGGTGAAGGGACGAAAAAATCTGCGTGCACTGAAGGGGAAAGGAGCTATTTCGGTATGCAATCATGTGCATACGCTGGATACGCTTTTGGTGAAAAACGCATTGGGTTCGTTTCGTGTTTTCAATACGGGTTCATACTATCTTATAAAGCGCGGATGGGCGGGCCGCATTTTTAAGTCGGGCGGATTTTTGCCTGTCGGTACGACGTTTGCGGACATGAAAAAACTGCAGGACGCGATCGGTATGCTCACGGCGCACGGAAAGATCGTAAACTTTTATCCGGAACATGCGCTGTGGCCGAGGTATGAAAAGCTGCGGCCGTTCAAACAGGGTGCATTTCATTATGCGGTCAAGTTTGATGTGCCTGTGCTTCCGCTTTTTATAGAATTTAGGGAAACAAAACTGCGGAAATTGTTTCATATGCAGAAAAAACTGATTCTGCACATACTTCCCGCCGTTTATGCGGAAAAAGAGGGGACGCCGCGGGAACAGGCAAGGAAATTGAGTGAAAAGGTTTTCGCTGTTATGAGCGAAGCAGGGAAAAGTTATTACGGCAGGCCCGTTGCATACAATGAACAGGCGGAGAATGCGTCGGTATTGCAGGAATGCGCTTGTGCGGACGCGTCAAATTTAAAAAAGAAGAGAAGAAAAGCAGATAAAAAGAAAAACCGCCCGTCTGCCGCGAACGTAGAGATCGGGCAGGAAACGACGGAAAATACCTGAATAAAAAACGCCTGACAGGGGCATATCTGCTGATGCCGCAATATATGCGATGCAACGCGCGTGAATGATGTATATCTTTACGAAGAAACTGCGCACCTGTATATAAAAGTATTACAGAGGACGGAAATATTGTAAAAGACGGAGAGACGATGATCTTTCCGCCTTTTTGCTTTTGCGGGACAAGCTGCAAATTGTTTTCGGGTGCGGAAGAATTTTCAAAATACAATACAAAAACAGGACAGCCTGCAAATGGTATGCAGGCTGTCCTGTTTGGTTTTGTAATAAAATTTTTGCCGCAGCGTTACCCCGCGGCAAACCGCTGCGTAACGGTTTGCGCAAAAAAATGCTGTACGTTGCTTCGTTATTTGGTCAGTTCATAGATGGCGTCCGTATAGATATCGAGCAGTTTCTGCACGTTTTCAAGGGTTATATATTCGTCTTTCTGGTGAATGGTGGAGGGTTCGTCCGCGAACTGCGGTCCGAAACCAGCCCCGTTTTTGAGGGCGCGTGCATACGTTCCGCCGCCGATGGCGAGCGGGGCGTCCGCCTTTCCCGTGTGCTTTTGATATACTTTTTGCAGGGCGGTTATGAGAAATCCGTTCTTGTCGTTAAACAGGGGCGCCTGGCAGTGCAAGAGGGTATAGGGCGCGCCGAATTGATTTAAAAGTTTGCAGATCTGTTCCTGCGTGTAGGTAGCAGGGTAACGGATGTCCGTTACGATACAGACTTTTCCGTCTTTGTATTGCACGGTATTCGGCGACATGGACAGGTAGCCTGTCTCGTCATGCAGTTTTTTCAGACCGAATACGTCGGCAAACAGCACGTCGTAAATATGCTTGATATCCGCGTTCTTTTCGGAAAGGCAGGCGAGCATTTTTTCAAGCGCGTTGACGCCTTTTTCCGGCGTGGACGCGTGCGCGGAAATCCCGCCGGCTATGAGATTGCCGTTTTCTTCCGTTATGCCGTATTTTTGCAGGGGGAGCGATTTTGCGTCTGCTCCTTCGGCGCAAACGCGGTCGCAGACCATATTGGCGCGCTCGCCGCCGTACAGGGCGGTAAAGGGCGCGTTTTTTACGGGGAATTGCATTTCAAAATGCAAGATCCCCTTTTCGGCATAGATGGCGGGGAAATCGGCGTCGGGGGTAAAACCGTAATCGGGCATGTGCGCAACTTTTTTATAATGTGCCATGCATTCCCAACCGTTTTCCTCGTTGCAGCCGACGATGAGTTTGATTTTTTTCGAAGGCGTAAATCCGGAATCTTTGAGCGCTTTCAGTCCGTACAGACAGATGACGGCAGGCCCCTTATCGTCCATGGTGCCGCGGCCGTACAGTTTCCCGTCCGCAATTTCACCTCCGAACGGATCTTTTGTCCAGCCGTTGCAGGCAGGGACTACGTCCAGATGCGCCAATATTGCGAATTCTTCGCCGTCGCCGAAGATCACGTCTCCGACATAGTTGTCGTAGTTGTGCGTTTCAAATCCGAAAGATGCCGCAAGCTCCAGAAAATATTTCAGACTGTCCGCCGCACCCTTTCCGAAAGGCATATGGGGCAGGGCGGGCGCTTGCGAACTGTCGATGCGTACGATTTGCGAGATGCTTTGAACACATGCATCAAAATAAGGTTTTGTATTCATGTTTGTTCTCCTTTTTTTGATTTTTGCAGGCATATGTCCGTTTTTGTGAGAGCAGGCATGTGTCCGCGGAAAATATTTGGTTGAACTGCCGTCGGAAGTTATGTTCCGAAGACGGACAGTTTTTATCAAGATTCGTGAAAATCCTTTTATTTGAAGAAATGTTTCGCACGTATCGGCACAACGCAAATATTGAGGGGCGATGTTCGTGCGGAAAACGGAACCGCTTTTGTCGGCATAAACTAACTCAGGGGCAGCGTTTTTGCCTGCAACTTCTTTTTGGAAGTTTTCAGCGCAAAGTTGGTACTTCTTCTCCGTTTTCAAAGATAAATCTTGCGATTTTTACGTCGGCGTTGGCGTCTTTGCAGTACCAATCGGCGCCGATTTTTTTGGCGTAATCGGGGTTGAGCACGGCGCCGCCCACCATAACGCGGCAATCGGGACACCGCGAACGCAAAAGGCGAATGGTTTCTTCCATGGACGGAACGGTCGTCGTCATGAGCGCAGAGAGTCCGCAAAGAAGAATGTGTTCGCGTTCACACGTTTCGACGATCGTTTCGGGCGGGACGTTCCTGCCCAGGTCAATGACTTTGTACCCGTAATTTTCCAGAACGGTTTTTACGATATTTTTACCGATGTCATGGATATCGCCGCGCACGGTTGCGAGCACGATCCTGCCGCGTTCGGTGTTTTCGCCGGGCAAAAGCTTTTTGACTTCGTCGAAACAGAGCTTTGCGCTTTCCGCCGCCGAAATGAGCTGCGGCAGAAACAGAGTTCCCTTTTCGTATTCGTCGCCCACCGCATTGAGGGCGGGGATCAGATAACGGTCGATGAGTTCAAGGGGCGGGATCGTCTGCAGCATTTTTGCCGCGATCGCACCCGCTTCGGGCAATCCTTTTCGGATGGCATAAGAAATATCATCGGAGGTCTGCGCGGAGGCTGTTGCCGCGGAAGAAGTAACAGATGTCGCAATTTTTACATTGCCGTATTTTTCGGTATAGGCGGCGCAGTTTTTGTCCTCGCCGCTCAAGACTTTATATGCCGCCACAGCCTGCATATTTTCGGGAATATTCGGGTTGATGATGGGGCAGTCGAGTCCTGCGAACATGGCGGCGGTCAAAAAAGCCGTGTTGACGATCTGGCGATTGGGGAGCCCGAAAGAGATGTTGCTCACGCCCAGAACGGTTTTGACGCGGTATTTTTGCTTGATCTCGCGCATAGCCTGCAAAGTTTCTTCTGCCTGGCCCTGTTCGGCGCTGGCGGTGAGGGTGAGACAATCGATGTAGATATCCTCTTCGGGGATCCCGTATTCGGCGCAGGTTTTTATGATTTTTTCGGCGATCTTTACACGTTGGGCGCAGGTATGGGGGAGTCCGTTTTCATCCATGGTAAGCCCCACGACTGCCGCGCCGTATTTACGGACGAGGGGAAGAATGGCGCGGAGCGTCTTTTCTTCGCCGTTTACCGAATTGACGATTGCCTTGCCGCAATAAACGCGCAGGGCGGCTTCGATGGCATCGGGTTT
Source organism: uncultured Bacillota bacterium (assembly GCA_949291725.1). GTDB lineage: Bacteria > Bacillota > Clostridia > Christensenellales > Borkfalkiaceae > Borkfalkia. Next base: position 13,692 of record CASEWU010000244.1, read on the forward strand.
TCCGCAGTCGATCTGAACGGGCAGGTCGCTGACGGCCTGAACTTCGCGGATAAGCCGTACGAGCGTTTCCTTTTCATCGATTTCGGGAAGCCCGGCGTTGACGTCGAGAATATCGGCGCCCGCGTCTGTCTGTTCGATCGCCTGGGTGCGTACAAATCCGTAATTTTTTTCGAGAAGCGCCTGCTTCATCGCTTTTTTGCCGGTGGGATTGATGCGCTCGCCGATCACGCGCACGCCGTCGACAAAGACGGCTTTCGTCGCGCTGCAGACGCAGGAACGGGGTACGCGGACAGGCTGAAAAGGCTTGGAACGGTCGGCAATAGCCCGCAGTTTTTCGATATATTCGGGCGTCGTGCCGCAGCAGCCGCCGATGATGCGTACGCCTTCGCGCACGAAAATTTCATACGTTGCGGCAAATTCTTCGGCGCCGATGCTGTAATGAAGATCCGCATCGGGAAGCCCCGCATTGGCCTGTACGATGACGGGCTTGTCGGTATTGGCAAGGATCGTGCGCACGACGGGCAGAAGTTTATCGGGGCCGAGCGAACAGTTTACGCCCACGGCGTCCGCAAGCGGCGACGCCGTCATCGCGTAACAGACAGGGTCGCAGCCTGCGAAAGTCCTGCCGTTTTCTTCAAAGGTCATGGAACAGAGTACAGGCAGATCACTGTGCTCTTTTGCCGCCAACAGCGCGGCGCGCAGTTCCTGCAGGTCTGCCATGGTCTCGATCAGGATGACGTCTGCACCGTCTTTTCCCGCTTCGACGACATTCGCAAAGACATTGTATGCACTCTCGAAAGACAGGCTGCCCATCGGTTCGAGGAGCTGCCCTGTCGGGCCGATGTCGAGTGCCACAAATTTATCCTTTCCCGCTTCCGTGCGGGCAAGGCCGATCGCGGCGCGGATGAGCTTTTCGGAAAGCGCAGCCGAACCGACCTTGATCTCGTTCACCCCGAACGTGTTGGCAGTGATCACGTCCGCGCCTGCGCGCGCGTATTCACGGTAGATCTCGGCGATCAGTTCAGGCCTTTCTACGTTCAGACGTTCCGGAATCGTACCTACGTTCCCCGCTTTTTTTTGCAAAAGCGTGCCGAAAGCGCCGTCAAAAACGACAATATTGTCTGAAAGAAATTTTAAAAAATCCATAGGGGTTACTCCGTTTTTCGGAAAGCGCAGCCCGCATTTTTGCAGGCGGAACACTTGTGCATGCAGCGCACGGGCGCTTTCTCGGGGACATAGGGGATGCGGCTGATTCCGACGACAGCGGTTACGGACTTGCGCGGCGTCAAGAGAAAACTTTCGTCGCAGCACAGCCCGATCTGCGAATCGGTGCGCAGAAGTTTGCAGATATCTTTTTGCGCAGTCAGGGGGAAATCCCCGTAGCCGCAGGAAAAACGCGCGGTGAGCAGGAAAGGGTTGTTCTTTTGCAGGTCGTCGCAGACGTCGTCGCAATAGCTTTCGACGGCGCAGCTTGCTGCGGTATCGAACAAAAGGGCGGCGTTTGCGCTCTTTTGCGTAAGGCGCATGAGTTCCCGTTCCACTCCGATCCCGACGGTCGCCGCCATCAGATAGATTTCCCTGCAGCCTTTCAGGTGTTCGGAACTGTCCTTCCCTTCGAGGAAAAAACCGGTGCCCTTAAGTTCGAGACCGTCGGTCAGTTCAAACTTCCGTACGACGGAACGCGGCGCCGCCAGAGCAAGACATTGCTTTGCGGCTTCGTCCAGTTTTTGAAGGAACGTATCGTCTGTTTCCTGTCCTTTCCATCCTAAATAACGTAAAAATTCTTCGCGGTCAATTTGCATTGATTTCTCCGAGGATTTGCGAAATATTTTCGCTGATGCGGCGTGCCACATAGGGATTGTTCATGACATAGAGGTGTATGCCGTGCACGCCTGCCGAGAGCAGATCGACGATCTGATCCACGGCATAGGCGATCCCCGCTTCCATAAGAGAATCGGGTTTGTCGTAAAAATGGGAGATCATGCGCGAAATCTTCGCGGGGATCTTGGCTCCCGAAAGGGAAATGATACGGTCGACGTGCCCCTTTTTGACAAGCGGCATGATACCTGCCTGGACGGGCACGTCGATGCCCGCAAGCGAAAGCATATCGCGGAAGCGGTAAAAGTCTTCGTTGTCGAAAAACAGCTGTGTGTTCAGGTGCGTAACGCCTGCGTCCACTTTTTTCTTTAAATTGCGGATGTCGGTGAGAATGTCCGGACATTCGGGATGGCATTCGGGATAGCAGGCGCCCGCAATATCGAAATCGTAGCCGTTTTCGCGGATAAATCGGACGAGGTCGGACGCATGCGCAAAGTCTTTGCTGTCTTCGGATCCTGCAATGCGGTCGCCGCGGAGCGCGAGGACGTTTTCGATCCCGTCCGATTGCAGAAGATCGAGTGCGGTGCGGACAGAATTTTTATCCGAATTGATGCACGTAACGTGCGCCAGAGGTTCAACGCCGAGGCTTCTGACCAGCTTTGCGATCTCGCCCGTGCGTGAATTTCCCGAGCCGCCCGCACTGCAAGTTACGGAAATATAATCGGGGTGCAGCAAAGAAAGTTCTTCGATGGTGTTTTGCACGGCGGAAAGTTCTGCCGAGGGTTTCGGCGGAAAGATCTCAAAGGAATAGACCGCCTTTTTCTTTTGGAAAAGTTCGGAAATTTTCATATTTTATATACCCGTCGAATAGATTTATCTTGTATTGGATCGCCGCACCCTTTTTCGGACTGAAAAAATGCGACTAACCATATTATACAGGAAAAATCAAAAAGGTGCAAACAAATACGAAAAAATTTCGAAAAACAGTTCTGAAAGCGGAAGAAGGCGCATACAATACAAGTACAACGAACAAAAACCGGAGGAAATGAGTTATGAGCGAAACCATCGACTATGCAGAGATGCTCGAAATACCCGTCAATACTCTCAATGTTACGAAAAAGCGCAGCAAGCGCAGAAAAGGACCGACGGAACTGAAAGAGCAGGTCGTGGAAACGGTCAACGAGCGTGTGGAGAACGCGCAGTATGACGAGAATGTGGCGGAAGGGGAGAACATCACCGATTACGGCGAGCCGCGTGTGTACAGCGAAGAAGAGCCGAAAGCGCCGCGGAAAAAATTTTTGGACGGAAAGGTGCTGATCGCGGAATTTGTGGCGATCTGTGCGCTGTGTGCAACGATTTTGCTGACAAACCTGTTCTGGGAAAACAGTGCGATCAATACGTTTTTCCGCGGATTGGTAACGGAAGACACGCCCGCGGCGGTACAGGATGACCGTACATATTCGGAGCTTACGCTGTATCCCGTGGTATCCGACACGGAGATCGTCTGCACGGTTTCGGATACGGGCGTACTGACATTCCAGGGCGAATGCAGTGTGTACGCGCCGTACGGCGGCACGGTGCAGAACGTGGCGCAGGGTGAAAACGGCTACACGGTGGAAGTTTCGCATACGAGTTCTTTCTCGACGGTCATCACAGGTCTCACGCACGCATACGTCGAAGCCGGGGAAACGGTTTTTGCGACCATTCCCGTCGGGTTTACGGACGGTTCGGCGCCCGTTTCGGTATCCATGTACGATGCAGGTTCTCTGATCACGTCGTTTACGGTCAACGAAAACAACGACATTGTCTGGAACGTATAAAGGCGCGTGAGAACAGCGGAGATGCTCTGAGCGAAAAAATGCAGAAATTTATGACAAAGTTCGCGGCGTTTTTCCGCGGCGGGAAAAACGCCGCAAAAACCGAAAACGCCGCAAGAAAGCGGTTCACGGTTTCCGTGCATCCGCTTTTTCTTTTGTTCGGGCTGTGGTTCCTGTACAAAAGACAGCTCTTTTTGTTTCTCGTGTATACGCTGGTGGCGGTGATCCACGAATTCGGCCATGCCGCATATGCGGCGCGCATCGGGTGCAGGCTGTCGCGCCTGCGGCTCTTGCCGTGCGGTGCGGTCGTTTCGGGGGATATCGAGGGGATCCCTCTTTCCGACGAGATCCGTCTGGCGCTGGCAGGCCCCTTGATCAATGCCGCCTGTGCGGCGGGATTTGTGGCGCTTTGGTGGCTCTTTCCCGATACCTATCCCTATACCGACACCGCGGCGATCGCGTCGGCGTTTCTCGCCGCCGTCAATCTTTTGCCTGCGTATCCTCTGGACGGCGGACGCATCCTGTGTTGTTTTCTTGTAAAGTGGAAAGGGGATACCTTTGCGCGCAGGTGCATGCTCGGCGTAGGGATCGGCGTATCCTGCGCGTTGGGCGCGCTGTTTGCCGCAAGCTGTTTTCAAAGTCCGAATATCAGTATTTTGTTTTTTGCGCTGTTCGTGCTGTTCGGAACAATCGGCGCGCGCGATGAACGGTATACGCGTTTCTTGCAGGATTTTTCGCGCGGGCTTGCGCGCGGCATGCCCGTCAAGCGCGTGGCGCTCTTGCAGAGCAGTTCCGTACGACGCGCCATATCCTTTCTCGAACGGGGGAAATACCTCGAACTTTTGCTCTTTGACGAGAGCGGAGAATTGGTCTGCGTACTCTCGCAGGATGAATTTTTAGAGATCGTTTCACGGGCGGACATACGTGCTCCCGTTTCGGTGTATCTGGAAGAAAACGAAAGGGAGGAAGAAGATGAACTTCCGACCGAAGAGGAATTTTTCCGTGAAAACTGTC
>CASEWU010000245.1 GCA_949291725.1 uncultured Bacillota bacterium
AATTTATTTGATAAAAGCCTGTTATCGTTTCGCTATTTTTTGCTTCAATTATTGTCATATTTTACTATATTTTCATAATTTTTTATTAAAAATTGAATAATTTCCTATTATTTATAAGTTTTAGCCGCAATAATGTGATATTTTGTGGTTTTATTGCTACTTTTGAATGATTTTTTTAAGTTAACGATTCGCACGTTGATAAAAATGAAATAAAATTACAATTTTTTGATTTAAAATCTTTTTCCTTATTCTCTGTTGAATTTTTCTGAAATATGTTTATAATATTCCTTGAAAAGTAAAATAAAGGAGTAGTTTTATATGAGCAAAACGCTGACTTGCCCCGAAAAACAACCTCTGACGGAAGAGTATCTCACAAAAATGGATGCGTATTGGCGCGCAGCAAACTATCTTGCCGCCGCACAACTCTATTTACTGGACAATCCTCTGCTCAGGAAGCCTTTGACCCGTGATCAAATCAAAAAGAAAATCGTAGGACACTGGGGAACCGTTCCCGGACAGAATTTTGTCTATGTACATCTGAACAGAGTCATAAAAAAATACGATCTGGACATGATCCTCTTATCCGGTCCCGGACACGGCGGTAATTTCTTTGTTGCCAACTCCTACCTTGAAGGAACTTACAGTGAAGTTTACCCGAACGTCGGGCAGGACTATGAAGGCATGAAGAAATTGTGCAAACAATTTTCCTTCCCGGGCGGCATTTCCAGCCACGTTGCCCCGGAAACTCCCGGCTCGATCAACGAAGGCGGCGAACTCGGCTATTCCATCGCACATGCCTTCGGTGCGGTTTTTGATAACCCCGATCTCATCGCTGCCGTAACGGTCGGCGACGGTGAAGCAGAAACGGGCCCCCTCGCCACTGCCTGGCATTCCAATAAATTCCTGAACCCCGCAAGCGACGGTGCCGTTCTTCCGATTCTTCATTTAAACGGTTATAAGATCAATAATCCTACCGTTTTTGCGCGTATATCCCACGATGAAGTTGAAAGCTTTTTCCACGGCTGCGGCTGGAAGCCTTATTTCGTAGAAGGCGACGACCCCATGGAAATGCACCGAAAAATGGCAAAAACGCTGGACAAATGCATTGAAGAAATCAAAAAGATTCAAAAAGACGCTCGCGACGGCAAAAATACGCAGCGCCCTTTCTGGCCTATGATCGTACTTCGTACCCCGAAAGGTTGGACGGGCCCGAAGGTCGTGGACGGCTTGCAAATCGAAAATTCCTTCCGCGCGCATCAAGTCCCTATTTCTATGGAAAAGCCGGAACACATGCAACTCCTCAAAGACTGGCTGCTCAGCTATAGACCGGACGAGCTTTTTGACGAAAATTATCGTCTCAAACCCGAACTTCGCGCGTTGGCTCCGGAAGGAGATCACCGTATCAGCGCAAACCCGCACGCTAACGGCGGAAAGCTCCTGCGCGACCTGCGGTTGCCTGATTTCAAAAGCTATGCTGTCGATGTTCCTGCTCCGGGCAGCGTAAAAACACAGGATATGCTTGAACTCGGCGGTTATGTGCGCGATGTATTCAAGCTCAACGAAGAAAGCAAAAATTTCCGCGCTTTCGGACCCGACGAGTGTATGTCAAACCGCCTTTACCGCGCCTTTGAAGCCACGAACCGCGACTTTAATGCAGAGATATGGCCGACAGACGACAAGCTCGCCAAGGACGGACGCATTATGGACTCTTACTTATCAGAGCACATGTGTGAAGGATGGCTCGAAGGCTATATTCTGACCGGGCGCCACGGGTTCTTCGCATCATATGAAGCATTTATCCGTGTCGTTGACTCCATGGCTGCACAGCATGCAAAATGGCTCAAAGTATGCAACCAGCTTCCCTGGCGACAGGATATCGCGTCTTTGAATCTCATACTCACCTCCAACGTCTGGCAGCAGGACCACAACGGTTATACGCACCAGGATCCGGGATTTTTAGATCATATCGCCAACAAAAAAGCAGACGTTGTCCGCATGTATCTGCCGCCGGATGCCAACTGCCTGCTCTCTTGCTTCGACCATTGTGTAAAGAGCAAAAACTATGTGAACGTCATCGTCGCATCCAAGCACCCCAGCTTCCAGTGGCTTACAATGGAACAAGCCGTCAAACATTGCACGCAGGGTATCAGCATTTGGGATTGGGCTTCCAACGACGCCGGTGAAGAACCTGACATCATCATTGCCTGCTGCGGCGATACTCCTACCTTAGAAGCACTGGCTGCCACGACCATCCTTCGCGACAACCTGCCCTCTTTGAAGATCCGCTTTGTCAATGTGGTAGACCTTATGAAATTACAGCCGCACGGCGTTCACCCGCACGGTCTGACCGACGCAGATTATGACGCGATCTTTACAAAAGACAAACCTATTATCTTTAACTTCCATGGGTACCCTACTCTGATCCATGAACTCACTTACACGCGCCACAATAAAAACCTGCACGTATTCGGGTATACGGAAGAAGGCACCATCACGACACCCTTCGACATGCGCGTACAGAATAAGATCGATCGTTTTGACCTCGTTAAAACAGCGATCACCATCCTTCCTCAACTCGGCAACACAGGCGCTTCGCTTTTCCAGAAAATGAACGACTTGCTTGTCAAACAT
>CASEWU010000246.1 GCA_949291725.1 uncultured Bacillota bacterium
GATTCTGCAAGGAAAAGGGCGGCTATATCGGTATCGTGGATCATTTCGGTGCCTTGCACGGATTGAATCAGTTGCCGGGCATTGCGATCCAGGATCTGCAGAGCAAGGGGTACGGCTTCGGCGCGGAAGGCGACTGGAAGGTTGCCGCGATGGGTGCGATCATGCAGTACATGGCAGACCAGAAAGGCACGGGACTGATGGAAGACTATACCTATGACTTTGCGGATGAACTTGTCCTGGGGGCACATATGCTGGAAGTTTCGCCGCAGTTTGCGGGGACGAAACCGGAGATTCAGGTGCATCCTTTGGGGATCGGCGGAAAATCGGATCCGGCGCGCCTTGTATTCGAGGGTATTCAGTCTCCCGAGGCGGTTGCTGTATCCATGGTCGATATGGGAGACCGTATGCGCCTGATCATTCAGAAGATCGAATTGGTCAAATGGCCGCACCATATGCCGAACTTGCCGGTCGGCGGGCTGATGTGGAAGATCAAACCCGACTTCAAAACAGGCGTGGCGGCGTGGATCTATGCGGGCGGCGCACATCATACGGTCGTATCGTCTGAGCTTTCCGTACAGGATATGGTCGATATGGCGGATATGTGGGGCATAGAATCGGTCGTTATCGACGAGAATACAAAGATAGAACAGTTCAAGAAAGATCTGCAGTGGTCGGACGTCGTTTGGCAGAACAGAAGAAAATAATACGCCGTCAAAAATTTTGAACGGCACAGTGCTTTCTGCAAGAAAAGGGACAAGGTTCGGAATGGAACGGCGTCCCTTTTTTAATGGTGTCTGCAACTACTGAACATTTTTGAATGTTTGACCGAATATTTTTACGAGACTCGTAAACATCCCGAAAAATTTATCGGGAAAATTCAGAGGAAAGGCTTGGATACGGAAATTTCGTAAGTAAAATATGACGCATGCGTGAATTTTAAAAAAAGTCTTGCATTGTAGTGTTTTATATATTATAATGAACTGGAATTGTCGTGAAAGCATGACGGGCGGCGGAAAAGGAGAAAGGATTTTGCTTTACAAAAAATATGAGTTCGGCGATACGGCAGTGTATTACGTGCAGACGGAATGGGGGATCGGGCTGAGTCTTTATCCTGCCAATGTGGAGATCGGGGATGCGGATGCGCTTTGCTGCGACAGCATGGTTCAGGTATCGCTGCGGGGCGATTACAATCTTGCGGACTACACACAAGGGGTAACGATGCGCAATCGTTCCAGTGTGATCCTCCGGATCGTTTCGCAGAAAAAAGAGGGAGATAAGGTGCAGACTTCTCTTTCCGACGGAAAGGGAAACGAGTATTTGCACGTGCTTGAATTCGACAGGAATACAGGTGTTTTTTCGGTGTGGACAGAATATACAAACCATACCAAAAAGACGCAGGTTTTGGAAAGCCTGCAAAGTTTTTCGGTGAGCGGTATTTATAGGGTTTCGTCGGAAAAGATAACGGATGAGGGACTGAAATTAGTGCGAATGACAAGTGCATGGAGCCGTGAATGCCGATTAAAGACAGACGAATTCTGCAACTTAGGACTGGACATGAGCTGGGCGCGTTACGGGGTGAAATGTGAACGGTTCGGCGAGATCGGTTCTATGCCGAATCGCGGATATTTCCCCTTTGCGGCGATTACGGACGAACAGAGCGGATTTATTCTGGCGGCTATGCTGGAAGCGCCTTACAGCTGGCAGATGGAAGTATATAAAGAAAAAGAGACCTCGGCTTTTTCGGGTGGTGCGGCAGATTATGAGTTCGGACACTGGTTTAAAAAGATAGCGCCAGGGGAAAGTTATCGGACGGATTGCGCTTTTTTGCGTGTGCGGTACGGAACGGTAAATGACGTCTGCAATGATTTTGTTCGTTTTCAGGATTCAAGACTTTCCGTCCCGAAGAGCGAAGAGGATATGCCGGTGCTGTTCAACGAATATTGTACGACATGGGGCGTGCCGAGCGAAAAGAATATAACGGAAATTTTAGAGAGTATCCGCGGCATACCGTTCGGGTATTTTGTGATCGATGCGGGATGGTATAAGCCTGAAAAATGCGGTTGGTGTAATGCTACGGGCGACTGGGTGCAGAACAGGCAATTATTCCCGAACGGTATTTCAGAGGCAGTGCGCAGGATACGGGAACAGGGGATGCAGGCAGGGATATGGTTTGAATTGGAAGTGGCGGGGCGCGACAGCGAAGCGTTTCGTAAAAAGGACATGCTTCTCAAGCGGGACGGCAATATTCTCACAACAAAAAACAGACGTTTTTTTGATCTGCGAAAAAGAGAAGTGCAGGATTATCTGAAAGAGAAAGTCTGCGATTTTTTACGCGAAAACGGGTTTACGTATATTAAAATCGATTACAATGATACGTACGGAATGGGCTGCGACGGAGCGGAGAGTCTGGGAGAAGGCGGAAGAGAGGTTGCGAGGGAGAGTCTTCGCTTTTTAGAGCGGCTGAAGGAAAACGTGCCCAACATTGTGATTGAAAATTGTTCTTCGGGCGGAAGCCGTATTGAACCGAAACGCATGCGTGAAGTTTCAATGTGCAGCTTTTCGGATGCGCATGAGTGCAAGGAGATCCCGATCGTAGCGGCGAATGTTTCGAGGGTCATCCCTGCGCGGCAGAGCCAGATCTGGGCAGTGATCCGCGAAAATGATACGATCGATCGGATCGTCTGGTCGATGACTTCGGCGATGTTCGGGCGGATCTGTGTTTCGGGCGATGTGCATAAGATCAATTCTGCGCAGAAAGCGAAGATCAAAGAGGGAATAGAATTTTATAACGCCGTAAAGGATGTGATCCGCTATGGGGATATAGCGGAATCGGAGTGCGGCATAACTTATTTTCGTGAACCGCAGGGGTGTCAGATCTACAAGAAAGTATCCAGAGATCTGAACAGAATGTTGATACTGGCGCATTTTTTTGAACGACCTTATACTTTGAGTGAATCGGATGTGGTCGGTTACAAGCTGGCGGCCGCGTATACATCGCTGGATTTTGACGTAAACAACGGCAGGCTGCGGCTGCGTCCGAGCGGTGAGTACCAAAGCGGTGCGTTTTTATTTGAACGCATTTAAAAAAGTTGAAAAAGACCTGCAAATAAAAGTCAAGGGAAAATAAGCAGAAAAAAATAAGATTTTTTGCCGACTAAAAAAGCGCATGGAAAAAAGCCGTTCGTGCGAACGGCAGCAAAAAACAAAGATTAAGCTGCGGTTTGTGCTGAGTTCAGTCTTTCCATAACACGGGCATAATAAATGCGTAAAAATTTATTGGCACCCGCCATCATGTAGACATAGAAGTGTTTTCTCTCGGAACGCTTTTTATCCATGAAAAGGAATACAGGTTCGTTAGAGGGTTCGTGTTGGAGGATAACAGCCATGATCTGAAACAGAGTTTTGCGCAGAGCAGCAGAGCCGCGTTTGGAGATACTTCGGGACTGCGGATTGAAATTGCCGGACTGGAAAGGCGGAGCGTCAATGCCGGCAAAGCCAATAAGCGCTTTTTTGTTTGTGAAGCGCGACACGTCACCGATTTCGGCAATGAGTTGCGAGCAGAGTACAGATCCAACGCCGTATAGGCTCATGACGGTATCATATTCCGGCAGAGTGCTTGCCAAAAGATCCATTTCTTTTTGCAGAGAGGCAAGAGTTTCATTAAGCGTATTAAGTTGCAAAATTGCGGTAGAAACAAGCGCATGAGCGGCTTCTGAATCGACTAAGGACGGAGCACAGTTACAAGCAAACGAATAAACCTCTTTTGCCTTTGTTTCATAGAAATAGTAGCCGTATTTTCTGCACCATGAAAGATAGCATTTAGAAAAAACGGAATATGATTTTCTTGAAATACAATCGCAATGAGGGAATTTGAGTACGAAATCAATCCATTTTTCGTGTCCGTCTTTTTTTCTTGCGGGAGTATTAAATAAAGTATTAACCCCGGGGAAAGCTTGATCGAGGATGGAGATAAGATTGTTTTTGAGCATAATTTTAAGTTTGTTGTACTGGTTGTATTGCCTGTTAAAGGCTTTGAGCAATGTTCTTGTGTCAGATTGAGAGGAAAAGACAGGCAACTCGTTCCAACGGTCTAAAGCAAAGGCAGCAAGCTTTATGGAGTCTTTCTTATCCGTTTTACCTTTGCGGACAGTTAAAGATTTGTCGCTGTATTCTTTAACAAGAATAGGATTGACAACGGAGACAAACAAACCAACATTTTGGAGAAACAGAGCAACAGGAAGGTAGTAGTTGCCAGTGTACTCCATGACAATTTTGGTATCGCCGTCCAAACTTTTGAGGAGAGTGACCAACTCGGAAAGTTTCTTTGGATTGTGATACACTTCGAACGGTGAAACAATAATTTCGCCGAACGGACGCAGGACGGCAACGGTAGACTTACCTTTGGAAACATCGATACCGACAGCATTCATAACTACCTCTAAGGAATGGATTTGTAAAAAGGTGACCGACAAGAACCATTACTTATTCAATCTGATTAGTTACACGGACGCGAAGCCCAACCTGCAAAAACCGAACGCTATAATGGAAAGCCGGCTGACAGTCTTTTATTCGTGCGTAAAAGCACAAGGAGGTTATCGTCAGACCTTAAATACATTTCCATTATAGCTTAGGTAACGGAACTTGGAAAGTGCCAATCCAAATACCGCACTTTCTCGGTCAAATATATTGTATCAGGAGGAAATAGATGCAGGCGATTGATTTTAAGCAGGTGAAAATACGGGACGGTTTTATCGGCAGGTTGCAGGAACTGAATGCGAGTGTATCCGTCTACAATATTTACAAACGCTTTAAAGAAACGGGAAGATTTGCGGCGCTGAAATGTATTCGCGACGATGCGCACAAACCTCATATTTTTTGGGATTCGGATGTTGCGAAATGGCTGGAGAGTGCGGCTTATATTCTGGCAAAAAAACAGGACAAAAAACTGAAAGAGCTGGCGGATGAAGCGATTGCGGATATTTGTGCAAACCAAAGGCAGGACGGTTATTTCAACAGCTATTTTCAGGTATACGAGCCGGAAAATATTTTTAAAAAGCGTACGGAGCATGAATTATATTGTGCGGGACACCTGATCGAAGCGGCGGTGGCGCTGCATGAGTCGGGGGCAGACGACAGGCTTTATGAAGCCATGCAGAAATATGCGGATTACATTTACGAGCGGTTTTATGTCAGGAAAGATACCGCGTTTTATACGTGCGGACATCCTGAAATCGAACTGGCGCTTGTAAAACTGTATATGTCGACGGGAAAGAAGAAATATCTGGATTTATCCGATTATTTTATTGAAGAACGCGGTAGACATCACGAAGAGACATATGCGTTTGCATATCCTCTCTATCATCAGGATCATGCGCCGGTCAGAGAGCAGAAGACGGCAGAGGGGCATGCGGTGCGTGCATTGTATCTGTATTCGGCGATGGCCGATCTGGCGCGTATCAAGGACGATCAGTCGTTGGCGCAGGCATGCGAAACGCTGTTTCGGGATATTACGCAGAAAAAGATGTATATTACGGGGGGAACGGGTTCGACTTACCATGGGGAAGCGTTTACGTTTGCCTATGATCTGCCGAATTTTTATGCGTACAGTGAGACATGTGCGGCGATCGCTTTGGCTTTTTTCTGTGCGCGGCTGGCGGAGCTGAATAACAAAGCGCAGTATCACGCGGTGTTTGAGAAAGTGCTTTACAATAATATTCTGGCGGGGGAGAGTAAAGACGGAAAGGGATTTTTTTATGTGAATCCGCTGGAAATGCATGAAAATATCGTGGATTATAACAACAGTCTGAAAACGAAGTTGTTTTGTCCTTTGCCCGAACGCGTGGAGGTGTTTGATTGTTCCTGCTGTCCGCCGAATGTTACGCGGTTTATAGAGAGTATCGGGAATTATATTTACGGCATTCAGGACGGCACCGTTTTCGTGAATCAATATATTTCTTCTGAAACGGAGATCGCAGGGACAAGGATCCGCATAGAGTCGGCGATGCCCTATGACGGGAAAGTAACGGTTCGTGTGAAAGGAAAGGCAAATTTGGCACTTCGGGTGCCCTCATGGAACGGCGGTATTGTGATGAGTGTGGACGGAAAAGAAGAAAAGCCTTGCGTTTGCGATGATTATATTCGTGTATCCTGCGAAGGGGAGATTGTGATCGCGTTGGATTTTCAGATGAAGGCAAGATTTGTTTATGCAAACGAAAACGTGTGGTATGACAACGGCAGAAAAGCGGTGGAATACGGGCCGATGGTGCTGTGCGGCGAGAGTGTAGACAACGGCAAGAATCTGCGTTCCGTGCGCATCGCTTCACTGGGCGGAGCGAACGTGAAAACGGGTGAGGATTTTGTCTTGGAAGTGCCCGCCGAAAAGATGCGCACTTCGGATGCATTGTATTCGTACGATCCTCCTTATGCGGAAAAATTTACGTTAAAGCTCATCCCGTATTTTGCATGGGCAAATCGCGGAAAGGGAGATATGCAGATCTGGTGGCTGTAAAAAAATGTGGCTTTGACTATAAAATCGGTATGCGTTTTTAGAAAATATATAAAGATGTGTAAGCGGTTTTGAAAATAAGTAAACGGAAAAAATTGTAAAGGCAGCCGCAAAGCGCAAAATGCGCTTTGCGGCTGCCTTTGTTTTTTAAAGGTTTGCTTTTTTAGTGCGTAAAAAACCATTCGTTTTTGGTTTACTTGGGGTAAGATGAAAAATAAATGCAGCGGCAATATTCAGCGGTACGATTCGGCGTATTCACAGAAGAGTTTGTCCCATTCGGGAAATTTCCGGCGCAGGGAAATGGGCTTTCCTGTTTCGTCTATAAAGCAGTGGGAGCTTTTGCATACCGTACGCAGTGCATTTGTTTTTGCATCACGTATTTCGTACTCGATGTCAAAACGCACGCCTGTATAACGGACGAGTCTTCCCGTGATCTTGACTTCGTCCGGAAATCTTGTCATGGATTTGTATTCGCACTGTACGGACAGGACGGGACTGAGGATGCCTTGCTTTTCCATGACGTCATAACCTATACCCATTTGTTCCAGCATGTCGCAGCGCGCCTCTTCCATCCAACGCACATAATTGGAATGATGAACGATTTTCATCGTATCTGTCTCATAGTATTGAGTTTTATGGATGTAGGGTCGGAAAGCGTGCATTTAAAAATCTCCTGGCTTTGTTGAATTGTAAATATTATAACATGGAAGGGAAAAGCTGTCAACGAAGATTTTAAACGGAATTCATTGCAATTGCGGGTCTGATATGATATACTCATATATGAAAAAATAAACGAATTCGGGAAGGCTGGTCATGTATAGCGGAGTATCGACTGCGTCGCTGTTTTTGCGGGAAATGAATGAAGACGCGCTTTCGGTTCTGGACGGGCTCGGGGTAAAGAGCACGGAAATTTTTCTGACAACATTGTCAGAATACACGCACGAATTTGCGCAGGTTCTCAATGCGCATAAGGGGAATCTGAACGTAAACTCGGTGCATTTATTGAATACACAGTTTGAACCGCAGCTATTCGGCGGTCATCCGCGTGCGAAGGCGGATGCCTTTCGGATCTTGGACGGAGCAATGCAATCGGCGCATGAATTCGGGGCGAGATACTATACTTTTCATGGCATAACCCGACTGAAAAAGAATTCTGTGAGCAGGGATTATGCGTCTTTGGCGGAAAGCTTGCGGGAGATCGACGGCGCTTGCATGGCGCACGGGGTAAAGCTTTGTCTGGAAAACGTGCATTGGGCTCTGTACAATGCCCCCGGCATCTTCAAAGGGATACGGAACTATTATTCGGAGCTGAAAGGGGTTTTTGACGTAAAACAGGCGCGGCTTTCCTGTTACCCGTATCAGATGTACCTGAAAGATATGGAAGGCTGTATTGCGCACGTGCATTTTTCTGATGTAGACGAAGACGGAAAAATTTGCCTGCCGGGTAAGGGGATTTTTGATTTTGAAGAATGCTTGCGCCGCTTGAAAGACGTCGGGTTTGACGGAGCGGTGCTTATCGAGGTATATGCAGGCGATTACGGCGCTTATAAAGAGCTGAAGCAGTCCTGCGATTACCTGGATGAAATTATTTATAAAATCGGAATATAGGCTGCAGTTTTTGATAAAAACATGCAGGGTAAGCGGAGCGGCTCGCAAATATTTGCGAGCCGCTTCGCTTTGATTGGCGTTGCTTTACACAAAAGATACGAAAGCATGTTTTTGCTCGGGATTTTGCCGCGAAATTCGGCAGAAAATTTCAGAAAAAATCAGCTTGTTTTAGGGAGTTGCTGTTGCTTAAAAAAACGCAAAAAAAGGTATGGAATTAAAAGTTTTTATATAAATTTGTCATAAATTTAAGAAAAACGATAGAAAAAGTATCTTTTATGAGGCAAGGGAGGACTGCATAGGGAAGATCGCCGCACTATTTAGAGAAATTTGCGCGGAACTGTTGACACATGTACATTTTTGTTTTAAAATAATATGTAAGGAATCAGATTGGAAACGGAGGTTTTTCTATGAATTTCAGGAATAAAGATTGGCGCAACAGTATGCGCTTGACCGTGGATTACAATTATATGATGAAGAAATTTATCGGGAACGATGGATTTAAAGATTCTGAGCTGAACGAGCTGAAAGAGGTGGCGGCAGATGCTTTTGATTATGTGGCGGACAATCGCGGAAAGGGCATGATGGGTTGGATGGAGCTTCCTTATAATCAAAAAGAGATCGTGGAAGAGATCATTGCGACCGCGAAAGAGGTACGCCGCAAGTTTAAATATTTTGTAGTGCTCGGCATCGGCGGCAGTGCGCTCGGCCCGATCGCGGTTTTCAATGCGCTTTGTCATTTGCATTACAACGATCTTGCGCCGTCCAAGAGGAAAGGTCCGAAATTCTATGTGGAAGACAATGTGGATCCTGAGCGTATGGCAGCGCTTTTGGATGTGATAGAGCCGGAAAAGACCTGTTTCAACGTGATCACAAAGTCGGGCGCGACGAGTGAAACAATGACGCAGTATCTGATCATCAACGATATCCTGACGAAGACTTTGGGGGAAAAGGCGAAAGAGAATATCATAGCAACGACGGATCATAAAAAGGGAAATCTGATCAAACTGGCGCAGAGGTACGGATACAGAACGTTTTACATTCCGGACGGAGTAGGCGGAAGATTTTCGGAGCTTTGCCCGGTTGGATTGTTGCCTGCGGCGGTGCTGGGACTGGACATCAAGGCGATGCTGGCGGGTGCGGCTTATATGGACAGCATCTGCAATAAGCCGGGAATTTCGAAGAATCCCGCACTGGCTTGCGCGGTGTTGCAGTACATGGCAATGAAGCGCGGCAAGAATGTCGGGGTCATGATGCCGTATGCCGACAGTTTGAAATTGATGTCCGATTGGTACTGCCAGCTGTGGGCAGAGAGCCTCGGAAAGAACGTTACGCTGGACGGAAAGCCTTGCAATGTGGGGCAGACGCCTGTGAAATCGTTGGGCGTAACCGATCAGCATTCGCAGGTGCAGCTGTATACCGAGGGACCGTTCGATAAAGTAGTTACCTTCCTGTCGGTGAAAAATTACCGCAAAGAAGTGGCGATCCCGCACGGCTGTGAAGATATTCCGGATGTTTCGTTCCTGGGTGGACACACAATGAATGAGCTGATCCAGGCGGAGAATAAGGCGACGGCGTATGCACTTGCAAAAGCAGGCAGACAGAATTATACGATCTGGCTTCCGGAAGTCAATGAATTCACGTTGGGCGAATTGATGTATATGTTTGAATTGCAGACGGCATATACGGGCGCCATGTTTAACATTGATACGTTCAATCAGCCGGGTGTGGAGGCCGGAAAACAAGCGACGTATGCGCTTTTGGGCAAGCCCGGTTACGAAGCAAAGAAGAAAGAACTGGATGATGCGCCGCAGGCGGAAGAAAAATACATTGTTTGATCATAAAAAAGTTATGCAGGCTCTGCCGGATCATCCGGCAGAGCCTTTTGTTATGGCGCGTTCGCCTGCTTAAACGTACTGTCGTTGGGATAGAGTTCATATTCTTTATTGCAAGTGGAATACAGAAGACTTTTTAATTTAAAATATCAAGACCGGGCGCCTGTCGATGGCGAAAGCAAGCTGTTTTATGGGGGCTTTATTTTGCCCCCTTCATGCAAGCAATGCCTGCCGACGGGTATCAGCATTTGCTTTAGGGATAAACCACTGCTTCAAGACAGGGTGTTGATTTGAAAAGCCATGCATTGTCCGCAGGTAACGTGAAGTGGTGGCGATAGGCTTTAAAATAAAAGCTGTTGGGTATGACGAAATAAAGGATGAAAGTAAGAAAGAAGATGAAATCAAACGCAGCATCGGGGATGTCGGCGGACGGATATGTCGGAGAAAGCTGAATAACCGGCAGACACACGGAAAAGTTAAAATATACTAAAAAGGAGGGTTCGGCGTTAGTTTTTGAGGTTATCTCGTCCCGTTCAGCGCTGCTGCATGCAAATTTTTTGCATGCAGCAGCGTTTTTTTCGTTGATTCGGATCGCTTGCGAAAGTCAGTGAGATTTCATAGAAAAAGATTCTGGCGGCAGGATTATGGAACATCGAAGCGGAAAGATATGTTTTGGATGAATATGCTGTCCATAGCGGATGGCGGCAGGAATAAATTTTGAAGGGACAGAATATAGATAGAATAAAAAAATCGGCGTGTGTGAAAGTATGAGCGGAGGCAAAAACGTCAATCTAAGTGGATTTTCGTCATTTTCTGCTAAATTTTTTGCATGTGCGGATAGTATAATCAGGTGGAGAAATGAAGATCGGTATTGTACATGCGCGGCGTGTAGCTGCGGCGGTTGGATTTGCGGCGGTGATGCTGGCGTTGGTCTTGTTGGTACAGGCGACAGGCGCTTATGCGCTTTTTACGGGGGGAACGGTTCGGAAACTTCCCATCTACAGCGTGGAACGTGAAGATAAAAAAGTTGCCATCTCTTTCGACTGTGCCTGGGGTACCGATCATACGGATGCGATTTTGGAGGCGCTTGCAAAAGCAAATGTGCATGCCACATTTTTTATGGTGGAATTCTGGGCAGAAAAATATCCGGAATATGTCAAAAAAATCGATGAGGCAGGGCATGAGATCGGAACACACAGTTCTACGCATTCGTATATGTCAAAGCTGTCGGAAGCGGATATACGCCGCGAGTTGCAGACTTCTTCGGAGGCGATCACTGCAATAACCGGGAAACCTGTGGAGGTTTTTCGGGCGCCCTTTGGCGATTATGACGATCTTCTGATCGAAACGGCCAAAGATATGGGGCTTTATACGATACAGTGGGATGTGGACAGTCTGGATTGGAAAGATCTGTCTGCGTCGGAAATTACATTGCGCATAGTGGGGAAGGCAAAGAGCGGCAGTATCATCTTGTGTCATAACAATGGTTTACATACAGCCGAAGCATTGCCCGCCGTACTGGCGACATTGCAAAACAGCGGTTATGAATTCGTTCCTGTCGGGGAACTTATCTACCGCGATCATTTTACCGTTGACGCGAACGGCAGGCAGCACAGCGCGTCCTGAAAAACACCGAAACGCGATAGGATATTCTGGAGGTACTTTTTTATGAACGGCACAGAGAAGAACAACAAGGTTTTTATTAAAGGTGAAATCGTCAGCGAAGCTACGTTTTCTCATGAAGTGTATGGTGAAGGCTTTTACGAATTGTATGTTAAAGTGATGCGTCTTTCGGGACAGGCGGATATTTTGCCTGTAACCGTGTCGGAACGTCTGATTTCCGAACAGGACCTTAAGGTCGGTTCCACACTCTGCGCGATGGGGCAGTTCCGTTCTTACAATAAAATCGAAAACGGGAAATCGCGTCTGATGCTGACTGTCTTTGTACGGGAACCCGTAGATGTGCCGCCTTCCAAAAATCCGAACAGCATTGTGCTCAGCGGATATATCTGCAAGCCGCCCGTATACCGTACAACGCCGTTTAACCGCGAGATTGCCGACCTTTTGGTCGCCGTCAACAGGGCTTATAATAAATCCGACTATATTCCCTGCATCGCTTGGGGCAGAAACGCCCGCTTTGTAAAAAATTTGCAGGTGGGAGATAAGATTGCACTTTCAGGACGTATCCAAAGCCGCGAATATCAAAAGAAAATTTCGGAGTATGAAGTAAAAACCATGACCGCTTATGAGGTTTCCATTTCCAAATTGGCAGCGTTTGACAGCGCGGATGACTTTGATCTCGATCGCGAATTTTCTATATACACCGGCGCAGAACCTGCATTTACACATGGGGATTTTGAATAATTCGGTTTGATAAAGGGGAGAATCGGAGGCGGAGAGCAATTTTGCTCTCCGCCTTCGGCATGTACGGCAAATCAGAAATTTATATCGGTATCGGACAGAGCGGCTGTTTTCGTCTGCTGAGATACCGCTTGCGGCATGCATACAGAATAGTAAGTTACAGGCGCCGTCCTGCGCCTTTGTTTTGATATGGCCTAAGTATTGATTATGAACGGATAAAGCCCTTCCGCACGAGTATTCGTGCGGAAGGGCTTTATTCATTGTGCCTGCAAAACGCCGCGGCATAAATTTTTTATGCCGCGGCGTTTTTTCATGAAAAAATATTCTGTAAAACCATGAATTTTTGTCGGTTTAAAAAGCCGTTCAAAGCATCATGACGATTCGCCGATTCCGAACCGATATTATTGCAGGGTCGGCTGTTTGCGTAAAATCAGGTAGCAGACAGAAAAGAGTACCACGGCGGAAACAAGCGGAACAATTACAAGCACGGCAATAATCGAACTGTCTTCTTTTTCAAGAAGAGCTTCTTCGATCCAACCCGTATAGATGTTTCCATTTGCGTCGACATAAGCCACAAAAATGAGATCGCTTTCGTTTGCCGTTCCGTAAACTTGCAGACGTTCGCTGTTTTGAAGCACAAGCGTCTCTGTATTTTTGTATAAAGTTACGGTTGCTCCGTCGATCAGGTTGCGGAATACAAAGGAGCCTTCGCCCGTTGCGCTTTCACCTGTTTGGATCAGGTAACTGGTCGGAACAAAACCATACAGGTCCCCGGAATCCGTTTTTACCAATATGAAGGAATAGGATCCCGCGTCCAGGATCCCTGAACCGGGATTCAATTCTCCCAATACAAAGACCTGCGTTCCCTGTTTCAAATCCCTGATCTTGCCGAGAATTTCGGCCGTGCCTTCGCTGTTTGTACGGAATTTATGCATGGCGGGATATTTATAAAGTCCCACATCATTGGAGACGGTCGCCATGGAATTTGTTTCTTTCGGAGTGTAATACTGCGTTCCGAGAGACTCATAATTGCTTCCTTTGGGCAGCAGATAGATCTCATAACTTCTGTTTGTGATAGGATTCTTGTCGTTTTCGTGCAGTTCATGGAACAGTACGATGGCTCCGTAGTCGGTCTCTGCAAGAACAACGCCGATTTTTCCGCCGTCAGAAAAGCGTGAGTAATCGCGGCAGGGGAGAACGGAGGAATCCTTCGTAAAAGAAGAGAGGTCGAGGCGGATGCCTACGCATCCTGCGTTTACACGGATCAGCGTGTTTTCGGCAGAATTTGTATCCGTGCCGGATACAAATATCCTTTCGTAAGCTTGTTCGGCGGACAAATTATTTAAAGAAGCGATAGAAAAGCTCTCGGTTTTTGCAATGAATCCATCCGAAAGAATATATATCTCGCTGTTTTCAAAACTTAATGCGAAGGATGCGAGAGAAGAAGCTCCGTTATTGTAAACGAGCGCATTCAATTCCGTGCCGATATCATAATCTGTGATTTTCTGATCGGAAACGCTGTATTTCAAAATGCTGTCTTCCGTGCAGGCATATATATTTCCGACATAATCGCACAAGATCTTTGCGGGAGGTTCGGAGAAAGTGCAGATGTGATTACCGCTGACGCTTTTTCCGAACGTTTCCGCCGTATACTGATAAACGGAAGTCCCTTGCAGCACATACAGGTTCCCGAATATGTCGGCAGTAACGGAAGTGCATGCGGTCGTCTGTAAATTTACACCACCTTTCAGTTGGGTGCTGTCCGTCCCTGTTTCGGGGAAAATGTAGGCGTTGCGGTTGCCTTCGCCGACGATATAGTAATTGCCGTAAGAATAGGCGATGCCGTGAATGACGGAATCGAACAAAGACTTTGCCAGTGTAACTTTGAGGTTTCCGCTGTAATCGTAGATGAGGATCTGGGAGGTATCCGAAACTGCGAACGTATCCATCCCGGCGCAGACGATCTGCCCGAATTCGATACCGTCTACAACCGCATAAGGGGTTTGCATATTTGTTTTATCGTAGATAAGCACGCGGCGGTTGGTCTGGTCGGTGATCACAAGGCGGTTGCCCCAAAGGGATACGTCTTTGGCATCCTGACCGATGCGATTTTCGGTACTCGCATACTGGTCGATACGGTAATCGTCGAACTCCTTTGCGGAAGCATTGAATCCGGAAATCCCGTCGCTGTAAATGACATAAATTTTGCCTTCGTAATACTTGATAACCGAGCAGCTGTTTGCTATGCTCTGTGTTTCATTGCTGTAATAGAGCAGATTTCCTGAGTTGGAATATAGAACCTGGTTCTGGCCGATCATCGCAAATTGCTCGATCGAATCGTATGTGATCGCAGCCGTCGTCGTCTTGTCGATGTGATCGGCATAGCATTTATATACCTTATTGCCTTCCGATACGTACACCTGTCCTTCGTACAAGCTGAAACGCGCGTTGCCTGTCTGTAAAGTTCCGCCGTTGAGTATATCTGTTTCGTTGCCGACGGTCAGTCCGTCCAGGGTTGCATGAAAAAGGGAACTGCTCCCTTCCGTCGTCTTGGAATAAAAAATTTCGTTTCCGTGAATTAACATGACGGACGGAGCAATCTCACCAAGGAGCTGTTCCGTCCCGGTCAGGTTCTCGACGCTCAGATCCAGGTAATAGACAAGATTCGACGGCACGATAAAAAACAGGTAATCTTTCCCGCTGTCGCTGTAAAAGTTCAATGATGTGATGGAGTTGGGTGTGTTGAACGTAAACGTTTTGTAAACGTTGCCGGCTCTGTCCAGAATATAAATGGAAGCCGACTGCCCCGTGGTTTTGTCTGCAATGGCGATGTATTTTTCATTGAGGGCAAAATCCGTCGGTGCGGTAAGCTTGAGATACTGTTCGTAGGTTTCCGGCATCAGAAGCGTCAATTGCACCTCGTTTCCCGCCGCCTCCGTTGCCGATGAGGCGGGTTCCGCCCATACGATGCTTCCCGTCGCGCTGAGAATTAAAATTATAAATAATAGGATCGCTGTCAGTTTTCTTTTCATGTGTTTCCCCAAGCCGCTTCGGGCTTTTTTCTTACAGACGTGATTTTACAGCCGGCGTATCCCGGCAAAATAACTTTCCGCAGCGCGCAGATCCCGATCAAAGACGATTGCTCCGACAGTGAACGGTTCGTGTGTCTTTCCTTTACTTTTCGGTCTGTTTTCTTTATCGAAAACACGGATTTGCACGCTTTTGCATTTTGTGTGCCGCCATGCAGAAGTTTTGTCCGATCTGATCGCTCTTGCTGCGTTTTTTTTATTATATCACACGCGCGCGCGTTTGTCGATAGAATTTATCCTCTTTTCCGGGGCAGAATCTTTCCAAAACTTGAAAAAATTTTAAAAAACAGGCAATGGTATGCCTGTTTTTTCTGTTAAAGTATAGATAATACAAAAGCAAACAAATGTTCGTAAAAAATGTCATGCAAGCTGGAAAAGGAGAAAAATATATGTCATAATTAGATTGCGTAAAAATCATACGAACGGAAGAGAAAGAGTATCGGACAGACGCAGAAACGATGGCAGGCATGGGAAGCAATATCGTGAAGTGTCGGGTAAGAACTTTTATTTTGCCGCACAAGATTGGAAAAATTTTCCGGAAACAAAAGATGGAAAAGAATCTGAAAGGAGGGGACAAGAGGTGAAGGCATATCAAAAAGTTTTACTGCTTGTCTGGCCGAAGCTGAAGAAGCTGACGGAAAACATCGGACAATATGCGCAGGCGAAAGCGTATGCTTCGTTCAGCGGAAAGGAGACGGCAGAGAAATGTGTACAAAAGATTCTGGACTATATGTACATACGCGACTGCTTTGCGGCTTTGCAGGAAAAGATGAAGGAAGTTTTAAAAAAGCTGAACAAAGAAGAAATGTATTTGCTTGAATACAAATATTTCAGAAGAAAGAAGGTGTTGGAGCGCGATTACAACGATATCTGTTGCGAGTATTGCGAGCGCACCTATTATCGCAGACAAAAGCGGTTGGGTGAAAAGCTGAATCATTTATTTTTATTGAACGGAATGGATGAAGAGTGGTTTTTACGGACTTTTTCGTCAGTGCCGTATATGACGGGACTCTTGGAGCGGGTCAAAAGCAGCGGAGAACTTTCCGTTGTGGACAAGCGGACGCGCGGTGAATTGCATGTCAGCGACGCGCCTTATCGGGGAATGAGCCGCAAAGAGGACGGGCAAAGTTGCGCTCCGACTGTGGCAAGGAAAAATTTCGGGTACGTCTTCGATGCAAAAATACAGCATTACGAAGGCGCGCGGAATTTGTCCGAAAGGGTACCGTCGGGGAAGGAAAATCTTCTGAATGTATAGCAGGCTGAAAGGATAGAACGGGACAAAGGCTCAGAAAAATTCTTCTGCATCTTCGTCGAGAGGGCGCGTCTGTTTTTTTGTGGGGCGGAACAGAAAGTATACCGCCCCGAGAGCAACTACGGCGAGTGCGCTGATCAGCACCACGTTGAGCGCGCTCACGGATTGCGGCTTTGCGGCGTCGGTGTCCTGATCGACAGGGGTGCTTTCGGTGTGCTCAGTATTGGGCGGATATGCAAGCGGCGCGCAGGCTGCGGCCGGAACATAACCGAATCTGCCGTCCAATTCGACGAAACAGCAGGTAGAGGATCCGTAGGAAAACGTACCGTAAAAAGCGGCGCTTAATTTATATTCCACGATAAATTCTTCCGGAAGATCATCGGAAGAGGTACGGAATGTTACTTCGGTGTCATAGACAAGGAAAGGAGTTTCGGGTATGTAGCTGACAAGCTCGACATCCGATTTTCGGCAGTATCCGTAAAGAGGAGTGCGCCCGGGTGTATCGGAAAGATATTCCGCTGCGTAATACTCCTGCGATTCGCCCGTAATTTTTATAAAATAAGTCTCGGGAAGGATAAAAAGCCCGGAGTTCTCGTCTGCTTTTTCATAAAAGTAGACGTTCGGCTGCATTACGCGTGCATACATATCCGTTTCTTCCGCATTTGCCGCGCGCGGCGGCAGACAAAATATAAGCAGAGCCAACAATGGCAATACCCAGAATTTTTTCATGATCCACCTCTCTTATTCAGGCTGTGCATTATTATAACGCGCAGGACGGCGCGAAACAGAGGAGATAACCGCGAATTCCGCCGAATGTTGTCAAAAAGTGGAATTGGTTTCAATAATTGAATACGTTCATTAAAAAATGAAACGAAGTTGCCGAAATTTTTGTCGGTAAAATTTGGAAACATGCAGTTTTGCAAGTATAATCGAGATGCGCGGCGGCAAAGGAGGCGATGGATTGGACAGGCAGGAGAAAGAAACTCTGGAAAGGATCATGCAGATCGAGCGAGAACAGGCGCGCCGCAGGGACAATCCGCTTGCCCGTTACAATACAGGCAGAAAAAAACATAAAAAACAGATCGCTTTTCATAAATGCAAGAAGCGAAACCGTTGGGTGTTCGGGGGGAACCGCAGCGGTAAAACGGAATGCGGCGCAGTGGAATGTATCTGGATGGCGAGAGGCATTCATCCCTATCGCAAAAACAGGAAAGACGTGTTCGGTTGGGTCGTATCTCTCTCGCAGCAGGTGCAGCGCGATGTCGCACAGAAGAAGATCCTGCATTATCTTCCTTCCGAATGGATCGAGGAGATCGTCATGCTTTCGGGTAAGCGCGGATCGCCTTCCGGGGTCGTCGATCAGATCCGTATCCGCAACGTTTTCGGCGGGATTTCGGTTATCGGTTTTAAAAGCTGCGATCAGGGCAGGGAAAAGTTTCAGGGCGCGTCGCTGGATTTTGTCTGGTTCGATGAGGAACCGCCCGAAGATATCTACGAAGAATGCCGCATGCGTGTTCTGGATCGGGAGGGCGACATTTTCGGAACCATGACGCCGCTGAAAGGGCTGACATTCCTGTTTGATGAGATCTATATGAACAAGGGCGGAAACCCGGAAGTCTGGTACGAGTTTATGGAATGGGACGACAATCCTTTTTTAAAGAAAAGTGAGATCAAGCTTTTGTCGTCGTCCATGGATGAAAAGGAATTGCAGAGTCGGCGTTACGGTAAATTTTGTGTGAGCGAAGGATTGGTTTATCCTGAGTTTGACGAAAACGTACACGTGATCCCGCCTTTTGAAATTCCCTTTGAATGGCAGGATATGATTTCCATCGACCCGGGACTAAACAACCCGCTCTCGGCGCACTGGTATTGCGTGGATTATGACGGGAACGTCTATGTTGTCGCGGAACATTATGAGGCGAAACGCGATATCGGATATCACGCGGCAAAAATCAAAGAGATCAGCGCCAGGCTGGGCTGGCATACGGACGGGATGGGCCGAATCCGGGCACTGATCGACTCCGCGGCAAATCAGCGTACACTGGCGAGTTCGAAAAGCGTGAGCGAATTGTTTTATGAACAGGGCATCAATGTAAACGCAAACGTAAACAAAGACTTGTTTGCGGGCATAGCGCGTGTGAAATCCTATCTCAAAGGGGAGAACGGAGTCCCGAAACTATATGTTTTTGAAGGCTGTGTCAATCTGATCCGCGAACTGAAAGGCTATTTCTGGGGAAGCGGCGACGTGCCGAAAAAAAAGGACGATCACTCTTTGGATGAGCTGAGGTACTATCTCATGACGAAGCCGCACAACTCCGCACCCGAAAAGCCTCCGACGGCTGTCCAGCGCGATAAGGCGCGCCTGATGCGGAGAATACGCGCAAGGCGCGGAAACTGACAGGCAAAGGATCGGAGGATGGTTTTGTGAGCGATGAGCAAATAAGACAGGCGCTTGTCCGCCGTGCCGTGGGGTATGAGACGGACGAGGTCGTGGAGGAATACGGTTTCAGCGACGGCGAAGCCGTACTGATCAAACGGAAGGTAACAAAGAAAAGTGTGCCGCCGGACATTCAGGCGGCAAAGATGCTGATGGACGGGCAGACGCCGCTCAGCGAAATGAGCGACGAAATGCTGGAAGAGGAAAAGCAGCGGCTGTTGCAGCAGCTGCGTCGGCAGGAGGAGAACTGAATTGGATCAAAAAAAGACAGAAGCGCCCGCAACAGGCGCAAAAAGCAAAGGAAATGTGCAAGTGCTGGGAGGAGTAAATTCCAATCGGAAGGCAGATCATCCTTTTGACAAAAAGTTTGAAGAGGAAACGGTAAAGTTTGTTTATGAAACTTTCCGCGAAAGACAGGAGGAGAGGCGATATCTGGAGCGAAGCTGGGAGCTGAATATGAACTTCCTTTCGGGGAACCAGTATTGCGACGTGAGCGCCGCGGGGGAACTGGAAGAGGAGCAGCCGCGCTACTGGTGGATGACGCGGCGTGTTTACAATCACATCGCACCCGCGATCGATACGCGCTGCGCGAAGCTGGCGCAGGTCCGCCCCACGATGACCGTTCGCGCGGCGACCGGCGAAGAACGCGATCTTCAGACTGCTAAAATTGCCACGAACGTTTTGCGTTCCGTATGCGAAGAATGCGGCTTCGATGATGTGGTGTCCCGCGCGACGATGTGGAGCGAAACGTGCGGAACGGCGTTTTACAAAGTACTCTGGGATGCAAACAGCAAGAGTGCGGAAGGGGGCGTGCGCATTGTGGCCATTTCGCCGTTTGAAATTTATCCCGAAGATCTTTCCGGGGAAAAGCTTACCGATCAGGGAAGCATTATGCACGTAAAAGCCGTACCCGTATCTGAGATTTATGAACGATACGGCGTGCGTGTGGAAGGAAAAGACATCGATGAGTTTTCGCTGGTTCCCGGTTCGGCGTCGGCAAACGACGCCGGAGGAATGGGAAGTCGGCTGCGCGGCGTGCGTAAGAACAGTGCGCTGGTTTTGGAGTATTACGAAAAGAGCAGCAGTGTATTTCCCTACGGCAGGCTGATCGTTGTGGCAGGAGACAGATTGGTGTATTACGGCGATCTTCCCTATGAAAACGGGGATTCGGGCTCGCGCACCTATCCGTTCATAAGACAGTGCGCACTGACGATGGCAGGCGCCTTTTTCGGCGGAAGTATCGTGGACAGGATGATCCCCGTACAGCGTGCGTTTAATGCAGTCAAAAACCGCAAACATGAGTTTTTAAACAGGCTGACAATGGGGGTGCTCGCGGTGGAAGACGGGTCTGTGGATACGGATGAGCTTATGGAAGAAGGACTTCCGCCCGGAAAAGTACTCGTATACAGACAAGGAGCGGCTGCACCCAAAATGCTGGGTGCGGACAGTCTGCCCGCGGAATTCGAGAAGGAAGAGGAGCGTTTGCTGGACGAATTTATTTTGGTCAGCGGCGTGAGCGAACTCTCTTCCACAACACAAAACCGCACACACGTAACGAGTGCCACGGGCTTACAGCTTCTTATCGATTTGGATGATACGCGTCTGGCGGTTACGGTCGACAGCGTAAAAAGAGCGCTCAAAGCGGTCGGTAAGCAGGTTTTGCGGCTGATGCGCCAGTTTGCCGGCGCGCACAGGCTCATGCGCATGACGGGGGAAGGGAAACGTGTGGAACTGTACTATTTTTCGTCGTCGGATATTACATCGGACGATGTAGTGTTTGAGGCAGAGACGGACGAAGCGAGCTCGCCTGCGAAACGGCGTTCCCTGATCTATGAGATGTATCGGATGGGCCTGTTTACGGGCGAAGACGGCAAAGTTCCGGACGAAACGCGTGAACGCGTGCTGGACGCATTGGGCTACGGCGGCTTGGACAGTACACGCGGGCTGCTGCCCTTGCATAAAAACAAGGCGGCAGAAGAAAATATTCGCCTGGTCACGCAAGAAGTCGATACGGACGAATTCGATGACGACGCTGCACATATCGCGGAACATACGCGTTATCTGCTGTCGGACGAGTTTAAAAAGAACATGGCGGCAAAGCCGCGGTTTCTTGCGCATCTGCGCCTGCACGAAGCGCAGAAAAAACGCAAGGACAAAGAAAAAGAAACGGAGAATTGACCCGAAAAGGGAAACCCGTAAAACATATAAATTTATTTTGGGAGGACGTTATGGAGAAGGAAAACAAAGTGCAGCAGCCGGACGCGGCGCAGGGAGCGGAGGCTCAGAAAGAAGAAGGCGCGGTCGGTTCGTTCGGCAAGTTCAAAAGCGCGGATGCCCTTCTGAACGCATACAATTCGCTGGAGGCTGAATTTACCCGCCGCAGCCAGCGTCTGCGCGAATTGGAGGGGCGGCTGCAGGACGGGAACGGAATGTCGTCCGCAGCCGAGGGGGAGTTGCGGCAGAAGCCGCAGAGCCTGGACGAACAGGTCGGCGCGGCAGTGGAAAAATACCTTGCCGCCAGACAGGCGCCCTATATCATGGCGGACGGAGGTTCGCCGGCGAGCGCGCCTGCCCAGTGCATCCGCTCTTTGGAAGAAGCGGGCAGACTCGCACAGGAACTGTTTCGCAAAAACGTATAAATTACAGTACGTATAGCGAAAATTGAATCAAAACAGCCGCACGCGCGGCAAAAGTTTTTCTTGCATAAGGAGATAAAAAATGGTAACGATGACAACTGCGGACAACGCATTGAAATCTTTTTATTTGGGAGTAGTTTCCGAACAGCTCAATACTTCGGTCAATCCGCTTCTTGCAAAAATCAAGCAGAGTACGGCGGATGTCTGGGGAAAAGAGGTTCGCCGTCTGGCGCAGTACGGCGTGAACGGCGGTATCGGCGCGGGCACGGAGGAGGGAGATCTTCCTGCCGCTGCGGGGAATAATTACGAGCAGTTCGTAACGACTCTGAAAAATTTATACGGTACGGTGGAAATCAGCGACAAGGCCGTACGCGCTTCCGAAAACAGCGCGGGTGCTTTCGTCAATCTGCTGAATGCGGAAATGGAAGGGTTGATCAAATCTTCGGCTTTCAATTTCGGGCGTATGCTGTTTGGCGACGGCAGCGGTAAACTTTGTACCGTCGAATCCGTTTCCGGCAATACGGTAACGGTCGATTCTGTCAAAAATATGATCGAAGGGATGGTCGTAGACGTGTACGACGCAGGCGGAACGGTCGTTTCGGGCGTTACGGGTCGCAGAGTTCTTTCGGTCGATCGTGAAGGGAAAAAATTCACGCTTTCCGGCAGTACTTTGAGCGGCGTCAATGCAGACGATTTTGTGGTCGTGCAAGGTTCGTACAATCTTGAACTGACGGGACTGGGTGCGATTTTCAAAAACAGCGGAACGCTGTACGGTCTGGATCGTGCAACGCATACCTGGATGGTCCCGTATATGAAATCTTCTGTGGGCGAAATCAGCGAAACGGTGATCCAGGCGGCGATCGATAAACTGGAAGAGACC